>CADECW010000059.1:0-27011 GCA_902825855.1 uncultured Rhodospirillales bacterium | reverse complement strand
TCGTCTGCTCGAGATGAGCATTGCGGGGGAGACAGTTGGTGCATTGGATCCTGACGCTCGGTGTCTTTGGTGACTGGCTTTCGACTAGAGAATGTATCCGCGGCGCATCGTCAGGCCGCCAGCATGCGCTCGCGGTTGCGTTCGCGCAGGATCGGCATCACCCACTTGCCGAAGCGCTCCGCCTCCTCGTCGTGCAGGTAGCCCGAGAGGCAGAAGGAGTGGCATCCGAGATCGATGAAATCCTGCAGGGTCTCGGCGCACTGCTCGGGGGTACCGACGATGGCGATGCCTGCGCCCGGCCGCACCTGCGTGATGCCGGTCCACAGGTTGCGCTCGATTACCTCGCCCTGGGCTGCGAGCTCGCGCACCCGCCGGTTGGCTTCGGAGGTCGCGAAGCGTTCCTTCACGAACGCCTTCTGGGCCTCGCTGGCATGGCCGACAAGCTCGTGGGCGAACTCCCAGGCCTCCTTCTCGCTTTGGCGGCAGACGATCTGCAGGCGCATGCCGAAGCCGATGTCGTCCTCGCGGCCGTGGCGGGCTGCCATGCCGCGGATCACGGCCATGTTGGCGCGGATGCGCTCGTAGGTGTCGCCCCAGAAAAGATGGACGTCGGAGTGCTTGGCCGAGATCTCCCAGGCCTGTTGCGAGCCGCCGCCGAGGTAAAAACGCGGATAGGGCTTCTGCAGCGGATGCGGCCGGATCTGCGCACCCTTCAATTGATGGAACTTGCCGTCATAAGTGAGCGGACCACGCGCGGTCCACAGCGCCTTCAGGATCGAGACCTCCTCGTCCATGATCTCGTAGCGCTCTTGCTTGCCCCACTTGATGCCTTCGGATTCGTTCTCCGCCTCGCTCTGTCCGGCGATCAGGTTGATACAGATGCGACCACCCGAGAGCTGGTCGAATGTGGCTATCATCTTGGCCAGCAGGACGGGATTTATGTAGGACGGCCGCGCCGCCACCAGCATGCGGATCGACTTGGACCGGGCCACCATCATCGCGCTCGAGATCCAGGCCTCCCAGCACGCGGTCTGCACCGGCACCAGCATGTATTCGAAGCCTGCCGCCTCGGCCGCCGCGACCACGCGGTCGAACAGCGGCAACGACGACGCCACCTGTGCGCTGGCCAAACCGTAGGCGGTCGTATCGCCCGCCGTCGGCAGGAACCAGCCGAATTCAAGTCTACGCCCATCCCGCTGCATGGCTCGATTGTCCCTCGGCCGATGCTCGGGCGCAATTGTTGCTGGCCGAGACGCTGCCGAGGCGGCACCATCGCGCGCCTTCGGGCCCGTGCGCCTTTTGGGGAGAAAACGATGTTGCAGCATGGCAAGCGTCCGACGATCGCATCGCGGCACGGCATGGTGGCGGCCGCCCATCCGCTGGCCGCTGCTGCGGGCGCGCGAATCCTCGGTAACGGCGGCAACGCTTTCGACGCCGCGGCGGCGACGGCGGCGACCCTGAACGTGGTCGAGCCGTACATGTCCGGCCTCGCCGGCATGGGCATGGCAACCTGCTACATCGCCTCCGAGCGGCGCGTGCGCTCGCTCAATTTCATGAGCTTGATCCCGCGCAAGTTCCCGCTGGAGAAGCTCAGCCGCCGCGAGCAGATCCTGCGCGGCCCCATTCCCGTCGGCTCGCCGGGCAATCTCGCCGGCTGGTGCGAGATGGTGAACAGCTACGGCACCAGGAAGCTGCCGGAGCTGTTCGCGCCGGCGATTCGGGTTGCCCGCGACGGCTACGCCCTGATCGAATTCAATGTCGAGGAGATCGGCGGTGTCAGCGGCGAGATGCGCGGCCAGTCGGCACTCTATCCTGAATGGTCGCGCACCTATCTCGAAGGCATCGACGGCGGCCGGCCGTCCCTGGGCGCAGTGCTGAAGCAGCCCAACCTCGCCAGGACGCTGGAGTCCCTGGCGGCCGAAGGCCCGTCGCTGATGTATGGCGGCGCGCTCGGCAAGAAGCTGATCGAGCGGCTGGCCGAGCTTGGCGGCACGCTCACCATGGACGACCTGATGGACACCAGTCCGAAGTGGATCGATCCTGTGGCGGCGAGCTATCGCGGCCGCACCATCAACGTGCCGCCGCCGCCCTGCGAGGCGTTCCAGTACCTGCTGACTTTGCGCATCCTCGAAGGCTTCGACCTGGCGAAGTTGCCGCGCAACGGCACCGACCACATCGACACCGTGCTGCGCGCCATCCGCATCGCGGCGGGCGTTCGCATCGCCAACGGCGCGCCCTCGCAGCAGAAGCTCGCCGAGCTCCTGTCGGACGGCCATGTCGAGAGCCTGCGGGCTCGGGTGCGTGACGGCAAGCCGGTGACCGGGCCGACAGAGCAGTGGACGCCGCCGGCGACCGAGGGGCACACCACCTCGTTCTCGATCGCCGACAAACACGGCAACATGGTGTGCGTGACGCAGAGCCTAGGCAGCGTGTTCGGCTCGGGCGTGGTGGTGCCGGGCACCGGCATCTGCCTCAACAACTTCCTGTACTGGGCGGATGTGACGCCGGGCAGCCCCAATCGCGTGAAGCAGGGCGACGCCATGCCGATCTGCGTCGCGCCGTCGATCGTTACCGAGGACGGCAAGCCGGTACTGGCGTTGGGCACGCCCGGCAGCTACGGCATCCTGCAGACCCAGGTGCAGGCAATGGTGCAGTACGTCGATTTCGGCCTGCCGCTGCAGCAGGCGATCGAGGCGCCGCGCGCGCGTCTCACCGACGGCCGCGCCGTGCTGCTGGAATCGCGGGTCGATGCGCAAGTGCGCGACGAGCTGCGCTCACGTGGCCACGATCTCAGCTCAGGCCCGGACTGGACGATGAAGGTCGGCGGCATGCAGGGCGTGGCACTGAGGGATGGCACCTTCACCGGTGGCTGCGATCCACGCCGCGACGGCTACTGCGTGCCGGCTTGATCGGAGCGCGGACCATTCAGGTTCGCGCATCGCCGGCCCGAGGGCCAGCGGTCCTGAAGACTACTTCTGCGGCCGTGACGGCTCAGAAATCTCCGCGATCGCCTCGCCGACTTCCTTGAGGTCGGCGGCGCGTGGCTCGGTGGCGATGTCGCCCAGGGACACGATCCCGACCAGATTCTTCTCGTTGTCGAGCACGGCCAGCCGTCGCACCTGGAGCGCCTTCATGCGTGCCAGCACTTCCTCGGCGTCCTCTTCCTCGAAGGCCCAGGAGATGTCCTCGGTCATGCACTCGCGCACTTCCATCTCGACCGGCGAGCGCCCGGTGGCCACACCGCGCACGACGATGTCGCGATCCGTCAAGGTGCCGACCAGGCGACGGCCCTGACAGACCGGCAGGGAGCCCACGCCCATCGCCTCCATGGCCATTGCCGCCTGCTGCAGCGAGGCGTCCGGCGCTACCGTCTCGACCTGGCGAGTCATGACTTCGCATACTTGCATGCAGGGGTAATGTGCCGGCGGCATCGAGGTTGCGTGCCGGAGGCGCATCAGCATTTGCAGCCTAGCCCGCCGCCACCACAACTCGTGTCAGCGAGCGGACATGGGGCGCGAAGTGGTGCCAGCCGCGCATGGCAAGGAACTGCTTGGTCTCCACGACAGCGGGCGAATCGAGCTCGTAGACGGCGGTATAGACCTTTGCCGCGGGCTCGCGTCTCTGCCCACGCTCCCACTCGACTGCCTTGCCGGCAGAAATATAGCGCCGCCCGCCCCGCACGCCCGGACAGGCCAGCACATCGGGTACATGGACCTCGTCGTACCAGCGATTCCAATCGACCTCGACCGCAGCGTCGACCTCGGCCGTCACGATGAGCAGGCAATTCGCCAAGGCTGTCATTTTCGGCATTCCTCTTGCACGCAGCACCTAGTAGGGATGGAATGCGCGCCAACGAAAGAATTCAAGAGGGATGAAGATGCGAAAACTTCTGGGCCTGACCGCCGTTGCCATGATCGCCCTTGGAGGCGTCGCAATAGCGCAGGACACGCCGCGCAAGGGCGGCACGATCCGCATGACGGGACCCTATGCCGCAAGCTTCGGCAGCCTCGACCCGCACACCACACCGCGGGCCCAGGACGACATCGTCAACAAGGCACTGCAGCGCACCCTCTACAACTGGGATTCGAAGGACGGCAAGCTGGTGCTGGAGCTTGCCAAGTCGGTGACGCCGTCGGAGGACGGGCTCACCTATACCTACAAGCTGCGCGACGACGCCTACTTCCACAACGGCCGCAAGATGACGGCCGACGACATCATCTGGTCCTACACGCGCATCATGGACGGAAGCAAAGGCTACCCCGCCGCCCGCTACGTGCGCGTCATCAAGGGAGCGGTCGAGGTCGAAAAGGGCCAGGCCAAGGAGATCTCGGGCCTGAAGAAGATCGACGACTTCACGCTCGAGATGACGCTGACCGACCGAGTCGATCCCGGCTACTCCTTCTTCGCCGGCTCCACCGCGATCCTGCCGAAGGAAGAGGTCGAAAAGGGCAACTTTGCCGCCAATCCCGTGGGCCTGGGTCCCTTCAAGTTCAAGGAGCACATCCCGGGCTCGCGCGTCGTCGCCGAGCGCTTCGACAAGTTCTACAAGCAGGGCAAACCCTATGCCGACAAGCTCGAAGTGCTGATCATGGCGGAGGCCGCCGCGCGTGACGTCGCCTTCCGCAACAAGGAAATCGACACCTCGATCCTCGGGCCGGCGCAGTACGTCGCCTACCGCGAGGACGCGCAGCTCAAGAACGGCATTCTGGAAGTGGCAGAGATGTTCACCCGCGCCATGACCTTCAACCACAGCTACAAGCCGTTCGCCGACAAGCGCGTGCGCCAGGCGATCAACCACGCCATCGATGCCGACCTCATCATCAAGCGATTGGTCAAGGACAAGGCCTACCGCGCGGTAAGCTGGTTGCCGATTTCCTCGACGGCGTTCGACAAGAGCTTGAAGCCCTATGCCTTCGATCCTGAAAAGGCCAAGAAGCTCCTGGCCGAGGCAGGCTATCCCAACGGCTTCGAGTTCGAACTGACAACCAGCCAGAATGAAAGCTGGGGCCTGCCGATCGTCGAGGCAATCATCCCCATGCTGGCCAAGGTCGGCATCAAGCTGAAGCCGAAGCTGGTCGAAGTCACGGTTCTGACCGACATCGCCATGAAGGGCGAGCATCAGGCCTATATCGGCTCGAACCTGACCGGGCCCGATTCGCTTACGACGATGCGCTGCTACTACTCCAAGACGCCGCGCACGGCCTGCAACTACACGGGCTACAGCAATCCTGCCTTCGACAAGCTGTTCGAGGACGCCGCGGCCAGTATCGACCCCGCCAAGCGCACCGACCTGCTGCGTCAGGCCAACAACCTGATCTACGACGAAGCTCCGATCTGGTTCTTCAATTACAACAAGGCGGTGCTGGCCTATCAGCCATGGATCCACGGCCTGCAAGCCAATCCGACCGAAATCACTCACCAGTATCCCGAGGACATCTGGGTCGACGCGAAGTCGCCAGCGAAATAACCAAGTTGTAGACGGCGACGCGCCAGTGGCGCGTCGCTTCTTGAAGCATGCTTCTCGTCCTCGCTCGTCGCCTCGGCAACGTAATCCCCACCCTGCTGGCCGTCATCGCGCTGGTGTTCCTGCTGTTCAGCGTCCTGCCCGGAAGCTTCATCTCGGGCATGAACGAGGACGGCCGTTCGGTCATCGATCCCGCCGTCATGGAGCGCATGCGCAAGGAGATGGGTCTCGACGACCCGCTCCACGAGCGCTTCATCAAGTATGTGGGCAAGCTCGTCACCGGCGATCTCGGCACCTCGTTCCGTACCCGCGAACCGGTGACCAAGCTGATCTCCGTGCGAGTCTGGCCGTCGCTGAAGCTGGTCTTCGCCGCCATGACCTTCGCCATCCTGCTTGGTGTCACCCTGGGTTTCCTGGCGGCTTTGAAGCCCGGCAGCCTCATAGACACGGTGTCCATGGTCACCGCCATCTCGGGCCTGTCGCTGTCGCAGTTCTGGTTCGGCCTGATGTTGATGTACCTGTTCGCGCTGACGCTGAACTGGCTGCCGAGCTTCGGCTATGGCGACGGTGGCCTGCGCAACCTGATCCTGCCGGCCATCGCGCTCGGCGTCGGCCCGATGGCGCTGCTGGCGCGGACCACCAGAGCCGCCGTGCTCGACGTGCTGAACGCCGATTTCGTGCGCACCGCCCGCAGCAAGGGCATGAGCGAGCGGCTGGTCGTGAAATGGCACGTGCTGCGCAACGCCCTGGTGCTGGTTGTGACCATCGTCGGCCTGCAGTTCGGCTCGTTGATGGGCCAGGCCGTCGTGGTCGAGAAACTGTTCGCCTGGCCGGGCGTGGGCTCGCTGATGGTCGACTCGGTCTTCCAGCGCGACATGCCGGCCGTTCAAGGCTGCATCCTCATGATCGTCTTGTTCTTTCTTTTCATCAACACGCTGGTCGATCTCGCCTATGTCGTCATCGATCCGCGCATCCGTTACGGCTGAGCCATGCGGATGAACGCGCCATGAAGTGGGGCACCAGTACCTGGGTCGGTGGCAGCCTGGTCGCGCTCGCCATGGGCGTCGCCGCGTTCGCGCCCTGGATCGCCCTCACCGATCCGGTTATGGACGCCAACCTGATGAACGCCGAGCTGCCGCCGTCGTGGGAATTCCCGTTCGGCACCGATGCTCAGGGCCGCGACATCTACTCGCGCATCTGCTACGGCGCGCGCATCTCGCTCACCGTCGGCGTGGTCAGCCAGATCTGCAACAGCCTGATCGGTGTCACGCTCGGCCTCACCGCCGGCTTCTGGGGCGGCTGGTGGGACGATTTCGTGAGCGGCCTCACCAACCTGATGCTGGCCATCCCCTCGCTGGTCTTCGCGCTGGCCATCATGGCGATCCTGGGACCCGGCCTGGTGAGCCTGGTCATCGCGCTCGGCCTCACGAGCTGGTCCTACTCCTGCCGCATCGCCCGCGCCCAGGTCCTGTCACTGAAGAGCCAGGGCTATGTCCAGGCGGCGCGTATCCTGGGCTACGGCGACTTCCGCATCATGTTCACCCAGGTCCTGCCCAACATCCTGGGACCGCTGATCGTGATCGCCACGCTCGGAATGGGTGGCGCGATCCTGGCGGAGGCGGCCTTGTCGTTCCTCGGCCTCGGCATCCGGCCGCCCTTCCCGAGCTGGGGCAGCATGCTGTCCGAGGCGCGTGACCAGATCCGTGCCGCACCCTGGCTGTCGGTGTTCCCTGGGCTCGCCATCTTCTTCACTGTGCTCGGCTTGAACCTCCTGGGCGACGGGCTGCGCGACATCCTCGATCCGCAGTCGCAGACGAGGCGCGCATGACCGCACCGCTGCTGAAGGTCGACGACCTGCACATCACCCTCGACGGCGATGCCGCCACCTACAACGCCGTCGAGAACGTCTCCTTCGAGATCGGCCGTGGCGAGGCCTTCGGGCTGGTCGGCGAATCGGGCTGCGGCAAGAGCATCACGGCGCTGGCCGTCATGGGCCTGCTGCGCCGTCCGTTGGGAATTGGCAAAGGTCGCATCGTGCTCGACGGCGAGGAGATCCAGAATGCCTCTCCGGCCCGCCTGCGCGAGCTGCGCGGCAGCAGGATCGGCATGATCTTCCAGGAGCCGATGACGGCGCTCAATCCGCTGTCCCCTGTCGGCCGGCAGATCGCCGAGATGTTCGTGCTGCACCAGAGCGCGTCGTGGAGCGAGGCCATGGATCGCGCCGAGGATGCGTTGCGCCAGGTGCGCGTGCCCTCTCCAGAACGACGCATCAAGGACTTTCCGCACCAGCTTTCCGGCGGCATGCGCCAGCGCGTCATGATCGCCATCGCGCTCGCCTGCCGGCCCGACCTGCTGATCGCCGACGAGCCGACCACTGCGCTCGACGTTACCGTGCAAGCCGAGATCATCGACCTGATGGCCGAGCTCTGCGCCGCCAAAGGTACCGCCATCCTGATGATCAGCCACGACCTCGGCCTGGTCGCCAACATGTGCCGGCGCGTCGCCGTGATGTATGCCGGCCGCATCGTCGAAAGCCAGGATGCCGAGGCGATCTTCGCCACACCGCACCATCCCTACACCAAGGGCCTGGTCGATTCGCTGCCGCGACTCGGCGAACGGTCGAAGCGTGGCCGACAGCGCCTGCGCGAAATCTCGGGCGTCGTGCCCTCGATCGCGGCCTATCCCGCCGGCTGCCGCTTCAATCCGCGCTGTCCGTCGGTAACCGACATCTGCCGCTCGACCGCGCCGGAGATCACGGCGCTGGGCGACGGCCTCGTGCGGTGTCATCACCATGAGTGACACGCTCCCCGCCAAGCCACAGAGCAAGCTGCTCGAGCTGGACGATCTCGCCGTCCACTTCCGGGTCGGCAGCGCGTTGAAAGGCGGCGTCAAGACATTGAAGGCCGTCGATGGCGTCAGCCTCGAGGTCAAGCCCGGCGAGTGCCTCGGCCTGGTGGGCGAGTCGGGTTGCGGCAAGTCGACCCTCGCTCTTTCAATCATGGGCCTGCAGCCGCCGACGCGCGGCAACATTCGGCTGAACGGCCACGAGCTCTCGGCGCGCGACCGCATGGAGACGGCGCGCACCGTGCAGATGGTGTTCCAGGATCCCTACGCCTCGCTCAACCCGCGCCAGACCGTGCGCCGCACCTTGGCCGATCCCCTGCGCATCCACGGTACAGGCAACAAGGGCGAAGTCGACGATCGGGTGATGGACATGCTGGCCAAGGTGGGGCTCCGACCCGACCACGCCGACCGTTATCCGCACGAATTCTCCGGTGGCCAGCGCCAGAGAATCGGCATCGCGCGGGCGCTGATCTTGCAGCCCAAACTGGTGATCTGCGACGAGCCGGTGTCGGCGCTCGACGTGTCGATCCGCGCCCAGATCATCAACCTGCTGCTCGAGCTCAAGGACGAGATGGGCCTGGCCTATATCCTGATCAGCCACGATCTCGGCGTGGTCGAGCATGTCAGCGACCGCGTGGCCGTGATGTATCTCGGCCGCATCGTCGAGCAGGGCGGCTGGCAGGAGATCTTCGAGGATCCACGCCATCCCTATACGCGCGCGCTGATCGCGGCGATCCCCGACCCCTTCCATCGCGCCGACGCCAAGGTCGCACGTGCCAAGGCGCACGGCGAGATTGCCAGCGCTCTCGACCCGCCGCCGGGCTGCCACTTCAATCCTCGCTGCCCGATGAAGGCCGATCGGTGCATCAGCCAGGTGCCGGCACTGGAAGCCGTTGCCGAAGGTCATCGCGCCGCCTGCCATTTCCGAAACTCGGCAGCCTGATTGTGCATTGCGCAGTGATCTTTTGCCGCCGGTCTTGCGATCGGCGATGAGCGACCGATATTGCGTGGGCGGGCCGATCACGGCCGCCTGACCCTGCCGAGGACCCGTCCGTGAAGCCAGCCGATGTCGAGCGCATTGCCGATTGGATCGTCCGCCGCGGCCTCGAAGGGGCGAGCGAGACCGACCTGCTGATCAAGTTCTGCGAGAAGTGCAACGAAGCGGGACTTCCGCTGGCGCGCGCCCTCCTGATCATCGATACGCTGCATCCCGTGCACGAAGGCACCGTCTTCCGCTGGCGCAACGACAATGTCGAAGAGGATGCCGCCACCCAGTACGGTCGCACGAACGAGGGCGAGCTGGCCGTCTCCTGGCAGCGCAGCCCCTTCTTTCACCTCCTGCAGACCGGCGGCGAGGAGCTGCGGCGACGCATCGCCTTCGGCGATCCGATCGACTTCCCCAGCGTCCAGGAGATGAAGGACCAAGGGTACACCGACAACATCATCTTCGTCCGTCGCTTCGCCGAAGGCGCCACGATCGGTGAGATGGACTGCGTCTACTCGAGCTGGTCGGCGCGCAATGCCGAGGGTTTCGGCGACGCCGATATCGCGGCCCTGCGCCGGCTTGCGCCGACGCTGGGGCTTGCGATCAAGAGCGCAGCGCTCGCCAGGGTCGCCGACACGCTGGTCGAAGTCTATCTCGGGCGCGATGCCGGCCAGCGCGTCCTGAAGGGGCGCATCCAGCGCGGCGTGGCCGACCGCATCGAGGCGGCGCTGTGGTTCTCGGACCTGCGCAGCTTCACCACCATCACCGACACCGCCAAGCCGAGCGAGATCATTCCGCTGCTGAACGATTATGCCGAGGCCGTCATCACGGCCGTCCATGAGGCGGGCGGCGACGTGCTGAAGCTGATCGGCGACGGCACGCTTGCCCTGTTTCGCGGCAATGATCTGGCCGACGCCTGCCGTCGCGCTCTCAAGGCGCAGGAGATCGCGCGCCATCGCGTCAAGGAGTTGAACGAGAAGCGGCGGGCGGAGGAACGGCCGGTCACCTCTGTGTACGTCGGCTTGCATGTCGGCGAGGTGTTTTACGGCAATATCGGCAGCGTCGACCGGCTCGACTTCACCGTCGTCGGGCCGGCAGTCAACGAGACCAGCCGCATCGCCTCGATGTGCCGCTCGGTCGACCGGCCGATCCTGATCTCCTCGACCTTCGCCGATGCGCTTCCCGTGGCCGATCGCGCCGACCTGGTGTCGGTCGGACGCTTTGCGTTGCGCGGCGTCGGTCAGGCCAAGGAACTGTTCACCCTCGATCCCGAGACTCTATAGCGCGTCCGTCAGGCGGTGCGACTGAGCCGCAGTATCGACGACCTCTTGCGGGGCATGCCGCGTCGTCACGCGAGGATGAAAAAGTCGCAAAGCGCGTTGCTGTAAGCTTGAAACGGGCTTCCGCGGGGCGAATCGACTTGCGCCCGCTTGGCGGCACCGCCTACGATAACCTCCATAAACAAGCCGTTCCCAAATGAGGCGGCAGGTCCTGGGAGGGACACCCTATGGCAAAAACGAAGCGTCGTAGCGTACTGAAGCTCGCCGGTGGTGCCGCGATGGGCGGCATGGCCGGTATTCTGGCAACCGGCCGTACGCCGGCCTACGCCCAGCAGAAGACCGTTCATTGGTTGAAGTGGGTCGATTTCGTTCCCGCCACCGACACGATGTTCCGTCGCGAACTGCTGCCGCAAGCCGAGAAAGAACTCGGCATGAAGATCAACCTCGAGACCGTCAACGGCAACGACCTGCAGCCGCGCATCACCGCCGGCATCCAGTCCGGCGCAGGTCCAGACGTGATCATGTCGTTCAACAGCTACACGCATCTCTACGCCAACAGCGTCGTCGACGTCGGCGCGCTGGCCGAGGAAGTCGGCAAGCGGGAGGGCGGCGTCTACAAGTATGCCCAGGCGATCTGCTCCAACGGCAAGGGCGTCTACATGGGCATGCCGTGGGCGGTGATCGGCGGCATGATCGCCTATCGCAAGTCGTGGCTCGACGAAGTCGGAGCGACCAAGTTCCCCGACACCTGGGAGAGCTATCGCGACGTCGCCAAGAAGCTGAAGGCCAAGGGCCGCCCGTTCGGCCAGACGCTCGGCCATACCTTCGGCGACGCGCCGGGCTTCACCTATCCCTACATGTGGTCATGGGGCGGCAAGGAGGTCGAGGCCGACGGCAAGACCGTGGTCCTCAACTCCAAGGAGACGATCGAATCGGTCAAGTTCATGACCGGCCTGTGGAAGGAAGGCATGGACGAGGGCGGCCTCGCCTGGGACGACACCAACAACAACCGAGCCTTCCTGTCGCAGACCATCTCGGCAACGCTGAACGGCGCCTCGATCTACATCGAGACGCTGCGCAAGCCCGATCAGTACAAGACCGAGAAGGGCGAGCCGATGAACAAGGACATCCTGCACGCGCCCCTGCCCAAGGGACCGGCGGGGCAGTTCGGCTTCCACCTGCTGCAGTCCAACATGGTCATGAAGTATTCGAAGAATCAGGATGCGGCCAAGCAGTTCCTGACCTGGCTTCACCAGGAGGCGAACTACCGCAAGTTCTTCGAATCGCAGAAGGGCTTCGCCACGCCGTGCACGGCAAAGTGGGAAAGCGACAAACTGTGGGACGTCGATCCTGTGATGACGCCCTACAAGGTCGCGGCCAAGCTCGGCCAGGCGCCCGGCTTCGCCGGGGCGCCCGACGCCAAGGCGCAGGAAGGCCTGTCGAAGTACATTATCACCGACATGTACGCCAAGGCCGTGCAGGGCATGCCGGCCGAGGAATCGGTGAAGTGGGCCGAGTCCGAGCTGAAGAAGATCTATTCAGCGTAAGGTCGCCTTCAATCGCGTAGCTGAAGTGAGTGGACCATGGCAGTGACCGCAGTCCCGGGTGTTGTGAACCGTCCAATCCCGCGACTGCGGCGCATGGAGGACGAGCGCTGGCTGGCGCTCGCCCTGCTTGCGCCGACCGCGATCCTGCTCGGTCTGTTCATCGCCTATCCGTTCTTCGAGGGCGTGCTGCTGTCGATGACCAACACGCGCGTCGGCATCGACGGTCAGTTCGTCGGCCTGAAGAACTTCCACAAGATCTGGGACGACAGCATCTTCCGGACCTCGGTGTGGAACACATTCTGGTACACGGGCGTCACTACGGTGTTCAAGCTGGCGCTGGGCCTCTGGCTCGCCATGCTGCTCAACCGGCATTTCAGGGGCAAGGCGCTGATCCGCGCCTTCATCCTGCTGCCCTTCATCATTCCCACGGTGCTGTCGACCTTCGCCTGGAAGTGGATGTTCGACCCCACCTTCAGCGTCATCAACTGGACGCTCTTCCAGCTCGGCTTCATCACACAGCGCATCAACTGGCTGGGCGATCCCGACCTCGCCATGACGTCGATCATCATCGTCAATATCTGGCGCGGCGTGCCGTTCTTCGCCATCAGCCTGCTGGCCGGCCTGCAGACCATCAGCCCCGAGCTGCAGGAGGCCGCCGCGATCGACGGCGCGCGGCCCTGGCAGCGCTTCTGGCACGTCACCTGGCCCTTGCTGCTGCCCGTCACGATGGTGGTGGTGCTGTTCTCGGTGATCCAGACCTTCGCCGACTTCCAGCTGGTCTACGTGATGACCGGCGGCGGTCCGGCGAATGCCACGCATCTGTTCGCGACATACGCCTACCAGATCGGCATCGGCACCGGCCTCCTGTCGGAGGGCGCGGCGATCTCGCTCGCGATGTTCCCGTTCCTGTTCCTGATCGTGGTGGTGCAGCTCCTTTACATTCGCCGCGTGGAGACCCGCTGAGATGATCGAAGGTGCAGTCTGGCGGAAGTGGGTGTTCTACAACATCCCGCTGATCCTCTTCGTATTCGTGCTGCTCTTCCCGTTCTACTGGATGATCATCACGACCTTCCGGCCCGACGGCGAGCTCTACCGGCCGTGGAACGCGGCGAACTACCAGCCGTTCTGGACCAACAATCCGACCATCGACCACGTCCTCTACCTGTTCGAGGAGACCTCGTTCGCGCAGTGGATGGTCAACACCATGTTCATCGCCCTGGTGTCGACGGTGATCTCGCTGTTCTGCGGCGTGCTGGCGGGCTATGCGCTGGCGCGGCTGAACTTCCCCTATGCCGGCGGGCTCGGCACGGCGATCTTCGTCACCTACCTGGTGCCGCAGACGCTGCTGTTCATTCCCCTGGCCGAGATCATCAGGAATTTCAGGCTGGGCGATACTCCGTGGTCGCTGATCCTGACCTACCCGACCTTCCTGATCCCGTTCTGCACCTGGCTGATGATGGGCTACTTCAAGGCCATCCCCAAGGAACTCGAGGAATGCGCGCGCATCGACGGCGCCTCGCGCTTCAAGGCGATGCTCTACATCATCCTGCCGGTGGCCGTGCCGGGCATCATGTCGGCCGGCATCTTCGCCTTCACCCTGTCGTGGAACGAGTTCATCTACGCCCTCGTCTTCCTGTCCTCACCCGAGCAGAAGACGGTACCGGTCGGCGTCACCTCCGAACTGATCCGCGGCGACGTCTTCTTCTGGGGACCACTGATGGCGGGCGCCCTGCTGGGCTCGATCCCGGTGGCGATCGTCTATTCCTTCTTCGTCGAACACTACGTTTCGGGCCTCACCGGCTCGGTCAAGGGTTGAACCATGGCGCTGGTCAGCATTCGCAACGTCAACAAGGTCTATGACGGCGGCGTACACGCCGTGAAGAACGTCGATCTCGAGGTTCGCGACAAGGAGTTCATGGTCTTCGTCGGCCCCTCGGGCTGCGGCAAGACCACTACGTTGCGCATGGTCGCTGGGCTGGAATCGATCACTTCCGGCGACATAGCCATCGGCGACACTGTGGTCAACAACCTGCCGCCGATGGACCGCGACATCGCCATGGTGTTCCAGAACTACGCGCTCTATCCGCACATGAGCGTGTTCCACAACATGGCTTTCGGGCTCAAGATGCGGAAGTTCGAGAAGCCGGAGATCGAAAAGCGCGTGCGCGAGGCCGCGGCGATCCTCGGCATCGAAAACCTCCTGGAACGCAAGCCGCGCCAGCTGTCGGGCGGCCAGCGCCAGCGCGTGGCGCTCGGCCGAGCCATCGTGCGCCATCCGCAGGTCTTCCTGTTCGACGAGCCGCTCTCGAACCTCGATGCCAAGCTGCGCGTGCAGATGCGCGTCGAGCTGAAGAAGCTGCACGAGCGGCTGGGCACGACGGCGATCTACGTCACTCACGATCAGGTCGAGGCCATGACTTTGGGCGACCGCGTCGTGGTGATGAAGGACGGCATCGTCCAGCAGGTCGGTGAGCCGCTCGAGCTCTACAACACGCCGGCCAACCGCTTCGTCGCGGGCTTCATCGGCTCGCCGGCGATGAACTTCGCCGAAGTCACGTTGAACGGCGCGAACGGCAAGCTGTGGGCCGAGGCGCCGGGCATCAAGATCGGCGTGCCTCAGCCGATCGCCAGCCGGGTCAACGGCCGCAGCGGCGCCAAGGCGACCATGGGTATCCGCCCCGAGGACCTGCACGTCGCAAGCCCGGCCGATCCGACCGAGCTCTGCTTCGAGGTCGAGGTCGAGGTGATCGAGCAGCTCGGCTCGGAGATCCTTCTCGACACGCGGGCCGGCAGCAGCACCTTCGTGGCCTCGGTCGATCCGATGCTGCGCACCAAGGTGCACGAGCGCCTGAAGCTCGCCATCAACCCCAACCGGCTGCACCTGTTCGACGCCGAGACCGAGGCAGCGATCTGATCTTGACTGGACCGGACGGCGTCAAGCCGGCGGTTGGCGGAAAGCCTATTGCTTGGGGCCGATCCAGGTCTCGATCACGTCCCACTTCGCCTTGCGTTGCTCGCCGACCGGCTTCTTGAAGTCGTGGCCGTAGGTCGCGCTATCGAACGAGCCGTAGGTCGGGTTGGGCAGCATCAGCCACTGCTTGCCCCAGTAGGCCACGTCGTCCTGGTAGGCCTTCAGCCGGTCGGCCTCGCCGGTGCGATAGCGGTCGTCGAAGTCGCCGAAATTGTCGCCGAGGTTCAGCAGCACGCGATAGTCCTTGGTCACCACGGCACGGCGTGAACTCTTCGCGCTGCCCCATTCCTTCTGCTCGTTCTGCATCAGGAAGGTGTCGACGTTGCCGCCCATGGGGAAGCCAAGCTTCTGCATGTTCTCGCGCGTGTCCTTCTCGGTCGAGGCGTCGCGGTTGGTGATGTAGAACACCTTCACGCCCTTGGAATCGGCATACTTGGTGAACTCGACCGCGCCCGGGATAGCGCGCGATACCTGGTCGGCACAGAACTGGTTCCAGGTCTTGGTGCTGAAGGTTGCGTTGTTCTTCAGCATCCACACCTGGTAGAGCGAGTTGTCGAGCACGGTCTCGTCGACATCGAGGATGACGGCGGGAGGCAGGGTCGCGAAGTCGCCCTTCTGCTCGCCGGGGGCGGCCGTCCAACTCTTGTCGGCCAGCGCCTCGTCGAGCCGGATCCTGGCCAGCGCGAACACGGTGAGCGCGTTGGCCTTGTATTCGACCGAGCGCTGCGTCCAGAGCGTCGCCAGCAGCAGGTCGTTGGGCTGCACCTCCTGTGCCTGCACGACGCTCGACGACAACATGGCGAGCGCAGCCCCCGTCGCCAGTAACCTGCGTGCGATCATGGTCCGATCTCCTTCAACAGCCTCTGTCTGGTCGCCTCGTCGGCGAACGACGCCTCGATCGCCGTCCGCGTTATGGCTCGCAGTTCGGCTTCGCCCAGTCCCGCCTTGTCGTACTCCGTGCCGAGCGTGGTGTGGAAGAAGGGCGGGTCATCCGAGCCGAGGGTGACGCGAACGCCCGCAGCGATCAACCGGTGCAGGGGATGGGCGGCGCGGTCGGGGTACAGGCCGAGTGCAACGTTGCTGCCGGGGCAGACCTCCAGCACGGTGCCGCGCCGCGCCAGCTCCTCCATCAGCCGGGGATCGTCGGCCGAGCGCACGCCGTGGCCGATACGCGTCACCGGCAGGTCCCGGATCGCTGCCCACACGCTTTCCGGTCCCATCACCTCGCCGGCATGGACGGTGCAGCCGTAGCCCTTGTCGCGAGCCAGCCGATAGGCCGGCGCGAACTCGGCCGGTGTGTACTTGGCCTCGTCGCCGCCCATGCCGAAGCCGACGACGTAGTGATGTGGCTGGGCCAGCATGGTTTGCGCCATGGCCAGCGCCCTGTCGGGCCCGTAGTGGCGGATACAGATGACGACGATTCGACCTTCGATGCCGAAGTCGCGGCGGGCCCGGTCGATCGCCTGTACCAGCGCGTCGAGCCAGGCACCATATGTGATGCCGAGCGCCGCCGGCCGCTCGGGCGAGCAGAACATCTCCACATACCTCGCACCCTCGCGCGCCGCGCCGGCCAGGTAGGCATAGAGCACGTCGCCGAAATCGCTCGGATGGCGCAGGGTCTGGCACACCAGGTCGTAGGCGCCGAGGAAGCTCAGGAAGTCCGTCCAGACATAGAAGCCGTCGGCGCCAATCAGGCCGGGCGGCAACTCCAGGCCGTTGCGCGCCGCCAGTTCGCGCGCCAGCGCCGGTGGAATGGACCCTTCGAGATGACAGTGCAGCTCCGCCTTGGCAATCAAGCAAACCCTCGCAATGGAAAATCCGGCCGTTGCAGCCAGTTGTCTAACCCATACTCGGCACAGCCGTCGATCAGGTGCAAGGCATAGGCTTGCCGCGACCGGCCGGACCGGTTGGGCGCGCTGGCATGCGGCAGCAGGCCGTGCAGCACCACCAGCGTGCCGCGCGATGCCTCGAGCGCCACCGGCGGCGTATCGGGCCACGGCGTGGCATCAAGCGTCTCGGTCACCATGGCCTCGCCGACGCGGCGAAACCGCTGGCGCAACGGCCCGCGATGGCCGCCCGGCAGGGCCATCAGGCAGCCATTGTCGCGGTCGGCGTCGTCCAATGCGATCCAGAACCCGGTCACGGTCGAGGGCCGGGTATGGAGATACGTCGCGTCCTGGTGCCAGCCGACCTCGCCGCCGATATGCGGCTGCTTGAAGAGATACATCGACTGGAGCAGCAATGGCTGGCGGAAGCCCAGTGCCGATGCCAGCCCGGCAAAGTGTGCCTGGCGCGAGATGCGATCGAAGACGGGATCGAGATCGTGCAGGGCGTGGCCGATCTTGTTGAGAGCGAGTGCCACCGGCTGGTCGGTTGCCTCCTCCTCGAAGAAGAAGCGGATGGCGCCGCCCGATTCCCGGAAGTAGCGGTCTCGCGCGTGGCCCTGGTCGCGTGTCGAGAACACCGTACGGACGGGGCCGGGATCGAAGGCCGACACGAGGTCGGCGGCGCGCGCCTGCAGGGCATCGCAATCGGCGGCCGACAGGAAGTCCTTCAGCACCAGGAAGCCGTCGCGATCGTAGGCGGCGAGGTCGAGCTTCATCGGCCGATCCGATGCATGATCGTCGGCCGCGCCGGTGGCGCCTTGTCTTCGATGCGGATCGCCCGGTGCAGGATGCGAATCGCCTGGTCGGCATCGGCGTCACTGGCCGCGTGCACGACGCACAGCAGGCTGCCGGCGCGGACCTGGGTGCCGACATCGATGACCTGGGTGAGGCCGACCGAGGGATCAATGGCGTCGTCGGCATGAGCCCGCCCGCCACCGAGCGCCACCACGGAAATGCCGACCTGGCGGGCGTCCATGCCCGAGACGTAGCCGGAACGCTCGGCGCTGCAGGGCCGGACCACCGGCGCATGCGCGAGATAGCGCGGCGTCTGCGCCAGGAAATCGTCCGGCCCACCCAATGCTGCGACCATGCGGGCAAACACGTCGGCGGCGCGCCCGTCGGCCAGCGCCGCCTCGGCTTTCGCCCGGCCGGCGGCCGCATCGGCTGCAAGGCCGCCCAGCACCAGCATCTCGCCGGCCAGCGCCATCGTCACCTCGTGCAGACGCGGATCGCGCGTGCCCTCGCCTTTCAGGTACTCGACGGCCTCGACGACCTCGACGGCGTTGCCGACATTGCGGCCGAGCACGCGGTCCATGTCGGTGATCAGCGCAACGGTCGGCAGGCCGGCCTGGTTGGCGACCGCCACGAGACCCTCCGCAAGGTCGCGCGCCATCGCCTCCGTGTCGCAGAACGCGCCCGAGCCGCATTTCACGTCCATCGCCAGCCCGTCGAGCCCTTCCGCTACTTTCTTCGACAAAATGGAGCTCACGAGCAGCGGTATCGACTCCACGGTCGCCGTCACGTCGCGCGTGGCGTAGAGCCGGCGGTCGGCCGGCGCCAGATCGTCGGTCTGGCCGATCACCGCGCAGCCGACCTCGCGCACGACCTTGCGGAACGTGGCGAGGTCGGGCTGGGCTTCGTAGCCGGAGATCGCCGAGAGCTTGTCGAGCGTACCGCCGGTATGGCCGAGCCCGCGGCCCGAGATCATGGGCACGAAGGCGCCGCAGGCCGCCACGATGGGCGCCAGCATCAGGCTCACCTTGTCGCCGACGCCGCCGCTGGAATGCTTGTCGATCACCGGCCCCGGCAGCGCGAGGCTCTTCCATTCGAGGGTCGTGCCCGAGTTCGTCAGACCGAGCGTCAGCGCCACGCGCTCCGTCGTCGACATGCCGCGAAAGAATACCGCCATGGCGAAGGCGGCGACCTGACCCTCGCTCAGGCTGCCGTCATGGATGCCCCGGGTGAGGAAGGCAATCTCATCAGCCGACAGCTCATGGCCGTCACGTTTCTTGCGGATGATCTCCTGAGGCAACATCGACACGAACTCGGGCTACGGACGGCGGCCGGCCAAACAAAGAAGCCGCGTCATCCGTAAGTCTCCAGGAATACGCGCAACAGGCGCCGCACTTCGCCCGACGCCGTGCCCGCAACGGCGAGTGTCTGCTCGTGACCGAGGGCGCCGGGCACGAGACCGGCAGCGTAGTTGGTCATCAGCGACAGCGCCACGACCTTCAGGCCGGCATGGCGCGCCAGGATGGTCTCGGGCGCAGTCGACATGCCGACGGCATCGGCGCCCAGCACGCGGGCGGCCCGGATCTCCGCCGGCGTCTCGAAGCTCGGACCGCTGAAGAAGATGTAGACGCCGTCGTGGCAACGCACGTTGGCGGTGTGCGCCGCCGCCAGCAGCTTCTTCAGCAGGGCGGGATCATAGGCATCGACCATGTCGACGAAGCGGCTGTTCCCGCCCTGACCGATGCCGAACAAGGGATTGACGCCTGTGAAGTTGATGTGATCGCTGATCGCCATCACCGAGCCCGGCGGCATGTCGAGTCGCAGGCTGCCCGCGGCATTGGTCTGCAGCAGGGTCTCGCAGCCGAGCTCGGCGACGGCCCGAATGGCGCCGCGCATCTCGTCGACCTTGCCGCGCTCGTAGTAATGGGCGCGGCCCTGCAGGACGGCGACAGGCGTCGGTCCTACGTGTCCCAGCACCAGGCGGCCGGCATGGCTGCCCACGGTGGTCGCGGGGAAGTCCGGCAACTCGGCATAGGGGATGCTCGCGACCTGCTTCACTTCCTCGGCGAAGCTGCCCAGGCCAGAGCCCAGAATCACCGCGACCTTCGGCTTGAAGCCGGGCGCTCGCGAGTCGATCGCCTCGGTCATGGTTTCTCCAGATGGTGCGGCCCGAACGACATCGGCAACAGCAGGCCTAGAGTCACGGTGCGATGCAGGCCGTCGGGCCCGCAGAGATGAACAGGCAGGTCGTCCGTCGCGAACTCGCGCAGCTTCTGGCGGCATCCGCCGCACGGGGTGATGACTTCCGGGCCCGGCCCGACGACCACGCACTCCAGGATGCGCCGGCCGCCGGCCGCGACCATGGCGGCGATGGCGCCCGCCTCGGCACAGGCGCCCTGCGGAAAGGCCGCGTTCTCGACGTTGCAGCCGCCATGGATCGAGCCGTCGTCGGCGCGCACCGCCGCGCCGACATGGAACTTCGAGTAGGGCGCATAGGCACGCAGCATCATTCTGCGCGCGAGCTGGAGCAGATCGTCCATCAGTCGTCTCCGCCACCCACTCTAATGCTCCTTTTCGTAAGGCACGCCGGCGGCGCGCGGGGCAACCGCGCGGCCGATGAAGCCGGCCAGCAGGAATACCGTGAGAAGATAGGGCAAGGCCTGGATCAATTGCACGGGAACTTCACCGACGCCCGGCACCCTCACGCCCTGCAGCCGGATGGCGATGGCATCGAGCAGGCCGAAGATCAGGCAGGCGCCGAAGGCCTGGAACGGGCGCCATTTGCCGAAGATGATGGCGGCAAGCGCGATGAACCCCTGGCCTGCCGTCATGTCGCGGCTGAACCCGGCATTCTGGGCAATCGAGAGGTAGGCGCCGGCGAGCCCGGCGAACAGCCCGCACAACAGCACCGCGCGATAGCGCAGCCACGGCACCGAGATGCCGGCCGTATCGACGGCAAGCGGCATCTCGCCGACGGCGCGCAGCCTGAGGCCGAAGCGCGTGCGCTCGATGATCCACCAGGTGAGCGGCACCGAGAGCAGCGCGGCATAGACCAGTGCATTGTCGCCGGCGTTGGGCAGCAGCAGCGGCAGCAGGCGCTGGTCGCCCTCCAGGGGCGGCGTCTGGCCGCCGCGGTTGAACCAGGCCGTGCCCCAGACGACGGTGAGGCCGATCGCGACGATGTTGATGGCGACGCCACTCACCACCTGGTTGCCGCGATGAGTGATGCAGGCGAAGCCGTGCAGCAGCGCCATCACCTCGGCCGCGACGATGGCTCCGGCGACGCCGGCCCAGGCCGAGCCGGTGACGGCCGACGTGGCGGCGGCGAAGAAGGCCGCCACCAGCATCTTGCCCTCGAGCCCGACATCGATGATGCCGCTCTTCTCGGAGAACAGCCCGCCCATGGCGCACAGCACCAGCGGCGTGGCGACGCGCAGGGTCGCCGCCAGGGTAAGAAAGGCGATCGATAGAAGGTCGTCCATCAGCCCGCCCGCGACGACAAGCGGCCGAGCAGCCGCTCCAGCCAGGGGCGCGGCATATTCACGAGCGCACCGGAGAACAGGATGATCAGGCCCTGGATCACCACCACCATCTCGCGGGTGATGGCAGGGATCTCGAAGGCGAGCTCGGCGCCGCCCTGTTGCAGGGCGCCGAACAGCAGGGCAGCCAGCACGATGCCGACGGGATGGCTGCGGCCCATCAGGGCGACGGCGATGCCGGCGAAGCCGTAGCCCGCCGGGAAGTCGAGGACGATGCGCTGGTGCACGCCCATCAGCTCATTGACGCCGACGAACCCCGCCAGGCCGCCCGAGATGCACATGGCGAGCATGGTCATGTGCCGGAGGTTGGTGCCGGCATAGACCGCCGCCTCGGGATTGTGACCCATGGTGCGCAGCGCGTAGCCCCACGGCGTGTGCCACAGGAACACCCACACGCCGATGCAGCACAGCACCGCCAGCAGGATCGACACGTTGGCGGCCGACGGCGCCACATGGATGCCGACGGCGGCGAGCGTCTCGTGCATCGACGGCAGCTTGCCCGAGGCCGCGAAGTTGCGGCTCTGCGGCGTCATCGAGCCGGGCGCGATCAGCACGTTCACCATCAGGTAGACCATCAGCGCCGACGCCAGGAAATTGAACATGATGGTGGTGATGACGATGTGGCTGCCGCGCCATGCCTGCAGCCAGGCCGGCACCGCCGCCCAGGCCGCGCCAAACAGCGCAGCTGCAAGGATTGCCAACGGGATCATCAACGGCGCGGGCAGGTAGCGGTCGAGCGCCAGGATCGCCAGCCCGCAGCCCAGCCCGCCGATATAGGCCTGGCCCTCGCCACCGATGTTGAACAGGCCGGCATGGAAGGCGACGGCGACGGCGAGCCCGGTGAAGATGAAGTTGGTCGTGTAGTAGAACGTGTAGCCGATCGATTCCGACGAGCCCACCGCGCCCACCACCAGCAGGCTGAGCGCATGAAACGGATCGACTCCGATGATGCGGACGATGATGCCGACGGTGACGAAGGCGAGGGCAATGTTGACCAGCGGCAGCACCGCGATCTCGGCCCAGGTGGGCAAGGGCCGACGCACGATCACGAGCCTGCCTCTCCAGCCAGGGCCCCGGCCATCATCAGGCCGAGCGTGCGCTCGTCGGCGCTGGCGGCGGGCAGCCTGCCGGTGATGCCACCGGCGAACATAACGACGATGCGGTCGGCGAGCGACAGGATCTCGTCGAGCTCGACGGAGACCACCAGCACGGCGCAGCCCCTGTCGCGGATCTTCACCAGCTCGCGGTGGATGAACTCGATGGCGCCGATATCGACGCCGCGCGTCGGCTGGCCGACCAGCAGTATCTTCGGTTCGCGCTCCATCTCGCGCGCCAGCACCAGCTTCTGCTGGTTGCCGCCGGAGAAGTTCGACGAGCGCAAGCTCGGAGCCCGCGGCCGGACGTCGAAGCGATCCATCAAGGACGCGCAGTGCCGCCCGCCCGCCGGCCCGTCGAGCAGGTAGTTGCGGCAGACCGGCGGCTCCGCCTGATAGCCCAGGATCGAGGTTTCCCACGCCTGGAAGGCCGCCACCATGCCAAGCCGCAGCCGGTCCTCGGGGACATGGGCCAGCCCCAGCGCGCGCACCTCGGCGGGATCGGTCGGATGACGGGCGTCGATCATCCGGCCACAGACCGTTAGCTTGCCAGCGGTTGGCCGGCGGATGCCCGACAGGATCTGGAGAAGCTCTGTCTGGCCATTGCCCGAGACGCCGGCGATGCCGACGATCTCGCCGGCGCGCAGCTCCAGGTCGACATTGTCGAGCAGCCGCACGCCACGATGATCGACCAGCGACAGCTTCTCGGCGGCCAGCAGCACCTCCCCCGCCCTGGCTGGAGCCTTGTCGAGCCGCAGGCGGACCTTGCGGCCGACCATGAGCGCGGCCAGCTCCTCGGGATCGGTATCGGTCGTGCGGCGGTCGGCGACAATCTGGCCCTGACGCATGACGTAGACATGGTCGGTCGCGGCCATGATCTCGCGCAGCTTGTGGGTGATCAGCACGACGGTGACTCCGCGCTCCTTCAGCGTCGCCAGAATGCGGAACAGCTGGTCGGTCTCCTGCGGCGTCAGCACTGCGCTCGGTTCGTCGAGAACCAGGATGTTGGCGCCGCGGAACAGCACCTTGAGGATCTCGACGCGCTGCTGCTCGCCGACCGACAGGTCGGCAATCTTCGCGTCGGGATCGACCACGAGACCGTACTCACGGGCCAGCCGCTCGAGCTCGGTGCGCGCCGCCGCGATGCCACCCGCCAGCAGCGGGCCACCCTCTGCCCCCAGCACCAGATTCTCGAGCACCGTGAAGGTATCGACCAGCATGAAGTGCTGATGGACCATGCCGATGCCGTAGGCGATCGCATCGTGCGGGCTCTCCATGCGCACGGGCTGGCCGTCGATCCGGATCTCGCCCGCGTCGGCGCGATAGAGCCCATAGAGGATGCTCATCAGCGTCGACTTGCCGGCGCCGTTCTCGCCGACGATGCCGGTGATCGCGCCCTTGGTGATGGCGAGCGACACGCCGCGCACGGCATGGACGCTGCCGAACGACTTCTCAATGCCGGAGAGCTCAATGGCGGGGATCGTCGCGGCCATCACCCACCACTCGCGCCATCGACAAGAACCACCGCCAGCGGCGGCGATGCCCGACGCAAGCGGCGCCTCACTTGCAGGCGTTGTTGCTCATGTAGTCGTGGACGGCGATCTTGCCCGCGATGATGTCGGCCTTGGCCGCCTCGACCTTGGCCTTCATTTCCGGCGTCACCAGCTTCTCGTTGTCCTTGTCGAGGGCCCAGTCGACGCCGCCCTCCTTGAGCCCGAGCGCCGCGATGCCGCCCTTCCAGCTTTTGTCGTTGGCCGCCTTGAAGCTGTTGTAGGCGGCGAGATCGACCCGCTTGATCATCGAGGTCAGCATGGTGCCGGGATGGAGGTGGTTCTGGTTGGAATCGACGCCGATCGCGAGCTTGCCGCGGTCCTTGGCGGCCTGCAGCACACCGATGCCGGTCGAGCCCGCCGCGGCATAGACGACGTCGACGCCGCGATCGAACTGGCCTTTGGCGAGCTCGGCGCCGCGGCCTGGATCGTTCCAGGCGGCCGGCGTGGTGCCCGTCATGTTGGCGATGAGCTCGGCCTTCGGATTGGCGTACTTGATGCCCTGCTCGAAGCCGCACTGGAAGCGTCGGATCAGCGGAATGTCCATGCCGCCGACGAACCCGATCTTGCCGCTCTTGGAAGCAAGCGCCGCCAGCACGCCGACCAGGAACGAACCTTCATGCTCCTTGAAGGTCACGGACTGCACGTTGGGCAGCGGCACCGCCATGTCGATGATCGTGAAGTGCACGTTGGGGAATTCCTTGGCGACCTTCTCGAGCGCCACGGCCTGCGAGAAGCCGACGGCGATGATCGGGTCCTGCCCTCTCTGGGCAAAACGCCGATGGGCCTGCTCGAACTGCGTCTCGTTGCTGGGCTCGAACTCGGTAATGGCGATCGCGGTCTCCTTGTTGAAGCGCTGCGCGCCCTGGCTCACGCCTTCGTTGAAGGATTTGTCGAACTTGCCGCCGGTCGAATAGACGATGGCGGGCTTGGCGTTGCTCTGGGCGACGGCGGGAGCGGCCAAGCCTGCGGCCAGAGTTCCCACGGCGAGCAACCAAACCAGCGCTGTGGTCCAAAGTTTCATGACGGCTCCCTCTTTCGTTGTACGGAGTGTGGACCCGCACGTGCGCCGGGTCCAGAGCGGCCGCGATCCGACACAGCGAGGCGACGTGGCGGGACCTGGTTTGTCGACGCGTCGACAGGAAGAGCCCTCGCTGCGCCGACCTTCGGACAGCTTCGATCGATATGACGGAAATATCTCCTGTGCGGCTCGTCTCCTCCTGTATCCTTCCCGAACACAGGGGAAGAGAAGAGTCCGGGCGGCATGGCGCTTGCTTCTTCTGACCCCTCGGGAGGGAATGCATGGCCGAGTACGATCTGGTGATCCGCAACACCACCATTGCGACGGCCTCAGACGTAGTGAAGGGCGATATCGGCGTCTCGCGTGGTCGGGTGGTGGCCCTGGGCGAGCGGCTCGACAAAGGCAGGAAGGAGATCGACGCAACCGGGCTGATCGCCGTGCCGGGAGGCATCGATGCCCATGTCCATTTCGACCAGGACACCGCCGACGGCTCGGTGTTCTGCGACGACTTCGAGAGCGGCAGCCGGGCGGCGGCGGCAGGCGGCACGACCACCATCATCCCCTTCGCCTACCAGAGTCGCGGCCAGGGGCTGCGCGACGTGGTGGAGCGCTATCACAAGCGGGCCAACGGCAAGTCGCTGATCGACTACGCCTTCCACGTGATCCTGTCCGATCCCAGCGAGAAGATCATGGGCCAGGATTTCCCCGCTCTGGTCGCCGAGGGCTACACCTCGTTCAAGATCTACATGACCTACGACGACATCAAGCTCACCGACCGACAGATGCTCGATGCCCTGGCCGCGGCGCGGCGCGAGCAGGCGATGCTCATGATCCATGCCGAGAATTCCGACTGCATCGACTGGCTGACCGAGCGGCTGGAACTGAAAGGCATGACGGCAGCCAAGTTCCATGCCACCTCGCGGCCGTTCGTGGTCGAGCGCGAGGCCACGCATCGCGCCATCTCCCTGGCCGAGCTATTGGACGTGCCGATGCTGCTGGTGCACGTCTCGGCCAAGGAAGCGATGCACGAGATCCAGCGTGCACAGGCGCGCGGCCTGAAGGTCTATGGCGAGACCTGCCCGCAGTACCTGTTCCTCAGCGAGGAGGACTTCGAGAAGCCGGGCGACGAAGGAAGCAAGTGCGTGTGCTCGCCGCCGCCTCGCGGCACGGACAACCAGGAGCATATATGGACGGGGTTGTCGGCCAACACCTTCCAGGTGCTGTCGTCGGACCATGCCGCCTTCAAGTACGACGACGTGCGCGGCAAGAAGCTGCCGGGCGCGGACAAGAGCTTCCGCAAGATTCCCAACGGCGTGCCGGGCGTGGAGACGCGGCTGCCACTGCTGTTCTCCGAGGGCGTCAACAAGGGACGCATCACGCTGCAGCAGTTCGTGGCGCTGGCCTCGACCAATGCCGCCAAGATCTACGGCCTGCACCCGCGCAAGGGCACGATCGCCGTCGGCGCCGACGCCGACATCGTGCTGTGGGATCCGAAGCGCCGTGTCAGCCTGACCAACTCGATCCTGCACCACAATTGCGACTACACGCCGTACGAAGGTCGCGAACTCGTCGGCTATCCGGTAATGACCCTGTCGCGCGGCGAGGTCGTGATGGAAGAGGGAAAGATGAGCGGCTCGGCCGGCCGTGGTCTCTTCCAGAAGTGCGACCGCCCCGAGGCGGCACGCCCGCGTGGCAAGCCGCTGATCGATCCGTCGATCTTTAGTTGAGGCCTTTCCCCGTCATCCCCAACCGTCATCCCGACCGGAGCGAAGCGAAGTGGAGGGACCTCTTCTTGTCGATGCGTCAGCAAGAAGAGGTCCCTCGACTGCGCCGCCCTTCGGGCGGCTTCGCTCGGGATGACGGGTGTCAGCCCTTCGCCTTGTCGATCACCTCGAACTCCTCCATCGCGGCGCGCACCGACGCTACGGCCGAGGGCGCGCCGGCGTAGACGCCGACATGAAGGAACAGCTCCTTGAGTTGTTCACGCGTGAGACCGTTGTTCAGGCCCATGCGGATGTGAGACTTCAATTCCTCGATGCGGCCAAGGGCTGCGAGCACGGAAATCGTGATGATGCTGCGCGTCGCCCGCTCGAGGCCC
>CADECW010000058.1:45034-46181 GCA_902825855.1 uncultured Rhodospirillales bacterium | reverse complement strand
GGCTACGCGCCGGAGATGGCCTATTTCGAGTGCCTGCACGAGGTCAAGCTGATCGTCGACCTCATCTTCGAGGGCGGCATCGCCAACATGAACTACTCGATCTCCAACACTGCCGAGTACGGCGAGTACGTGTCGGGCCCGCGCATCGTCACCGCCGAGACCAAGGCCGAGATGAAGCGTGTGCTGGCCGACATCCAGTCGGGCCGCTTCGCGCGCGACTGGATGCTGGAGAACAAGGTCAACCAGGCGTCGTTCAAGGCCATGCGCAAGCGGATGTCGGAGCATCCGATCGAGGAGATCGGCGTCAAGCTCCGCGCCATGATGCCGTGGATCAAGGAGAAGGCGCTGGTCGACAAGACCAGGAACTGACTGCGAGAGGACGGCTCGTCAGATGATGTAGCCGCCGCCGGCGGCGTCGACCATGGCGCCGGTGATGAAGGAAGCCTCGTCGGACAGCAGCCACAGGACCGTGTCGGCGATCTCGTGGCTCTCGCCGACGCGGTGCATGGGGATCGATGCTTCGATGCGGGCGCGAAAGTCCGCGTCGCCGAGCGAGCGTTCGGTCATTTCGGTCAGCACCATGCCCGGGCGGATCGCGTTGACGCGGATGCCCTCGGCTGCCACCTCCCGGGCGAAGCCCTTGGTGAAGGCATCGACCGCACCCTTGGTCGCGGCATAGGCGCTGGATCCCAGTCGCCCCCCGATCGTCGAGGCCATCGACGACACATTGACGATGGCGCCACCCTTGCCGCCGCGCCTCGTAGACATGCGCTTGGCCGCCTCGCGGCAGCACAGCATCAACCCGACTGCGTTGACCGCGAAGAGTTGCGCGAGCGCGGTCGCGTCGTATTCGTCGACCCGCGTGCGCAGGCCGGCGCCTGCGCTGTTGACAAGATGGGTAATCGGCCCGAGCGCCCGCTCGGTCTCCTCGAACAGCCGCACGATGTCGGCTTCACGCGCCATGTCGCCAGGCAGGGCGAGGGCGGTGCCTCCCGCTGCCTCGATATCGGCCACCACCTGCCTCGCCTGCCCGTCGCGAGAGCGGTAGTTGACCGCGACCTTGTAGCCGCGTTTGGCTGCGCGACGCGCAGTCTCGGCGCCGATACCGGAAGCTCCGCCGGTGATCAGGAGGGTTTTCGTCATGGGG
>CADECW010000058.1:10838-44934 GCA_902825855.1 uncultured Rhodospirillales bacterium | reverse complement strand
ACCGCTTCCCGAACACGAAGCCGCCGCCGGACGCGTCGATCGTGACGCCGGAGATGAAGCTCGCATCATCCGACAACAGCCAGACGATGGCGTTGGCGATCTCATCGGGCTGACCGACGCGGCCCATGGCGATCGTCGATTCGATCGCGTCGCGCCGCTCACGGTCGGACAGCGTGTTTTCCGTCATCTCGGTCTCGATCATGCCGGGTCGCAGCGACACGGCGCGGATGCCCTCGAGCGCCACGTCCTTGGCAAAGCCCATGGTGAAGGAGTCGACTGCGGCCTTGCTCGCCGCGTAGGCCGAGGCGCCGGGCCGGCCGCCTATGGTGCCGGCCATCGATGAGACGTTGACCACGACGCCGCCCTTGCCGCCGCGCTTGATCGACATGCGGCGGGCCGCTTCGCGACAGCACAGCATCAGCCCGACCGTGTTCACGATGAACAGCCTCTCCAGGGCACCGGCCTCGAAATCCGCCACGCGTGCATTGAGGCCGATGCCGGCACTGTTCACCAGATGCGTGATCGGCCCGAGGGCTTTCTCGGCGGCGTCGAACAGGCTCAGGATGTCGGCCTCGCGTGAAACGTCCGCCGGCAGCGCGACCGCGTGGCCGCCCGCTGCGGCGATGTCGTTCACGACCTTCTTCGCCTGCGCGTCGCGCGAGCGGTAGTTGATGGCCACCTTGTGACCGCGCCGCGCGGCGAGTCTCGCGGTCGCCGCGCCAATGCCGCTCGCGCCGCCGGTGATCAGCAGGGTCATCCTTTCAAAGCTCCTCCCGTCAGACCATGCACGAGATAGCGCCTGACCAGGAAGGAGAAGATCAGCACGGGCAGCATGATCATGGTGCCGCCGGCGGCGATGCGGCCCCATTCCCAGCCTTCGTAGTTCATGAAGTTCACGACCGCGACCGGCGCGGTCATGGCCTCGGTGCGGGTCAGGATGAGGGCGAAGAAGAAGTCGTTCCAGGCAAACAGGAAGCAGAGGATGGCGGTGGCTGCGAGCCCGGGTCCGGACAGCGGCAGGATGATGCGATGGAAGCCCTGCCACTGGGTGGCGCCGTCGATCCAGGCTGCTTCCTCCAGCGAGCGCGGAAGCTGGTCGTAGAACGGCCGCATCATCCAGATCACCAGCGACAGGTTGAAGGTGAGGTAGATGATGATGAGGCCGGTCAGCGTGTCGAGCAGCTCGAGATGCCGGTAGACCAGGAAATAGGGAATGGTGAAGGCAATCGGCGGGGCCATGCGGCTCGCCAGGATCCAGAGGGTGATCGTGCCGCCGGCCCTCGTCGTCCAGCGCGACAGCGCATAGGCGGCCGGCACGCCGATCAGGAGCGACAGAGCCGTCGAGACGATGCCGACCACCAGGCTGTTGGTGAAGGAGTTGCGGAACTCCGATGTCCAGAGCGCTGCGTAGTTGGCCCACGTCGCTTCGAAGAAAAGCCGCGGCGGGAACCGGAAGATCTCGGCGTTGGTCTTGAACGACATCAGGACCAGCCAGAGGAACGGCGACAGCGCCAGGACCGCAAGCGCGATCGCCAGGCCGTGCATCAGCAAGCGGTCACGGGCCCGGGAGGATGTCCTAGTCAACGCGCGCTCCCCAGCCGACCAGACGTACGATCACCCAGCTCAGCACGATGGTCGCGGCCAGCAGCACCACGGTGATGGCGCTGGAGAAGCCGAGATAGGAGAAATTGAATGCCTGCAGGTACGAGTAGTAGTTCGTCACCTCGGTGAGGTTGCCCGGCCCGCCGTCGGTCAGGATGAAGATCAGCGGGAAGGCCTTTATGGAATCGATCAGCCGGAACAGGCCGGCAACCAGCAGTACGCCCTGGATGAAGGGCAGCGTGATGAACCAGGTCAGCTGCCAGGGCGAGGCGCCGTCGACCTTGGCTGCATCCAAAAGTTCCTGCGGCATCATCTGCAGGGCGGCCAGCACCATCAGCATGGTGAAGGGAAACCATTCCCAGGTATCGGCGATGATGATCGAGGTCAGCGCCCAGTTGGGATCGGTGATCAGTGCCGGTACGTTCCAGCCGAGCGCGCGGAACAGGCCGTGCATGGGGCTGATGTCGGGCGTGTAGATGACCTTCCAGATGATGGCGACGACGATCGGGGGGAGCACCATGGGGATCAGGAACACCGTGCGCAGCGCCTCCAGGAGCCGCGTGCGCATGTTGAGCAGCAGGGCGAGGCCGAGCCCGATCAGGAGCTGCAGCAAGACGGTCCAGAACGAGAGCTTGATCTGCACCCAGACGGAGTTGTGGAAGCGCGTGTCGGCCCAGAGCTGGCGGTAGCTTTCGAACGGCTGGGAGAAGTCCCACAGCGTCTCGGGCCGCGTCAGGTTGAGCGGCGTGAAGCTGGTGGCCAGCAGATAGAGCGACGGCAGGAGCGTGATGATCGCCAGCACGGCCAGCGATGGCGCCACGCAGAACGCGAAGAAGCGATGCTGCTGTCTCGCAATCCTCCCCGACGTCGGATTCCTCGCCCCCGTCAGGGGGAGAGATTGGGCAAGCGGGCTACTCAAGTATCTACCTTGATCCCGGCTTTCTGCAGATCCTGGATGGCCTCGGCCTGCGCCTGCTTCATCGCCTCGGGTGCGGCCTGCTGCTTGGTGGCGATACGCTCGACGGCCTTGTTGATCTTGTCCCCGACCTGCGGATAGACCGGCACGGTGCGGTACCTCATGTAGCCGGTCTTGCCTCCGAGCTGCAGCACTTCGAGGAAGAGCGCCGCCACGTCCTGGTCGTTCAAGGTCAGCACCTGCTTGAACTCGGGACTCTTGATCACCGACATGCGGCAGACGCTGGGATAGCCATGGTTCTTTACGACCTTGGCCACGGTCTCCTTGGAGAGCGCCCACTTGATGAACTCCCAGGCCGCCTCCTTCTTCTTCGAGCCGGCCGGGATGCCGAGCCCGTGGCTGTTGGAACCCGGGAAGTTGCCTTTGGGTCCTGCGGGCATCAGGCCGTAGCGCACGGTCTTCTTCACCACGCTCTCGTCGTGCTTGGCGAGCGGCACCATCCAGGTGATGGCTTGCGTGCGTATGTTGGCGCGGCCCGACATCTGCGAGCGCATCGACTGGTCGTCGGAATAGGAGAGGATGCCGTCCGGCCCGTACTTCACCAGCAGGTTGGCGTACCAGTCGGCCGAGGACGCAGCAGCCGGCGTGTTGAGCGTCGGCGTGAGATTGTCCGGCGGATCCTTGAACACCGCGCCGCCGCTGCCCATCAGGTAGGGGATCCAGTTCCAGTGATGAAGCTTGTCGGCGGTGAAGGCCGCGACGTTGTCCTTGTTGTGGATCGCGTCGCAGACCTTGATCAGATCGTCGAACGTCTTGGGCAGCGCGAGGCCGGCGCGCTCGATCAGGTCATAACGCGCCGCGGCCGTGATCATGGCGCCGGCTTCCCAGGTGTAACCGAAGGTCTCGCCCTTGGCGTTCTTCATCGCCGATTGCGGGCCGCCGGCGAAATCATCGGGCTCCCAGCTCGCAGGCGTGTATTTGACGTCCTTGGTGAACGTGTCGAGGTTGGTCATCCAGCCCGCGCCGATCCAGCGGCCGGAGTAGATGAAGGTGCAGTTGATGACGTCGAGTGCCGAGCCCTTCGTCGACAGTTCCAGGTCGGTGCGCTGGTTGTAGACGGGGAAGGCCTGCATGTTGAAATTGACCTTGATGCCGGTCTTTTCCTCGAACTCCGGAAAATAGCTCTTGAGGTACTCGAAGTAGGTCGTCTGGAAGCACGAGCCGTTGATGGTCGTGCCGGCATAGGGCTTGCCGCCCTGGGCGTTGACGTGCGGTGCCGCGAGCGCGCCAAGGGCGCCGCCCAGGATCGTGCGACGATGGAGACGGATCATGGTGCTTCCTCCGCGTTCCTGGTTGGAACATCTTTATGTCTGACATATAGTCGTGCGACTTCCGTTCCTGTCAACGGCGATGATTCGAACCTCAACAGCAGTCGGCGGGGCCGCGCGCATAGCCGAGAAGCTGGGCGCCGCTATCCTCGACGGTACCTACAAGCCGCACGATCTCGTGCCAGGCGAAATCGAGCTCTGTCGCCGGCTCGGCGCCAGCCGCACGGTCGTGCGTGAGGCGTTCAAGCTCCTTGCAGCAAAGGGCCTGATCGCTTCGCGCAAACGGCACGGGACCTTTGTCCGCGCCCGCGAGGACTGGCACATGCTCGACGCCGACGTGCTGGCCTGGCGGCTGCGCGATGGTGCTGCGGAACCGAAGCTCGTCTTCGATCTCATGCATGCGCGCGCGGTGATCGAGCCCGCAGCAGCGGCGATGGCGGCACGCGCCCGCACGCCAGCCACGCTGGCGGCGATCGAAAGGGCGTTTGGCGACATGGAGCATGCCTCGCACGACGCTGCCCTGTTCGCCGCGCCCGACGTGCGCTTCCACAAAGCCATCCTGACGGCCACGAACAACGACGTGATGATGGCATTCGGCGCGTTGATCGAGGCGGCGCTCGGCATCTTCGTCGACGTCGCCACACGCCATGCCGGCGCGCCGGCGCCTTCGGTGCCGCTCCACGGTGCGGTCCTCGAAGCAATCCGGCGCCGCGATGCCGAAGGCGCACATCGCGCCATGATGGTTTTGCTCGACCGGACGGCGCGCAACGTCGAGCGTAACGTCGCGAACAGCGTGGCGGGCGGACGGCGCCGCAGAGCCCGGCAGACATCGGCTTCGGCTAGGGTATAGTCGGCCTCCGAATCCGGAGGGAACGTCATGAAGGCCGCCGTTCTGTTCAAGCCCAACGAGCCGCTGCAGGTCGTCGAGTGCGAACTCGATCCACCCAAGGCGGGCGAAGTGCGGGTCAAGATGAAGGCTTCGGGTGTGTGCCAGAGCGACTGGCACGTCATGAACGGCGACTGGCCCTCGCCCATGCCGATCGTGCCAGGGCACGAGGCGGCCGGCGAGATCGCCGAATGCGGTGCTGGCGTCACGACCGTGAAGCCGGGCGACCACGTGATCTTCTCCTTCCGGCCGCATTGCGGGCGCTGCCGTTACTGCAGCCAGGGCCGCACCGTGCTCTGCATTGGCCGGGCGAACGTGCCGCCTGGTGCGCTCTACGACGGTACCTTCCGGCTGAAGCACAAGGGCCAGGACATCAACCAGATGGCGCGCATCGGCACCTTCGCAGAGGAAGTCGTGGTGCCCGAGGAGATGGTGGTGCCGATCCGCAAGGACATGCCGTGGCCGCAGGCCGCGCTGGTCGGCTGCTGCGTGGCGACCGGCGTCGGTGCGGTGACGCGCCACGCCAAGATCGAGGCGGGTTCGACCGTGCTGGTGATCGGCTGCGGCGGCGTCGGGCTGAACGCGGTCCAGGGCGCCATGCTCTCGGGGGCGAGCAGGATCATCGCCGCCGACATCCTCGACAACAAGCTCGAGATGGCGAAGACCTTCGGCGCGACGCACACCATCAACACCAAGACAAACGAGGATGCCGTCAAGAAGGTGAAGGAGATGGCGGGCGGGCTCGGCGTCGACTACGCGTTCGACGCGGTGTCCAACGATCGTACGCAGGCCCTCGCCTTCGATTCGCTGGCACCTGGCGGACATGCCGTGGCCGTGGGCATTTCGGCGGCGACGATCCGTGCCTCGTACTCGCCTTTCAACATGGTTTTCACCGAAAAGAAGGTGAGCGGCACCTTCTACGGTTCGGTGCGGCCTGACCTCGATTTCCCGGTCCTGGTCGACCACTACATGAACAAGCGGCTCAACATCGACGGCCTGATCAGCCGCACCTACACGCTCGCCGACATCAACGAAGGTTTCAAACGCATGATGGCGGGCGAGGTCGCGCGCGGCGTCGTGGTGTTCGACTAGGTCGGGTCGTGAGGCGCCTTCTGCTGCCGCTGTTGCTGCTGGCGTCGGTCGACGCCGCCGCACAGGGCCCGTCGGAGCCGCGCATCACCTGCGATCGTGGCCCGTTCGGCACCAAGACCTACGGCGGCTTCCCGTGGGAGCTCTATGGCTGCAGCGACAACCGCTCGGTCGCGGTGGTGACGGCGCGCGGCAATCCCGGGGCGCCCTTCTACTTCCTGTTCTCCGAGAAGGGTGGCCAGTACCAGCTGAGCGGCGAGGGCACCGGTCGGCCCGAGTTCACGCGCAACGCCTACGACGATCTGCGACGGCTGAGCCAGCGCGACATCGAGGCGCTGGTAAAGGAGACCCAAAGGACGGGGCCGCGCCCCAGTCGATAAAGGGTCACCAACGTCACCATAGCCTCCAACCTTGGCGTCGCCGCGCGCCCAAGATGTGGCTCTCAAGTCTCAGCTCGGCTCTTCAAGCATCTGACGTGCGTGATTCGGTCTGACCGGTCGTCCAATTCAAGGCTGCTCCAAGGTTGCCCGATCGTTCGCTTTGAATCGCCTTGCGGGACCCCGCTCGGCGGTCTAAACCCGAGCGCGCTTGCCGCGGCGGGCCCATAGTTGCACGACCCGGCCAGAATTTCCCAATAAAGACAGAGACTTAACTCAATGCTCTCGCGCGTCATCGGGCTCTTTTCGGCTGACATGGGCATCGACCTCGGAACAGCGAACACGCTCGTCTACGTCAAGGGTCGGGGCATCGTTCTCAACGAACCGTCGGTCGTTGCCCTCACGACGCAAACCGGCAAGCGCCAGGTGCTGGCAGTCGGCGAGGAAGCCAAGATGATGCTGGGTCGTACGCCCGGCAACATCCAGGCGATCCGCCCCCTGCGCGACGGCGTCATCGCCGACTTCGAAGTTGCCGAGGCGATGATCAAGCACTTCATCTCCAAGGTTCACAACCGCCGCAGTTTCGCCCACCCGCAGATCGTGGTCTGCGTGCCCTCCGGCTCCACCGCCGTCGAGCGCCGCGCCATCCAGGAATCGGCCGAGAGCGCCGGCGCCCGCAAGGTGTGGCTGATCGAGGAGCCGATGGCGGCTGCGATCGGCGCTGGCCTGCCGGTCACCGAGCCGACCGGCTCGATGGTGGTCGATATCGGCGGCGGCACTACCGAAGTGGCGATCCTGTCGCTGGGCGGCATCGTCTATCCGCGCTCGGTGCGCGTCGGCGGCGACAAGATGGACGAGGCCATCATCGGCTACATCCGCCGCAATCATAACCTGCTGGTCGGCGAGAGCTCGGCCGAGCGCATCAAGAAGACCATCGCCTCGGCCTGCCCGCCCGACGACGGCGAGGGCCGCACCATGGAGATCAAGGGCCGCGACCTGATGAACGGCGTCCCGAAGGAGCTCGTGATCACCGAGCGACAGATCGCCGAGAGCCTGCAGGAGCCGGTAAGCGCGATCGTCGAGGCCGTCAAGGTGGCGCTCGAGAATACCGCGCCCGAACTCGCGGCCGACATCGTCGACAAGGGCATCGTGCTGACCGGCGGCGGTGCCATGCTCGCCAACATGGACACCGTGCTGCGCCAGGCCACCGGCCTGCCGGTGTCGGTGGCCGAGGACCCGCTGCTCTGCGTGGCCCTTGGCACCGGCCATGCGGTGGAGAATATCGACCGTCTGCGCGGCGTTCTGTCGTCCATGTACTAAAACCCCGCGCGCCGGGCCCGCTTGGAGTAGGATGGGCAGGACATGGCGATTCGGGACGAGTTCGAGGCAGCAGCCGGCCAGGTTCGACAGGCCGTGCAGCGCTTTGCGCTCGGGCTGCTGGTCATCGCCGCGTTCGGTGCCATGCTGGTCGGCAAGGCCGACACCGTCCTCGTGGAGCATGCCCGCGTGGTGGCGCTCGATCTGGCGAGCCCGGTGCTCGAAGCAATTGCCCGTCCGGTGGCCGTCGCCAACCGTGCCATTGCCGATCTCAAGGAGTTCGCCTCCCTCCGCGAAGAGAACGCGCGTCTGCGCGAGGAGAATGCCCGGCTGCTGGCCTGGCAGACGGCCGCACGCCGCCTGGAGAACGAGAACGAGGGCCTGCGCGGCCTCGCCAACTTCCGCGAGGGACCTGAGGCCTCCTTCATCACCGCCCGTATCGTCGGCGACAGCGTCAGCGCCTATGTGCGCGGTGCGCTGCTCAACGCCGGCCGCAAGGTGGGTGTGGCGCCGGGCCAGGCGGTGGTGACGGGCGAGGGCCTGGCCGGCCGCATCGCCGAGGTCGGCGACAACAGCTCGCGCGTCCTCTTCGTCACCGACGTGAATTCGCGCCTGCCGGTGCTGATCGAGCGCACGCGCGAGCGCGCCATCCTGGCCGGCGACAACTCCGCGCAGCTTCGCCTTACCCTGCTGCAGAGCCTGCAGGGCGTGCAGCGCGGCGATCGCATCATCACCTCGGGCCATGGCGGCAGCTTCCCGGTCGGCATTCCCGTCGGCGAGGTCGTCGAGACCAGTGAAGGTCACGTGCGCGTCCGCCCGTTTGCCGACTTCTCGCGGCTCGAGTTCGTGCGCGTCGTCGATTACGGCGTGAGCGGCCTGGTGGGCAGCGGCCACAGCACCCCGTCGACACCGTCGGGAGTCGCCGGCCAGAGGGTGCGGTGATGAAGGTCGACGGCCCGCTCGCCGTGCTCGATCGCTGGGGCCGCGCGGCGCTGCCCGGCGCCGTCCTGCTGTTCTTCGTGCTGCTGACGCTTGCGCCGCTGCGCGCGCCCTTCCTGTCCAATGCCTTGCCGCTCCTGCCGGCGCTGGCCGTCTTCCAGTTCAGCCTGGCCACACCCGAGCGCCTGCCGGGGCCGTTGCTGCTCACCATGGGCATACTGCTCGACCTGCTGCTGGGCGGCCCGGGCGCCCCCGTCGGCGTGAGCGCTCTGGGTTTCGTGCTGATCCGCGCCGCCGTGGTGGCCAACCGACGCTATCTCGTCGGCGTGCCCTTCCTGTTCCAGTGGTTCGGCTTCTGTCTGCTGACCCTGGGCTTCGTCGTCCTGGTCTGGGCATTCACCGCGCTCTGGACCTGGACGGCCATCGACCCCGTGCCGGCCTTGATCCAGTATGTCGTCATGGTCGTGATCTATCCGCTGATCGGACCTCTGCTCGCCCGCGTGCGCGCCCGCGATCCCCTGAACGTGCCCGAACTGTCACGCGGCACGGCCCGTCCCGGCGAGACCTCGTCATGATGCGCTATCGCAAGGGCGACGGTGAGCGCTCGGGCCTGTTCACGCGCCGCGCGCTGCTGCTGGGCGGCGCGCAGGCCGTTCTGCTTTCCGCGCTGGCCGGCCGGCTCTATCAGCTCCAGGTCATCGAGACCCAGCGCTTCTCGACGCTGGCCGAAGAGAACCGCATCAACCTCCGCCTGTTGCCGCCGTCGCGTGGGCTGATTCTCGATCGCACCGGCCAGCCGCTCGCCGTCAACCGCAACAACTTTCGCGCCATGGCGACCTCCGATCGCGGCCGCGGCGTCGACCTGCTGGTCGAGCGCCTTGATCAGATCCTCATCCTTGGCGAGACCGAGAAGGGTCGCCTGCTGCGCGAGCTGCGCCGCAGCCGCAATGCCCAGCCCGTGGTGGTCCGTGAGAACCTGGGGTGGGAGGAGGTGGCGCGGGTTGAATTCAATGCGCCCGAGCTGCCCGGGGTGTTCATCGACCTCGGCCAGACGCGCGACTATCCCGAAGGCGAGCTGATGAGCCACATCATCGGCTACACCGGTCGCGTCGCCGACGAAGATCTGGCCGGCCGCGACGATCCGGTGCTGCAGCTCGCCACCATGCGCTTCGGCAAGAAGGGTGTGGAGCGCTCGCTGGAGGACAATATTCGAGGCCGCGCCGGCGCCGTGCAGGTCGAGGTCAATGCCGTCGGCCGCGTCGTGCGCGAACTCGACCGCACCGAGGGCCAGCCCGGGTCGAACGCGCTGCTCACCATCGATCTCGATCTGCAGCGCTTCGTCGCCGAGCGCCTGAAGGAGCACCAGAGCGGCTCGGTCGTGGTGATGGACATCGTCACCGGCGACGTCATCGCCATGGTGTCGACGCCGGGCTTCGATCCGAACACCTTCGCCCGCGGCATCACCCAGGCCGAATGGCGCGAGCTCTTGGACAGTCCCGAGCGGCCGCTGCACAACAAGGCGATCGCCGGCGTCTACCCGCCGGGCTCGACCTACAAGATGGTGACGGCACTGGCGGCGCTGGAAGCCAGGGCAATCTCGCCGTGGACGCGTCTGCCTTGCGCCGGCCATCTGGAGCTCGGCAATATCAAGTTCCACTGCTGGCTGAGAGGCGGCCACGGTTCGACCAACGTGGTCGAGGCGATCGCCCAGTCCTGCGACTGCTTCTTCTATGAAGCGGCGCGCATGGCCGGAGTCGACCGTATCGCCGACGTCGGCAACCGGCTGGGCTTCGGCCGCGTCAGCGATCTCGCCCTTCCCGGCGAGTCGCCCGGCATCCAGCCCAGCCGCTCGTGGAAGCTGGAAAAGCTCGGCAAGCCATGGCAGCACGGCGACACCTTCAACCTCGGCATCGGCCAGGGCTTCATGAGCTCGACGCCGCTGCAGCTCGCCGTCATGACCGCCCGTCTTGCCAACGGCGGCTACGAAGTGCAGCCCAACCTGCTGTTGGCCTCGGCGACGCCGCGTGAGGAGCTGGTGCCGCCGAAACCGCGCGACAAGCCGGCGGCGCCGTCGCTGCGCTTCAATCCGCAGCATCTTGCCTTGATCCGCGAGGGCATGATCCAGGTCGTTACTGCCGGCACCGCCAACCATCTGCGCCTCGACGCCAAGGGCAAGCTGGTCGAGCCGCAGTTCAAGTTCGCCGGCAAGACCGGCACCGCCCAGGTCAAGCGCATCACCGAGCGCGAGCGCGACATGGGCATCACCCAGGACCAGCTGCCCTGGCACCTGCGCCATCATGCGCTGTTCGTCTGCTTCGGTCCGATCGACAATCCGCGCTATGCCTGCGCCGTCATCATCGAGCACGGCAAGGCGGGCGGCGCCACGGCTGGCCCGATCGGGCGCGACGTCCTGATCGAGGTCATGAAGCGCGACCCGTCGCGCCGGACCGACGGCTTCCGCAAAATGGCGTCGCGCTGAGGGTGTCGCGATGAGCTTGGCGCTCGATGCACCAGCCCCAATCGGCTTCGGCGAAAAGATCTGGCGCATCAACTGGGGCCTCGTCCTGGTACTGACGGCGATCGCCGGGATCGGCGCGCTGGCGCTCTATTCGGCGGCGGGCGGCCGCTTCGAGCCGTGGGCGGCCCGCCATGCGATGCGCTACGGCGCCGCCTTCGGCCTGATGCTCGTGGTGGCGTTGATCCATCCCAAGGTGTGGCTGGCGCTCGCCTGGCCGATCTACATCGTCTCCATGCTGCTGCTGGTCGCTGTCGACGTCGTCGGCAAGATCGGCATGGGCGCGCAGCGCTGGCTGGTGATCGGACCGATGCAGATCCAGCCGTCGGAGATCGCCAAGGTAGCGGTGATCCTCGTGTTGGCCCGCTACTACCATGGCCTGCGCAAGGAAGAGGCGTCCCGGTTCCTCTACACCCTGCCGCCGCTCGCCGTGATCCTGGCGCCCGTCGCGCTGGTCATGGTCCAGCCCGACCTCGGCACGGCGATGATGGTGCTGCTGGGCGGCGGGGCGCTGCTGTTCGTCGCCGGCGTGCGCATCTGGATGTTCCTGGCCGCCGGAGTAGCCGCCGTCGCCTGCCTGCCGATCGCCTGGTCGTTCATGCACGAATACCAGCGCAAACGCGTGTTGACCTTCCTCGATCCCGACCGCGATCCACTCGGCGCCGGCTATCACATCACCCAGTCCAAGATCGCCATCGGCTCGGGTGGCCTGTTCGGCAAGGGTTTCCTGAAGGGCACGCAATCGTCGCTGAACTTCCTGCCCGAGAAGCAGACCGACTTCATCTTCACCACATTCGTCGAGGAGTGGGGCATGGCGGGCGCGCTGGTGCTCCTCTTCCTGTTCGCCCTGGTGCTGGTCTGGGGCTTCTCGATCGCATTGCGCAGCCAGCATCATTTCGGCCGCCTGGTGGCGCTCGGCGTCACCGCCATGATGTTCCTCTACGTCTTCATCAACACGGCCATGGTCATGGGCCTCCTGCCGGTGGTCGGGGTGCCGCTGCCGCTGGTCAGCAACGGCGGAACCGCCATGGTCTCGGTGATGTTTGCCTGCGGCCTGCTGATAGGAGTCAACGTCTATCGCGACGCGCAATTGCCGCTCCGGCGCTGACCTGCAGAACGCAAGTTCGTCCGACTCGACAAGGGTTGACCTGCTTGCTATAGCCGCGCCCTCTTCAGGCTATGGGCGCATAGCTCAGTTGGTAGAGCAGCTGACTCTTAATCAGCGGGTCCCAGGTTCGAGCCCTGGTGCGCCCACCATAGCCTGGGGGTTGAATTACAAGGATTCTAGGACTTCAGGAGTCGCCGGCCCATCGCCCTGTGGCACCTGTTTGGCACTCTGCTGCTCGTGCGTCCGTATCCGGTGGCAGTTCGCACACACGACGTCGCATTCGGCGATTTCCGCGTCGAGTGTTGCGGTCGATGAGACGCACCTGGAAGCGACGTATCGGCTGATCTCAAAACACTTCACTTCGCCGGGCGGTGGTCGAACTCCATGACGTAGTAGGGGTAGGAACGCTCACAATCGGTACAGGGACGGGTTTTGAGCTCCCGGACGTATTCCTTCAGTAAGCAAGGTAATCGTTGTTGACGATGGGTCTACCGATGGCAGCACGGAATGGCTGCGGTCGACGGCTTTGAGAATCGCGGCAAGAGTCTCAGCTACGCCTTGTCGTTCGTTGTACACCGGAACCATCACCGATAGCCGCATGGTGCTTCTTCTTATCCTCGTGCCCGGGCGCGAACCGGGAAGTCGTTGAACATTGCCACGGGGTATTGGAATGGCTAATACAACCCAACTTGTTTTTGGTACCGTTGTTGGACAGGCGAGTAGAGGAGTTAGGGATGGAATCAACGCTTCCCACGTTAGAGCGTCCTGTTTCTCAGCCGGTAAGCACAAGCCAGTTTGTTGAAAGCGCTTTCAAGAGGTGGGCGCTGACGGAACTTCAGTGGCAGTTTGGATTCAATCGCAAGCTTTGGGAGTACGTCTATATCCTTCGAGTGCTGGAAGTATATGGAATGCTGAGAGGCCGGGGGCTTGGTTTTGGCGTGGGCGCCGATCCCATCGTTCCCGTGATGCTGCGCTGCGGGGCACGCCTTGTTGTGACGGATCTCGCTCCCGAGAAAGCACGACTGCACGGCTGGGCACCAATGACATTTGGTTCCAGTCCCGAGATGCAGGTGCAGAACGTCGACATGAACAGCATACCAACCAGCCTGCGAGAATTCGATTTTGTTTGGTCGTGCGGCTCCCTGGAGCATATCGGTGGGCATGCCGCCGGGCTTGACTTTATCAAGCGGGCGATGGCTTGCCTGAAGCCGGGGGGTATTGCAGTGCACACCACCGAGTTGATGTACGGCGACACCGAGCACCATTTCGATAGCCCAAACCTTTCAATCTACTGCGGCAAGGACGTTCAGACTCTAGCTGAGAGCATGAAAGCTATGGGTCATCATATGGAGGTAAATCTTCAGTTCGGAACTCACATCCTGGATGGGTTCGTGTCTGATGACCGAGACCCTTGGGAGCTCAAGATACGGGAGCGGGTCGGGAGCCACATTATTACGTCGATGGGTCTGGTCGTGCAGGCTGGAGGGCGACCTCTTGGCCCCTAGAACTCGGGCGTAACGTCCTACGTGTTGTTTCACTAGCAGGAGGGTGCTCCTCAAACCGAAGCGATAGGCTATAAATCCGAATGGCACCAAAGGATCAACGCGTCATCGATCTCCGGATCACCATCAAGCAGCCGGTCATTGGCGTGCTGCATAGCCTTCAGGCAAAGGACGGGTCGCCGCTCGATCCCAAGCGATCGCACAAGGGGGAGCCGCTTGTGTTCGATATTCAGGCGCGCTTGGGGGCGGGCGCCAAGTTCCTTGGCGAACAGGTGCGTCGTGAAGGTTCTGACCGGCGGTTTGTCTATATTCGCGTCGGCCAGCTCGCGGGCGACCCATCATCGCCCTGGTCTCGCCGGATGAAAATCGACATTCACGATATTGCGAACGACTTGCTGGATCGTGCGGTTGACCGCGGCGGCGTGATCGAAACGACAATCATTGGAACCGATAAGGACGGTACCCCAGTTTGCGCTACGGTATCGCCAACGGAGCGGCGCATCGTCAAACGCTGAGCGCGGCCATCGTGGTGCATGGGCGGCCCGGCCGGCACCGCGAGGTTCATCAAGGAACTGCCCGCAGGACGACAGCAACCAGTTCCTTGGGAACGTTCCGGCCACTGCCGACGGGGAACACGATGAACTGACGGCCGTCGACCAGGTAACTCATCGGGGCGCCACTGGCGTTGCTGGCCACCGGGATCTCCGCCAGCCGTTCGCCCGTCGTCTTGTCGTAACCCCAGAGGTTCGTGTCCTGCTCCGTCAGGCTGAAGGTGCGTCCGATGCCGGACGATGACGGCACTACGCCGCCGTAGTCGTATTCCTGCTCGAAGGGCATCGGCGGAGATGCCGTCAAGCCATGCGCCCGCGCGGCGGATTCGGTCAACCAAATGTCGCCCGCGATCAATGCCACTTGGGTAGAACGTCGGCAATTTCGGCCAGCCGATCAACTGCCGGCACCGAAAACCTCGGGCTCGCGCTCGGAATTTCTGCAGGCCGGTCACAAACATCTCGGGCAGCAGAGTGTTTCCAGTTGGGGGTTCAGCCCACACAGCCCGGGTTCCGTCGAACTCGGCGCTGAAAGAGAGAAGAGGGGGACGTGATGAAGAAGCACGAGGCCGAGATGCTCGAGGCGATCAAGCAGTACATCGAGAATGGGGGTACCTTCGAAGAGGCGATGGCAGCGATCAAGGCCTTCTACGGACGGGAGGATGAAGAAGACCCGTCACCCCGCAAACCCTGAGCTTGCGCGTAGCGACGTAAGGTGCGCGTAATCTGCCGGCGCGTACGTTTGCGACGCTCACCGCAGGGGACGGGATGAGGTCAGCGGACAATCGAAGGGAACATGCGCGCGAGGTGCTCGCAGCGCTCCGGGCGCGCCTTGAGCCGGTCGCTGCCGTAGATTCGGCTGAGATGGCTTCTCCCTCGACGGTTCGCGACTCGTTGGCATTCGTGCGAATGCTCCATCGCTACGGCTTCGACATCGTCGAGAAAGAGTAAGCTTCCCAGGCAAGGCGTCTGGGACGGTCAGTATGCCGACTGCAGTGACGAGCCGTCGACGATGCCGGTCTGCGTGTTGGCAATCGGCCTGGTCGTGCCGCCGCTGTAGGTGTAGCCCAGCATCCGGTCGGGAACGGCGAATTGCCGCTGCATCGGCGGGCCGGAATCCTCGCAGGCGGCAACCGCTAGAACGACAAGCAGCACTGACCAACGCATCGCAATACTCCTTTCAGGCGCGACCGGCTTCGGCTTCGCGCTGATAGTATAGTAGATCGAGCTCGGGCGCCGTCTTGCCAAGGGTTGTCAGGATCATATGCGCGTGACCGCGATGATGGGTCTGGTGGTTGAACCAGTGGTCGAGCGCCGGCGTCAGCTTCTGCACGAACTCCTCTGGACTCGAGACGCGGCGATAGCGGATGACGCCAGCGAGCCGCTCCTCGTCGAGGCCGTCGATATAGGCCACGATGCGGCGGTCCTCGGACTCGCGGGCAGCCCGCAGCTCGCCCAGGCGCTCATGCACGATGGCGTCCAGCCGATCGGGCGCCTCGCCCTCGCCGGTGAAACGCTTCATCCAGATGCGATCGGTGGCCAGCAGGTGGTTCAGCGTGCCGTGCATCGACTTGAAGAACGCCCCCTGGTCGGCGCGATAGTCGGCATCGGACAGGCCTGCGGCCGCTTCGTAGAGGCGGCGGTTCGCCCAGGCATTGTAGCCGGCGAAGGTGGTGTAACGGTCCTTCATGCCGGCATTCTGCGCTTGCGCCGCGCGACATCAAGATTGATTGACCAGATCAACCATCAGCCACGATAGCCGCGCCCGCCGGCATCGCGCAGCCAGAGGCGCACGAGGTGACGTCGGCGCTCGGGCTCGGCGTGATCGACGAATTCGGTGCGCGCGTGGCCGGTAGCGCGATTGTTGACGTATTGGACCTGACCCGGCGCGAAGTCGAGCTCGACGCGCAGTTCGGGCTGGTCGAATACCGACTGCACCGCCGCCAGGGCCGAGGCGGTCTCGTTGTCGATTCGCTCGCCGCGCAGCTCATAGCCCGCGAAGATCTCCGACAGCGCCAGGCGCGCCTTCACCGTCCCGTCCGCCCCACGCTCGAAGATCGGCGCAGCGAAGGTGGTGGGCTCGTCGGCATGGTGCTCGGCATGACGGTCGTACCAGAACGGCCGGTACAGCCGGTCCATCAGCTCGGGGAAGCGCCGCTGCAATGTACTGTGGACCGTGGCGACGCTCATCACCTGGCTGACGCCGCCCTGCTTGGCCGGATGCAGGCAGAGCAGGCAGACATAGTCGGGCGGCGAGTCGTTGTAGGAATTGTCGTTGTGGAAGCGCAGGTCGACGTTGGTCACGGTCGGCCGGATGCCCGAACCGGGCTTGAGCCTGGCGCCGGTGTCACGCACGTCGAAGAACATCTGGCCGTTCAGCTTCTGCGCCACCGGACGGGACAGCAGGGTGGACATCAGCCAGTAGAGCTGGATCGTCTCGTCGCGGTTCATCTCCGTGACGGGCAGGCGGTCGAGCACGGCGAACATCGCCCCTTCGTGCGTGACACGGCGCACTTCTGCCATGGTCGCGCGGCAGGCATCGAGCGCGAAGTCGGCTGGATCGAGCAGCAGGGTCGGCAGCGGCGCCCGCCGCAACTGCGAGAGCACGGCGCGCAGCTCGGTAAGCGCCTCTGCCGGCAACCGCACGGTCCAGTCGGCAGGTTGGATCGTGTCGCGCGTCCAGGCTTGCGTGGCGGCCATCGGAATTACCCTTCCTCCCCGGCGATCAGTCGTTCGAGCATGACGCTAAGCGACTTGTCATCCACCGACCAGCGGTCGCGGATCACGCCGCCCTCCCTGCGGAATCCAGTTCGACACGTCTTCGCAACCTTTTGGTGGCGAAGGTCGGTTGTGTCCTTGGCCTGGAAGGCATTTGCTAGACTGCGCGAGGAGGCGGTGCATGACCAAGCGAATCGGCATCCTGACCAGCGGCGGCGATTGCGGCGGCCTCAACGCCACCATTCGTGCCGTGGCGTTGCGCGCTCATCACGGCTACGGCTGGACGACCGTGGGATTGCGCTCAGGCACGCATGGTCTGCTGAACCGGCCGGTCGACGCCGTCGAACTTGATCCCGACCGGCTGGACGCGGCTGTGGCGCGTCAGGGCGGTACCTTCCTTGGCAGCTCGAACCGTGGTGATCCGTTCGCCTTTCCCATGCCTGACGGTGCCAGGAAGGATCGCTCGGGCGAGATGGTGGCAGGCCTCAAGAAGCTCAGGCTCGACGGGCTGATCGGCGTCGGCGGCGATGGCAGCCTCGAGATCCTGCGCCGCCTGCTGATGCCAACCGGGTTGGCCTTCATCGGCGTTCCCAAGACCATCGACAACGACGTCGCCAACACCGAGCGCGCCGTCGGCTATTCGACGGCCGTCGCCATCGCCACCGAAGCCCTCGATCGCCTGCAGCCGACCGGCGCCAGCCACGAGCGCGTCATGGTGCTTGAGGTGATGGGCCGCGACGCCGGCCACATCGCCATCGCCGCCGCCATCGCCGGCGGCGCCGATGTCGTGCTGATCCCCGAGGTGCGCTGGCATCTCAAGCACGTGGTGGCGCACATCGCCGAGCTGCGCAGGGCGGGCCGTACCTCGGCGCTGGTCGTGGTCGCCGAGGCGGCTGGGCATTCGGACGAGGCCGCCGACCCCGACAGCGACGCGCCTGGTCACGGCATCGGCGAATGGCTGGCGCGGCGGCTCAGCACCGCGACCGGCTCGGAAGCGCGGGCCACGGTACTGGGCCACGTCCAGCGCGGTGCCATGCCAACGGCCGAGGATCGCCTGCTTGCAGCGGCACTGGGCGTGCGCGCCGTCGATCTCTTGGCCGAGGGCAAGGCCGACCGCATGGTTGCTTGGTGGAACCGCCAGGTGATCGACGTGCCGCTCGAAAAGGTGGTCGGCCGCTCACGCACCGTCGACAAGGACGGCGCACTGGTCCGCACCGCGCGGGCGCTGGGGATCTGCCTGGGGGACAAGCCCTAGCGGACGAGGTCCTTCCTCGCGATCCAGAACACCTCGCCCTCGCTCTGCTCGGTGTCGAGCCACAGGAAGGGCAGACGCGGAAACGCGGCTTCGATGTTGGCGCGGCCGCGGCCGATCTCGCAGATGAGCGCGCCGTCCTTCGTGAGGTGTTGCGCTGCTTCGGCGAGGATGAGACGCACCAGGTCGAGACCATCGTCGCCCGCCGCCAGTGCGAGGCGCGGCTCATGCCGATATTCCGGCGGCAGCTTCGCCATTCCACGCGCGTCGACGTAGGGCGGATTGCTCAGGATCAGGTCGTAGCGTTTGCCTTGCAGCGGCCCGAACAGGTCGCCCCGATGGAGCGCGATGCGATCGCCCAGCCGGTGGCTGGCCACGTTGCGCCGCGCCAGCGCCAGCGCGCCGGCCGACAGGTCGGCCGCATCGACATGCGCCCGCGGGAAGGCGAGCGCCGCCAGGATGGCGAGGCAACCCGAACCGGTGCAGAGATCGAGCACGCGCCTGACCTTGTTTGCATCGCCGATCGGCAGGACTCCGTCGGCCAGCATGTCGCCGATGAAGGAACGCGGGATCAGCGCCCGTCGATCGGCATGGAAGCGCACGCCGTGCATGTAGGCCGCGCCCACCAGATAGGGCGCGGGCAGCCGCAGGGTCAATCGGGTGTCGATCAGCGAGAGCAGTCGCGCACGTTCGGCCGCGGTCGGACGCAAGTCGAGGTAGGGATCCAGCCTGTCGATCGGCAGGCCCAGGCCTTCCAGCACCAGAAAGGCCGCCTCGTCGCGCGCGTTGGTCGTGCCGTGGCCATAGGCCAGACGCGCGGCGCGAAATCGGCGGACGGCAAAGCTGAAGATTTCGCCCAGTGTGTCGAGAGAGGGTTTGTTGGCGGCAGCCATGGCGGCCTAGATTACCCGACATGACTCACAAGCTGCTCGGCAAATAGCATGGCAGGCGCACTCGACGGCCTGGTGGTTCTCGACCTGACGACGCACCTCTCGGGTCCTTTCTGCGGCATGCAGCTTGGCGACCTGGGCGCCGACGTCATCAAGATCGAAAGCCCGCAAGGCGATTCCATGCGCGGCGCGCCGCCCTTCGTCGAGGGCGAGGGCGCCCCCTTCATGTTGTGGAACCGCAACAAGCGCGGCATCCGGCTCGATCTAAAAGACCCGGCCGACCTGAAGGTGTTCTGGGAACTGGTCGACGATGCCGACGTGGTGCTGGAGAATTTCCGGCCCGGCGTGACCAGGCGCCTGGGCATCGGCTGGGACGCACTGCACGCGCGCAATCCGCGGCTGGTCCTGGGCTCGATCTCCGGCTTCGGCCAGACCGGCCCCTATGCCAGCCGCGGCGGCTTCGATCTCATGATCCAGGCGATGTCCGGCCTGATGTCGGTGACCGGTCCCAAGGACGGTCCGCCCTATCGCATTCCGCTCGCCATTTCCGATGTCGGTGCCGGCCTTTACCTCACCATCGGCGTGCTCGCGGCCCTGCAGGCGCGGCAGAAGAGCGGCGAGGGACAGTGGGTCGAGACCTCGCTGCTCGAGGCCACGGTATCGCTCGGCGTCTACGAGGCCGCCAACTACTTCGCCAACGGCAAGCGGCCGGAGAAGCTTGGCCAGGCGCATCGCGGCTCTTCGCCCTATCAGGTGTTCCAGACTGCCGACGGCTGGCTGACGATCGGCGGCGCGCAGCAGAACTTCTTCCGCAAGCTCTGCGCCATGATCGGCAAGCCCGAGCTCGCCGACGATCCGCGCTTCAGGACCAACGCCGAGCGCGTCAAGAACAACGACCTGATCGTCGCCGCCCTGCAGGCGGAAGTCGCCAAGCGCAGCACCGCCGACTGGATGGCGGCTCTGGAGGCCGAGGGCATCCCCGCCGGGCCCGTGCTGCACCATGACGAGGTCTTCGCCGATCGGCAGGTCCTGGCGCGCGGCATGGTGGCCGAGGTCGACCATGCCAAGGCCGGCCGGCAGAAGACCCTGGGCGTGCCGCTGAAGATGTCGGCGACGCAGGGCGGCGTTCGCCGTGCCGCGCCCACGCTGGGACAGCACGACGCGGAGATCCGCGGCGCGAAGGGCAAGGAGAAAGCCATGCGAGGCAAGGGAGGCAAATGATGGTGGCAGCAAGAAGCATCGTTGCGGCACTTGCGCTGATGCCCGTGTCGGCGCTGGCGCAGAACGGCTACAGCTTCAGCGACGCCGGCGAATCCATGGTGCGCTACGGCGTGAGCTCGACACAGGCGTCGATGAGCTGCGCTGCCGTTCCGACCCTTGCCACTGCCGAGACGACGATCATCTCGGCCCGGCTGATGCCCGCTGCCGACGGCGTGCCCGAGCATTGCCGCGTCACTGGCCTGATCCAACCCGAGATCCGCTTCGAGGTGAACTTGCCGTCGGCCTGGAATCGCCGCTTCTACATGCACGGCAATGGCGGCTTTGCAGGCGAAGCGCCCGACTCCGGTCCGCGGCCGATGATCCGCGCCAATGCCCTGAAGCAGGGATTCGCCACGGCCCAGACCAATACAGGACACGACGCCACCGCCGAGCCGGTCGCAAGCTTCGCCGTGAGCTACCAGAAGCGCGTCGACTACGCCTTCCGCGCCGTCCACATGACCGCGGTCGAAGCCAAGCGGATCATTGCCGCCTACTATGCGCGCGCGGCTACTTATTCCTACTGGGACGGCTGCTCGACCGGCGGCCGCCAGGGCCTTATCAGCGCCCAGCGCTTCCCGCAGGATTTCGACGGCATTGTCGCCGGCGCGCCGGTGTTGAACTTCGTCGATACCGTGACCCAGAGCCTGCGCAACAGCCAGGTGATGGCCGAGACGCCGATTCCCGTCGCCAAGATGAAGCTGGTGGCCGATGCCGCCTATGCTCGTTGCGACGCCAAGGACGGGTTGAAGGACGGCCTCATAGACGATCCGCGGCGCTGCGACTTCGATCCTGCGCGCGACGTGGCGCAATGTCCGGCCGGCCAGGACGCCGAGACCTGCCTGACCCCGGCGCAGTCGACGGCGATCAAGAAGATCTATGAGGGCCTCACGGTCGACGGCAAGCCGGCGCATTTCGGCCAGCCGATCGGCGGCGAAGCCGTGGGCGCGAACGCAGTGACCGGTGGAGCTCCGGAGAGCGGCTGGAGCCGCTGGCTGATCCCGGCGCCCAACGGCCGTGCCATCCATCAGATCTATGGCGAAAGCTTCGTGCGGTACTTCCTGCCGAAGTCCGATCCCAATCTCGACGTGTCGAAATTCGACTACGCCCAGGACATCGCCAAGTACGCCGATGCCCGGACCCTGCTCAATGCCACCAATCCCGACCTCGGCAGCTTGCGTGCGCGGGGCGGCAAGATCCTGATGTACTTCGGCTGGGCCGACACGGCTCTGCCGCCGGTCATGGCGATCGACTACTACCTGAAAGCGGTCGCTACCAACGGCCTTGCGACACCCGAGTTCTTCCGGCTGTTCATGGTGCCCGGCATGTTCCATTGCCGCGGCGGTGTCGGACCGGAACGGTTCGATCCCATGACGGCCCTGATCAACTGGGTCGAGAACGGCGTGGCGCCGGCGACGATCGTGGCCTCGCAGGTCGACAAGGGCAAAGTCGTGCGGACCCGCCCGCTTTGCCCCTATCCCTTCGTCGCCCGCTACGCGGGATCTGGCGATCCCGATGACGTGGCGAGCTTCGCCTGCAAGGCGCCCGAGTAGGACGCTCTAGCCGGAACGGCCACGGCGCTGCTGCCAGTCGGGAACGCCATCGCCGTTGCGGTCGCGTTCCTTCCAGTCGGGGACGCCGTTGTGGTTGCGATCCCGGCCGCCCCACGACGGGCGGCTGGCGTTGGCGACCGGCACCGGCACGTAGCGCGTCTGGGTCACGACCTGCGGCGGCGGTGGCTGGTAGTAGTAGTTCGGCTGTGAATTGAACAGGTTGCCGAACAGGCCGTTGCCGGAGGAATAGGTCGGCTGGCCGTAGTAGCCGCCATAGTTCGAGCCGTAGTAGCCGTTGCCGGGGTAGCCGCCGTAGCCGCTCGGATAGCCGCCGTAGGATGTTCCCGGATAGCCATTCATCTCGACGCAGCCGGTCGCCGAGGCCAGCAGGCCCGCCGCAACCAGCCATCTGACTGTGCGCATTTGTCGTTGCCCTCTTCGGAAGGGGTTGCCCGGGCTGTGGTTCCTTCCCGATAGGACATACGGTGCCGACCGTGGCGACGCGGCGGCGGCACGACGAATTGTTTTGGGCATGCGAAGGCCGGCCTCCGGTCTCACCGGAAGCCGGCCTGTATGTCAGTGCGGCGGTTCAGTTAGCGCTGGAAACGATCGGGAACGCCGTCGCCGTTGGCATCGCGGTCATACCTGTTGGGGATGCCGTCGCGGTCGTAATCGCCGTTGGGGCCGCGCCGCGGGGTGCGGTTGGCGGTGTAGTAGCCACTGCTGTAAGAGGAACTCGGAGCGTAGTAGCCGGGCGAGCTGCTGTAGTAGCTGCTGCGATTGTAGGTGCTGCTCGGGTAGTAGCCGGTGTTGTACCCACTGTTGTACGACGTGTTGGGGTAATACCCCCCGTCCGTGGTGCACGCCGCTGTCGCGGCAACCAGGCCGGCCGCCAACAACCACTTGGTAGTGCGCATTTGGACCTCCGTTGGGACAGCCCGGATCGAGGGCTTGTCCATGCAACGGTGTACGCAGCGCCTGGTGGCAGCGTGCCGAGGGAATCTATTTTTTCGTCACAGGCCGCCGGGGTGGAACCCTCGAAGATCGCGTCTTTTTCTTGGCGGCGTCGTGTCGGCGCTGAGCCCTCATGTTCCTTCTACAAAGCTCCCTATAACGCCCCGGGCGCCGGCGTCTTCGAAGGCTTGGCGTTGAGCTTGGGCGGATGCGTGACGATCGACTTGAGCTCCGGCACGGGCTTGCGCAGCCGGGCGAGGTTCGGCACCGGCCGGGCGAGGCCGGGGATCGCCGCGAAGGCGCGCTCCATGGCATGCGCGGCACCTAGAACCTCGCCGTCGCCGCGGAAGCGCCCGATCACCTGCAGGCCGAACGGCATCTTCTTGTGGTCGACGCCGCACGGCAGCGAAACCGCCGGGTTCGAGGTCAGCGTGATGAAGTACTTCGTTGCCATCCAATGGTAGTAGTTTCGCAGCTTCTTGCCGTCCATCTCGTCGATGTAGAGCTGCTTCCACGGGAAGGGCGAGAAGCCCACCGTGGGACCGATCACCAGGTCGTATTCGTTGTAGAGCTGCTGGAAGGCACGGAAGATCCGCGTCTGCTCGCCATGTGCCCAGGCGAAGTCGGCGAGCGAGAGCTTGGCGCCGATCTCGTAGTTGGCCACGATGTTGGGGCCAAGCATCTTGCGGTTGTTGGTATAGGCGTCGTGGTAGCGCGACAGGAAGCTCACCGCGCGGATGACGTCGAAGCAGCGGTCGGCGCCGCCGTAATCGACCTCGACCTTGTCGAGGCTGCGGAACAGATGCTTCATCGCCTTGATGCGGGCGCGAAACGTCTCGCGGATGCCCTTTTCGACTGGCGCGCCGCCGAAATCCTCCGTGTAGGCCACACGCAGGCTGCCAAGATCGACCGGCCACGGTTCGGCATAGGCGTCGGGCTCGAGCGGGAAGGAGAGCGGATCGGCATCGTGCTGGCCGATCTGCGTGGCATAGAGCAGGCAGACGTCGGCGACGCTGCGGCCCATCGGGCCGAGCACGGAGATCGGCGTCCAGCCCATTGCGCGGCGTTCGACCGCGACCATGCCAGGCGAAGGACGGAAGCCAACGACGCCGCAGAACGCCGCAGGATTGCGCAGGCTGCCGCCGGTGTCCGAGCCTGTGCAGACCGGCAGCATGTCGGTCGCCAGCGCGGCCGCCGAGCCGCCCGAAGAGCCGCCCGGGTTCAGCGTCGGGTTGAACGGATTGCCGGTGGCGCCCCATACCGGGTTGCGGCTGTTCGAGCCGGCGCCGAATTCCGGCACGTTGGTCTTGCCGACCACGACCGCGCCCGCTGCGCGCACGCGCGCCACCATGACGTTGTCGTAGGTCGGCACATAGTCGCGATAAAGCGGTGAGCCGTAGGTCGTGAGAAGGTGCTTGGTCTCCTCGAGGTCCTTGATGCCGGCCGGCAGGCCGTGCAGCAGCGGCAGGTCGTCGCCGCGGCGCACTGCCGCCTCTGCCGCCTTGGCTTCCTGACGCGCGCGTTTGACCGACATCGCCGTCACCGCGTTGATCGCCGGATTCACTTCTTCGATCCGGTCCAGGCAGGCGTCGAGCAATTCGACCGGCGAAATTTCCTTGGTGCCGATGCGGCGACGCAGTTCGACAGAGCTCAGCGAGACCAGTTCTTCGTTCGACATACTTCCCCCGACGTGTAAGCCCGACCTTAGCCCTTCCCGTTTCCCCAGGGGAAGGGCACGATGGCCGCGGGAGGAAACGAAATGGCGCATGTGCTGCGAGAGAAGGCCGCGATCAGTGGAATTGGCGAGACTGCCTACACGCGCGGTACCGCGAAGAGCGCTCTGGCGCTGCAGCTCGAGGCGAGCCTTGCGGCCATCGCCGATGCCGGCCTCGAGCCACGCGACATCGATGGCGTCGTGCCGTACTTCCCGGGCGGCGGCATCGCCGAGGATTTCGTCGCCAATCTCGGCCTGCCCGATCTGAAGCTGTCGGTGTTCGTGCCGATGGGCGGTGCCACTTGCGTCGCCGCCATCCAGACCGCGGCGATGGCCGTTGCCACGGGCGTCTGCAGGCACGTGCTGATATCGGTCGGGCGCACCGGCTATTCCGGCGCTCGCGTCTCGACGCGCCTGCAGCAATTTCCGCAATTCGCCCTGGCGGGGGAATTCGAGGCCCCGATCGGCATGTTCGCGCCGGCCCAGCTCTACGCCCAGGGTGCGCGGCGTCACATGCTGCTCTACGGCACCACCGCGCGGCATTTCGCCGAGATCGCCGTGGTGACGCGCGAGCACGCGATCCTCAACGGCAACGTCGTGATGAACAAGCCGCTCAGCGTCGAGGAGCATCATGCCTCGCGCATGATCTCGGATCCCTTCCGGCTGTTCGACTGCAGCCTGGAAAGCGACGGTGGTTGTGCCATCATCGTCAGCGCAGCCGACCGCGCGCGCGACCTCAAGAAGCCGCTGGTCACCGTGATGGGTGTCGCCGAAGGCCATCCCGAATCGCCGGCCTCGATTGCACAACGACCCGACCTGCTGGAGTTCGGCCTGGCCAAGGCAGCGCCGCGTGCCTACGACATGGCGGGCGTCGGGCCCAAGGACATCGACGTCGCCGAGATCTACGACTGCTTCACCTTCACGGTGATCAATCAGCTCGAGCTTTTGGGCTTCTGCAAGAAAGGCGAGGGCGGGCCTTTCATCATGGACGGCCGAATCAGGGTCGGCGGCGAGCTGCCGATCAACACCCATGGCGGCCTTTTGAGTCAGGGCCATGTCGTCGGCCTCAACCACGTCGTCGAATTGACGCGCCAGCTTCGCCGCGAGGCAGGCAAGGCGCAGGTCAAGGATGCCGAGGTCGGCCTGGTCACCGGCTATGGCGACATGGGCGACGGTTCGATCGCGATCCTGCGGAGGGCGGCATGAACGCGCCGGCGCCCGAGCGTCCGCTGCCGACGCCGACGCGCGAAAGCCAGCCCTTCTGGGACGGCATGCGCGAGGGCCGGTTCATGGTTCAGCACTGCGCCGGCTGCGGCAAGGCGCGGCACTATCCGCGCCCGGCCTGCCCGCACTGCTTCTCGATGGAGAGCACCTTCAAGGAGATGCCGACCGGCGGCGTCATCCATACCTGGACGGTGTGCCACCATCCCTTCAACTTCTTCTTCAAGGCGTCGGCGCCCTACGTCGTGGCGCTGGTCGACATGGATGGCGGCGTGCGCGTGAACGCGCCGCTCCGCGGTGTTGCGGAAGCCGACATCAAGATCGGCCAACGCGTGAAGCTCGGCTTCGAACCGGTGACCAAGGAGATCACACTGCCGTTCTTCGTTGCCGGCTGAGTGGTACAGGAAAAAGGCTTCAGGGAGGATTGACGATGAAACGCATGACCTTGGTTGCGGCAGCCCTTGCCGCGGCGCTGCTGCCGATGGCTTCGCTGGCGCAGACCGATTGGCCGAACAAGCCGGTGACCTACATCGTGCCCTATCCGCCGGGTGGCCTGAACGACGCCGTGGGCCGTGTCTATGCCGAGAAGCTGTCGGCCGAGCTCGGCAAGTCGGTCATCGTCGACAACAAGGCGGGTGCGGCTACAACGGTGGCTTCCAATTTCGTCGCCAAGGCGGCACCGGATGGCTACACGCTGTACGGCGGCGGCACCTCGCTGGTCATCAACCCGACGCTTACCGGAAACGTGCAGTACGACCCGCACAAGAGCTTCGATCTCGTGTCGCTGATGTCGTTCACGCCCTTCATCCTGCATGTCCACACCGACTTTCCGGCCAAGAACATGGCCGAGCTGATCGCAGTCGTGAAAGCCAACCCCGGCAAGTTCAACATCGCGAGCTCCGGCATCGGTGCGACCAACCATCTCGCGGCCGAGCTGTTCAAGGCGCAGGCCGGGTTGCAGCTGGTGCACGTGCCCTACAAGGGCGGCGCGCAGGCCGGTCAGGACCTGGCGGCGGGCCAGGCGCAGATGATGTTTTCCGCCTCGCTCGAGGCCAAGCCGCTGCTGACGGCAGGCAAGACGCGCGCGATCGCCATCTCGAGCCTCAAGCGCTCGCCGGCCTTTCCCGAGATTCCGACCGTGGCCGAATCGGCCAACTTGCCCGAGTTCGAGGCCGTGTTCTGGCAGGGCATGGTGGTGCCGGCCGGCACGCCCAAGCCGATCATCGACAAGCTGGAGAAGGCGATCGCCAAGATCGCCGCCGACCCCGAGATGATCGAGCGCTTCAAGCTGCAGGGCGTCGATATCCGCAGCTCCACCCCGGCGGAGTTCAAGGCGTTCTTCAACAAGGAGGAGAAACGCTGGGTGACCCTGATCAAGGAGCAGGGCATCAAGGCGGAGTAGCCTTGCGAATCAGAGCGCCTTCCGGAAGGTCAGGTTGAACCGCCGCCGCCCGGTCAACGGGTGCTCGCCGTCCTTGAGCGCCAGCACGCCATGATAGACGAGGCGTGAGGGGCCGCCCCACACGACGATGTCGCCGTGCTGTAATGGCACCTTCATCGGCCGGTCCGAGCGCATCAGGCCGCCGAACTGGAAGGTCGCGGGCAGGCCGAGGGACACCGATACGACAGGATGAGCGTAGTTCCGTTCGTCCTTGTCCTGGTGCAACGACAGGCGCGTGCCGGGCTCGTAGAGATTGATCAGGCAGGCCTCGGGTGCGAAGCCATCGAAGCCCGCATCGTTCGCGGCCTCGCGCGCCAGCTGCCGGAACACCTCCGGCATGGCCGGCCAAGGCGCGCCTGTTTCAGGATCGCGCGGATCGTAGCGATAGCCGGCGCGGTCGGTGACCCACCCGACACGGCCGCAATTGGTCATCGCCACCGACATCTGGAAACCGCCTGGCGTCACCATCCGCCGGAACGGCGATTGCGCGACGACCGCCTCGATGGCGTCGAGCAGGGCCCGGTCGACCGCGAGCGCGCGCCCGCGCAGCAGCACCGCGCCGTCGCCAAGCTCCTGCCGAGCATCAGGGGCGAACAGATCGACCATCAGGGCATCAATATGGCGGGAAGAATCCGAATTCAAATCCGCCAGCGGAGCGCTAATTCCGGACGGCTTCCCTATCTTCGACCATCGAGGAATGAGCCATGGAGAAGATCATGAATACGATCCGCTATGCCTTCGGCGGCAGCACGCTCGGCCCGTTCGTTGCAGCGTTGTCGACACGCGGGCTGGCCTGCGTGGCATTCGATGCAGACCTGGCCGAGCTCCAGGCGAGCTTTCCGGGCGTCCATCTCGTCGAGGATCGAACAGCGTTGGCCGAGACGATCGGCAGGCTTTCGACGCTCATCGACCATCCCGAACATGATGCCGGCCTCGTGCTCGACCTGCAGGGATCGGACTTCGAATGCAACGTATGGAATGCCTTGCGCGAAGTTCCAGCCGGTACGACCACAACCTACGGTGAGATCGCCGCTCGCCTCGGCGTCCCACGGCAAGCGCGCGAGGTTGGCGAGGCCTGTGCCGCCAACAGGCTCGCCGTTGTCGTGCCCTGTCACCGGGTGGTGAAGAAGGACGGGTCGATCTCGGGCTATCGCTGGGGCGTGCGCCGCAAGCGCAAGCTCCTGGAGAGAGAACACAGCGCCCGGCTCTTGCAGCCGGCTGCTGTCCCCCCACATGGAGTGGCAGCCGGATAGCCATTTGGAGATACGTGATGAAGATTTGTGCAGCCGCCGTGGTTGCCGTGATCGTTGGCATCGCAACGCAGGCCTCTGCCCAATCGGGCGATGCAGCGCGCGGCCAGCGCGTTTTCAACCAGCAATGCCGCGCCTGCCACACCCTCGAAAAGGACGGCGCGCAGCCCGCCGGTCCCAACCTGCACGGCGTGTTCGGCCGCAAGGCGGGCACGGCCGCGGGCTACGAATTCTCCGACGCCATGAAAAAGTCCGGCATTGCCTGGGACGAAACGACGATGGCCGACTACAACCGCGACCCCAAGGGCAAGGTGCCCGGCACGAAGATGGTGTTCAACGGTGTCAAGAACGCGGGCCAGCTCGCCGATCTGGTGGCCTATCTCAAGCAGGCAACGCAGTAGGATCGTCAGGGGCTGGCCGAATTCGCGAACGCCTCGATGACGGCGTCGGCATCTCGGGCGGCGGCTGTCGAGTTCTGCAGCCAGTCCTGCCTGACCTTCAGGAAATAGTTGCGATAGCCGGTTACGAAGAGGCGGATGAAGACCGGTCGTTTGTCTTGCGGCAGGACGGCCGTGAAGGTGATGCAACGGAAGATCATCGCGCCGATCGTGCAGTTTGCCGGGCTTTGCGACAGCTTCAGTTGTTCATGGCGCCCCGTCCGGGCACCGATCTCGATGTCGGCGACAGCCTGTTGGAACTGGGTCAGCACGGCGCTGCCGGTGGCGCCCGAGGGAATCGAGGCGATGCCTGAATTGTAGATGTAGAAGGTGCTGGTGATCTCCGGCGCTTCATAGTTCCAGGCCCAGCCGAGCTCGGGCATGCCCTTCGTCCGGGAGTAGTCGATCGAGCCGACCTTGCGCGCCGGCCCGATCATGTCGGGAAAGGCGAGGCCGGTTTCAGCGTTGCGTTCGGGCGCCGGTACTGACGGGGGCTGTGCCGCTGCGACGAGTGTGAGAAGGACGCCGAGACCGACAACGGCGACGCCGAAGATCCGGCGGTGCATCGATACTCCCCGATTTTCGCAGTGGGTAGTCTACGCGTGAGCGGTGGCGCTGTCGCTGGCGCGGACATAGACGCTTGCGCCCAGGATCAGGCCGATCCCGAGGACGCCGAATGCGACGCGATAGGCGAGGTCTCCGTTGCCGAACGCCTCGACGATGTAGCCGACCATGGCCGGCAGCACGGTGAGGCCGAGGCACTGCGCCATGTTGACGGTCGTGACGCCGCGGCCGGACAGCCGGTCGGGGAAGAGGGCGCGGCCCTGCGCTACGATCACCGTGCCGAAGGCGCAGACGAAGCAGAACGCGGTGAGCAGCACGACAGCCAGGGCGAGCGGCGGCCGGGGCAGCAAGGCGAGCAGGGCCAGCAGCGCCACGGAAAGGGCCGCGCCGCCCAGCACGACCTTCTTGCGCGAGCGCAGCAGGCGATCCATCGGCCCGTAGGCCAGGATGCCGAGGATCTGCGCCACGCCCATGGCCAGCAGCACGTTACCACGCTGCACGGCATCGAGCTGGTACACATCGTAGAGATAGGGCCCGCCCCAGACGCCGAGCACGGTGAGCATGGTGGCGTAGGCGAAGAAGTGCATGGCCAGGACCGGCACCAATCCCGGCGTGGTCCACACTTCGAGCAATCCGCGCATGATCTCGCCCAAGTTCTCGCGCCGGGCTGGCGGTGCCGGCTTGTCGGGCGGCCGGTCGCGCACCACGGCATAAAAGGCCACCGCCACCAGTACGGTGACGACGGCGAGCCCGAGGAACCCGTTGCGCCAGCCGGCCGTCGCCGCGATCCACGCGAGCGGCGTGGCGGCGGCGAGGGTACCGATATTGGAAGCGGCAAACACCCAGCTGAGCGCTGTCGCGAGCTTCGCCGGCTCGAACCAGCGGGAGCACAGGAAAACCACCGACATGAAGGAGGCGGCACAGCCCACGCCGACCACGGCGCGGCCGCCGATCAGGTCCGCGGCATCCGATGCCGTGGCGATCCACAGCGCGCCGAGCATGGCCAGCACCGACAGCGCCGCCACGGTGCGACGTGCGCCGTAGCGGTCGAACCACATGCCGACCGGCACCTGCACCGCAAAAAGCGCGAAGAAGAAGGCGCTGCCCGCCCAGCCAAGCTGCCGCGCGGTCAACCCAAGATCGCGCGTCAGCTCGGGCGCGATGACGCTGTTCGACACGCGATAGAACTGGCTGAGGCAGGTGATCGCGATCAGCAGGAGCAGAAGCGGCAATTTCGATGCCATGGCGTGGCCGGACTAGCACGGGCCATTAGCCGCTGTCCTTCGGCGTGGACCGAAGCATTGGCTTCAGCCACCATACGGAACGCATGGCCGTTGCTTCCCGACCTTCGCCGATCGCCTGGCTGCTGGCGCCTGCGCTGCTGCTGTTCGTGCTGTTCTTCGTGCTGCCGTTCGGCGTCATGGCGCTGATGTCGTTCTACTCGGGCAACCCGGTCACCAACTCCAATGCCTTCCTGACGACACGCCACTACGAGCGCTTCGTCTTCGACAGCGCCGGCATCTATCACGATGCGCTGTGGTCCACCCTGCGCATCGGCCTCGTCACCACCGTCGTGTCGCTCCTGATCGGCTATCCGCTGGCGCACTGGATGGCGCGCATTCAGTCGCGGCTGGGTCACGCGCTGGTCTTGATGGCGGTAATCGCGCCGATGCTGACCGGCATCGTGGTACGCACTTTTGCCTGGATGACGATCCTGCAGGATAAAGGCGTCATCAACACGCTGCTGGTCGACTGGAAGATCGTCTCCAAGCCGCTGCCGCTGATGTACAACGAGTTCGGCACGGTGGTGGCGCTTGTCCACATCTACGTGCCCTTCATGGTGCTGACGCTGACCGGCGTGATCGGCCGCATCGACGAGCGGCTGGAGCAGGCCGCACGCAGCCTGGGCGCCGGCCGGCTGCGCGCCTTCGTCGAGGTCACCCTGCCGCTCAGCCTGCCCGGCATCCTGGCGGGCTCGCTGCTGGTCTTCGCACTGTCGATCAGCGCCTACGTCACGCCCTCGCTGATGGGCGGCACCGACGTGCTCACCTTGCCCATGTTGATCGCCCAGCAGGTCGGCACCAGCTTCAATCCCAACTTCGCCGGCGCGCTGGGCGTGGTGCTGCTGCTGGTCTCGTTGCTGATCGTCATCGCCTACAACAGGATCCTCGCCCGACTGTCGGGCGATCAGGGTCTGGCATGAGCGCCGTTCGCAACAGGCAGCCGTTCGATGCCGGTCGCGCAGCCTATCTCACCGTCAACGGGCTGTTGCTCACCTTCCTTTTGGCGCCGATCGCCATCGTGCTGGTGTTTGCGCTCAACCCGACACCGTACATCTCGTTCCCGCCGGTCGGCGTCAGCCTGCGCTGGTTCGAGAAGTTCTTCCGGACGCCGGAGTTCACCAATGCGCTGGTGCTGTCGCTGTGGATCGCGGGCTGCGTGCTGGTCCTGTCGATCCTGATCGGCGGCGCCTGCGCGCTCGCGTTGGCGCGCGGCAACCTGCCGGGCCGGTCGTTCCTTACGGCATTCTTCATGTCGCCGCTGATGCTGCCGGCGATCCTGACCGGCCTGGCGTTGTTCCAGTCCTACCTGCTGGCCGGTATCGGCCGGCCGGTGTGGGGCCTGATCCTGGCCCACACGCTGGTCTCCATACCGTACGTGATCCGAACGACGCTGGCCGTGCTGCACAATTTCGACCGCCGCATCGAGGAGGCGGCGGCCGTGCTGGGCGCCAGCCCTGTGCGGGTGTTCTTCGAGGTGACCCTGCCGCTCATCCGGCCGGGCGTGTTCGCCGGCGGCGTATTCGCCTTCATCGTCTCGTTCGACCAGTTCCCGGTATCGCTGTTCCTGGTCGTTCCCAAAGGCGAGACCCTGCCGGTGGTGCTGTTCAACTACATGAAATTCGACCTCGACGGCGCCATTGCCGCGGCCTCGATGGTCTCGATTCTGCTGGCCTTGTCGGTCGTGCTGGTGCTGGAAAGGCTGATCGGGCTCAAGGCCTACGTTAAGCTGTAAGAGGGAAGGAACAGAGGGGTCACCATGATTTCACGTCGCATATTGCTCGGTACGAGTGCCGTCGCGGCCGCCACGCTTGCCGCGCCGTCGATCCTCCACGCCCAGACCAGGACGCTCAAGATCACGACCTGGGGCGGCAAGTGGGGCGAGGTCATGAAGGCCACGGTCCTGCCGGCCTTCGAGAAGGAGTTCAAGTGCACGGTGCAGGCCGACCAGGCCTTTCCCTATGTGCCCAAGCTGCAGGCCAGCCCGAAGAACGATCCGCTCTACGACGTGCTGCACACCAATTCCAACGAGCAGTGGAACTCGTTCACCGAGGGGCTGGTGATGGACAAGATCACCGCCAAGGAGGCGCCAAACGTCGCCGACGTCTATCCCTGGGCGGCAAGCGACAAGATCGTCGGCGTGGCGATCTTCACCAGCGCCATCGGCCTTGGCTTCCGCACCGACAAGGGGCTCACCAAGCCGACCTCGTGGAAGGACCTCGCCGACCCCAAGCTCGCCGGGGCGCGCGGCAGCTACATCATTCCCGTCAACAGCCTGGGCCAGTGCCACCTCATGATGCTGGGCAAGCTCTACGGCAAGGGCCTGCAGGACCTCGACGCCGCCTACAAGGCGCTCGAGCAGCTGAAGCCCATCAAGCTCGTGGATTTTACCGGCCAGATGGAAAAGATGCTGCTGTCGGGCGAGGTCTCGATGGGCGTCATCCATGACTCCGGCGTCTACCGCTACGACGGCCAGAACCAGCCGGTCGACTTCGCCGGCCCCTCGGAAGGCGTGATGGCGCTCGAGCAGGTGCTGAACGTGACGCCGGGCTCGAAGGTGAAGGAACTGGCGTTTGCCTATGTCGACTACATGCTGCGGCCCGAGACGCAGAAGCTGCTGGCCGAGGCGGTCTGGTATTCGCCGGCGAGCAAGAAGGTGAAGCTCGACGCCAAGTACGACGCCAAGCTTCTCACCACCGAGGCCAAGGTGGCGACGCTGATCCAGCCCGACTGGAAGTGGTACAACGCGCGCAAGGAAGACATCGATGCGCGCGTGACCAAGATCCTGAAAGGGTAGGACTGTCATCGCGAAACCGCGGGCCGAGGGACCTATCTTGACCGGAAAGGTCCCCGGCTCCGCTCGGGATGACATGGCGCGCGAATGACCTCAGCCACCATCAAGCTCGACAACGTGACGAAAACCTTCGACAGCCGCGTGGTTGCCGTCGACGAGGTCACGCTCGACATCGCCGCCGGCGAGTTCTTCTCGCTGCTAGGGCCATCGGGCTGCGGCAAGACAACCAGCCTGCGTATGATCGCGGGCTTCGAGCGTCCGGATTCCGGCCGGGTCCATGTCGCGGGCAAGGACATCACCGATGTCGCCGTGCACAAGCGCGACATGGGCATGGTGTTCCAGTCCTATGCGCTGTTCCCCCATCGCACGGTGGCGGAGAACGTGGCCTTCGGCTTGCGCATGCGCGAGGTGCCCAAGCCCGACATGGAACGGCGCGTGAAGGCGGCGCTTGCCCAGGTCGCGCTGACCGGCCTGGAGGACCGCAAGCCCGGCCAGCTTTCGGGCGGCCAGCAGCAACGCGTGGCGCTGGCCCGCGCCCTGGTCGTCGAGCCGCCGGTCCTGCTTTGCGACGAGCCGCTGGGCGCCCTCGACCGCAAGCTGCGCCAGCAGATGCAGTTCGAGCTGAAGGAATTGCAGAAGCGGCT
>CADECW010000058.1:0-10738 GCA_902825855.1 uncultured Rhodospirillales bacterium | reverse complement strand
CTGGCCTGGAACGACGCCGACGCCGTCGCGTTGGAGTCTTGAAGTCATCCTGCCATTCGACCGCAATTCCGGGACTTCCCAGGCCGAGCAAACCCACGCCGCCCGCAGCCACCAGCCCGGGCCGAGATCCGCCAGGCGCGCCATCAACTGGCGCGGGCGCTACCAACGTCGTCTGTGATCGTCGAAAGTGTCGAAGAGGTCGAACACGGCCGGTAAGACCTTCAGCACTGTCCACCATAGAAACAAAGCGGCCACGATCGTTCCGGCACTGCCCGCGAGCGCACCCATCCAAAAAGCCGACATGATGTCAGGCCTCCTGAAGTCTATAACACTTTGGAACCATCGATTTTCGGCCGCGCAACGAGGCGGATCGGACCTGCTCATGCGTTCGACGAAGAGCGCGCGGGACGCGCACCGCCCGCAAGAGTAGGATCCCGACATGTCCAGAAAACTCGGCATCGTCACCATCGGCCAGGCGCCCCGCGACGACATCGCGGCGCTGTTCGCCGCTCATGCTCCAGCCGGCACGACCGTCGTCTTGCGGGGCGCGCTCGACGGGCTGACCGACGCCGAGGTCGATACGCTTCAGCCCGAGAATGGCGGCGACACGCTCTACACCCGCCTGCGCGGCGGCCGCGACGTCAAGATTTCGAAGAAGGCCGTCATCGCCCGCTCGCCGGCGGCGCTCGACAAGCTGCGGTCCGATGGCTGCGACGTGCTGGTGTATGCCTGCACCGGGGAGTTTCCGCCCATGCCGGGCGATGAGAACGTGCTGTTCCCCTCGCGCGTGCTCAACGGCCTGGCTACCGGGCTGCTGCCGCGCGGCCGGCTGGGCCTGCTCATCCCGCTCGCCGAGCAGGGCGAGAAGCTCGCCTCGAAATGGGCGCGGCCGGGCCTCGAGATTGTGGTCGAAGCACTGGCGCCCAGCGCGCAGCAGCGCGAGGCCGCGGCCGCCGCCGAACGGCTGGCTGCGAAGAAGCCCGACCTCGTGGCCATGGACTGCATGAGCTACACTCCGACCACGAAGGATTGGATCAAAGGCCCGCTCGGCGTGCCGGCGTTGCTGGCGATCACCGCGACGGGCCGCGTACTGCGGGAGATGCTCGACTGATCACGACCCAGTGCTGCATCGTAGGCGGCGGTCCGGCAGGCATGATGCTGGGCTTCCTGCTGGCACGCTCCGGCGTGCAGGCTATCGTGCTCGAGAAGCACGGCGATTTCCTGCGCGATTTCCGCGGCGACACCGTGCATCCCTCGACCCTCAACGTGATGGACGAGCTTGGCCTGCTCGACGAGTTCCTGAAGCTGCCGCACCACAGGATATCGCGCTTCACGGGCCAGTTCGGGGAGGAGCGGGTGACGATGGCCGATCTCTCCCATCTGCCGGTCCGCGCGCCCTTCATCGCCATGTTGCCGCAATGGGACTTCCTCGATTTCCTGGCGGCGCAGGGCAAGCGCTATCCGACCTTCACCGTTCTGATGAATGCGGAGGCGACCGGCCTGATCGACAAGGGTGGCCGCGTCGTGGGCGTTCGCGCCACGGTCGAGGGCAAGTCCCAGGAGATACACGCCGACCTCGTTGTCGGCGCCGACGGCCGTCATTCGACGGTGCGCGAGGGCGCGGGCTTTGCGCCGGTAGTGCTGGGGGCGCCGATGGACGTGCTGTGGTTCCGTATCAGCCATAAGGCCAGCGACTCAGCCGAGACCATGGGCCGGTTCGACCGCGGCAGCATCCTGGTGATGCTGAACCGCGGCGACTACTGGCAATGCGCCTACGTCATCGCCAAGGGCTCGGCCGACACGCTGAAGGCCGCCGGCATCGAGAGCTTCCGCGCGCGCATCGCAAGCCTGATGCCGTTCCTCGCCGACCGCGTGGACGAGCTCCGCACCGTTGACGACCTGAAGCTGCTGACCGTCGGCGTCGACCGCTTGGAGAAATGGTGGAAGCCAGGCGTGCTCTGCATCGGCGACGCTGCCCACACCATGTCGCCGCTGGGTGGCGTGGGCGTGAACATCGCGGTGCAGGATGCCGTCGCCGCCGCGAATATTCTCGCGGGCCCGCTCAAGGAGGGCCGGCTGAGCGACACCGACCTGCAGGCAGTGCAGGAGCGTCGCCGTTGGCCGGTGCGCGCCACCCAGTCGATGCAGCTGTTCCTGCAGAACCGAATGATCGCGCCGACGCTTGCCGGCACGCGACCGCTGCGGCCGCCCTGGCCGGTGCGCCTGTTGAACGCCGTGCCCTTCCTGCGCCGTATCCCTGCTCGCCTGCTGGGCATGGGCGTGCAGCCTGAGCACGTGCGAACGAAGGCGGCGTGATGCCGGAGCGCGGCTGGCGTTGCCCTGTCGGTTGAGCCTTGCTGCTATCCGAGTGGGAGGAGGCTTGTCGGCTCGTGAGCAGCGCCGATTGGCGGCAATCGCTACAGCCGATGTGGTCAGCTATTCGCAGGCCGCCTATGAACAGCACAGTCCTCCCGTCATCGGTTTTCCACGTGAGCTGAGGAGGCGGCATGCCTTCGCTCAAGGGAACCCGGACCGAGCAAAATCTGAAGGATGCGTTTGCCGGCGAGAGCCAGGCGAACCGCCGTTATTTGTGTTTTGCCCGGAAGGCCGACGTCGAGGGCTTCAAAGATCTCGCCGCCGTGTCCGCTCGACTGCCGAGTTGCGCGCCCTTGCCGAAGTCTACGGGGGCGACGACGCACAAGCGAAGTTCGTGGCCGACTTCGTGGCGGCGTGGACCAAGGTGATGAACGCCGATCGCTTCGACGTGGCCTGATCTCGGCCAAGAGGTTCTCGAAGCTGCTGAGGCCAAGCCGCTCCAGCCATGCGGCTTGGCCGGGATGATGTGCCAGACGGCGTCACAATGGTAGCTCCGTGCCCGGTCATGAGAAATGGCCGGAACCAAGTGCGCGGTTTGACCCCGCTCGGCCCGCCAAGTTCGGCGGTAAGGCTGCCCATCGACTTCCGCTATGAAGCGAAGGGCCAGGTAGAGACATCGCGCGTGGCTTGACTATGCGTGTGTCGCGACGGTCGAAATTCTTCGGGGCATTGGCTGAAGAGCGCAGGGACTGCAAGAGACGCAAACTCTTGAAGATCGCCGCTGGTTGCACGAAAATCTGCGTGTGGGACGGCGCGTTTTCCGCCGCCCGCGCATTGCGGATGCAGGCGACGGACATCTGGCGGGGGATCCATGGCGCCTGAGGAATCGGCCTCGCTGAGCTGGCGTTCACGCGCGCGGCTACTCACCGTAGACCTCTTTGCTTTCGATATTCGGCGCTTGAACTGGGGGTTGGCCGCCCGAGCCATGGTAGGCCTGATGCTGCCATTGCTGCTCTCCCTCGCACTCGGTGTACCCGAGTTCGTCTGGGTGGGCGTCGCTGCCTTGGTGCTGGCAATGGGCGACTTCATCGACGACGGGGATCGGCAGCAATCGCTGCGTCTCTTTTTGGGTACGGTGCTCGGCAGCATCGCAATCGCAACAGGCGTTCTCGCCGGCGGCAGTCTCGCCTTCGCCGTCGCGGGTATGCTGTTTTGGGGCGCCCTCACAGCCACGCTATGCGCATTTGGCAGCGGATTTGCCGCCATGTCCCTGCCGATCGCCTGGGCCTACGTGGAACTCGGTCTGCCCGCGAAAGACCACTCCCTCCACAATGCCCTCCTCCTCGGTATCCTGTTCGCGTCAGGCGGACTGCTCATCCTGACACTCACTTCGTTGATACGTATCGGGCGCCCGTTTGCCATGGTCAAAGGCCGCGTCGGAGCCTGCTACGACGTCCTGGCAGACTACTCGTACGGAGGGACGGCAAAGGGGCCGGTCACGCCCCAGACGACGGTGCGCAGCGCCATCGCAGAAGCTCGCCGCGTAGCGGCCGAGGTCCGCTCTGGCGAGCAGGAGGCTGGTTCGGTTTACCGCCGTGCAGTGATACTGATCGAGATTGCCGACCGGCTGTTCTCTCTGATGACCGCCCTGCGCGAGACTGGAGGCGCTGCTCCTCCGTTGTTCGGCCCTGTCGTCGCGGCCATCGCCGACGCGCTGCGCGGTGCCAAGAACATCGACGAAATGCGTCGGCTGACGGTTCAACTCGACGACCCTGCAGTATCCATGCCTCCTTTTGCTTCGCTGGATCGGCATTTTCTGCAGTACCGCGTCCTCCGCGAGCTCTCGCATGCGCTCCATGTAGTGCTCGGCGACGAGAGCCTCAGCCTGGGTCGGGTGGCCTCTCCGATTTCAATGTCGCTACCCTCCACCGTTCTCTCCGCGTTTCGCGACGTTTTCGACTGGCGTTCCGAGGTGGCACGTCATGCCTTGCGCTTCGCCGTAGCCACGGCTGCTGCAGTCGTCGTGCTCTGGGTCTTTCCCAAGCCGTTCGGGTATTGGGTGCCGCTGACGGTCACGGTCGTTCTCAAGGCGTCTGCCGGCATGACGCAGCTGCGGACGCTGCAACGCTGTACCGGCACCGTGGCCGGCATCCTTCTCGGCATGGCTCTGATGCCGCTGCTGCCGACACAAGGGCTTCAACTTTCCTGTGTGTTGATTGCTTTCTTCTTCATGATGGCCGTGCTGCCCGTCAACTACGGCCTGGCCATCTTCTTCCTTTCGGCCGGACTGATCCCGTACGAGCATTTTCTGTATCCTGAGATCCAGCAGGATTTGGGCTTGTTGCGGCTCCTCGCCACGGGTATCGGAGCGGCGCTGGCGCTGATCAGCGTCCACCTTTTCTGGCCAACCTATGAGAAGCGCGGCCTGCCGCATCTGCTCGATGACGCGTCAGCCGCGTTGGCCGCTCATGCCGATGCCGTGCTCGCTTCCGCGGAAGGAATCTCCGTCGCCGACGGAGCCGACAGAGTTGAGGAAACCCGCCGCCGTACCGGCCACGCGATCACCACTCTGCAGAACTCATTGCAACGGTCTATGACAGAGGTCGGCGGCAAACCCGACACTCTTTCCGGGGCCATCCGCGCGTCATCGGCTCTGCAGGGACTGTTCAACAACCTCACCAGCCTCATGCAGGCAGCCCCGGTCCTCGCACGCAGGCCCCGAGCTCTTGCGCCCTTTCGGACCGTCTTCGTCGAAATCCTTTCCGCGCCGCGCGTGCCCGGTCAGACCGACTTGGCCGAGCTATTGCACGCCATTGTGGGCGCCCCGGCAGGTGCGGGCGACGAGGCGTTCGTCAATCGCGTTCTGGAACAGATGGCCTTCCAGCTCGAGACGCTGCGCGACGCGCTCGCAACCGACGAGCCTTCTGCTGATGTCAGCACGAAGCATCGTGTCTTGGGTAACGAGTAAGTTCGAGCGGGTGCCACCGCTCAGGCAAGCGCAGGAACTGGCGAGGTTGATGTCGACGCGCTCAGCCGCTCGGGCCAAGGTTCCGTCAAATACCTATCGACTTCCGCTATGCCCCAATTTGCGACCGAAGTCATGCGGCGCCGCAAATGACGCGAAGGGCCAGACTCGCGTCATGCCCGCTGGCGCGCGCCCAACAACCAGCGGGAGTGCCCAGATCAGGCGCGAAGACTTGAAAGGTAGTGCAGGGCGGGAAGGCTTGGCAAAAAGAAGTATTCACCGCCGGACAGTTGGATGAAGGTCTGTACGTCGACGATCCGCCGCAAGGGTTGCCCGGGGATTGTGAAGCGACCCTTGGGACCCACCAACGGATCGGTCTCATCGTACAAGGTCGCGAAATTCTTGTTCAACAGCCAGGTCTGCTGAATGAATTCGAACTGACGGGTGATATCGGCGTTCAGGCAAATGAAGAGCAACCCGCGCTCGGCGCCGTCGTCGATGCGCGGGGCGGTTGCCGTGGGGCCATACTTGCGGCCGCGGCGCAGGATCCGGTGGTTGTTCACCGCGTCGAGCAGGGCGGGAGCCGAGGCAATGTTTCGCGCAAGGCCGTCGCGAGGATTTGCTCGGCGCACATGGGAGCCGAACGGACAACCGTGGCCATGAGGATCGACCTCGGCGAAACCAACGGCATTTTGAGGCTGATTGTACTCGTCGACCGCGAGCAGGCCGCTGGGGCACAACAGGTGGCCGTCGATATTGCGCCCGACAATCCGTTCGGCGAGCCACTCGGCAGTGACATGCGTTGCTGATGGATCGCGGGCGCGGATTCTTGCGGCGTTGTCGTCGAGGGATTGCCAGAACCGAGCCACATACTGGCGCAGCTCGCGCACCACCATGTAGCTGCCATTGAGACCAAGATTGAGGAAGCCTTCCGGTGCTCCCTGCGGCGAAAGCTTCGCCGCGCGCGCGAAATCATCGGCGCGCACCACTGGACCGGGCGCCTTCTCGGCATGGGCATTGGTATGTCCCAACAGGATCTCCCCGAGGGGCACGCCGTGCCATGGATCGCGCGGTGCGGCCAGGCCGTCGCTGAGCGCAACGGTATCCTCCGAGGGGACGCTCGGATCACCGAAGGGAATTGGCTGCGACATCCCGTCGGCGAAGCCGAAATGTTCCCGGCCGATGCCATCCTTCAGCTGAAGGTCGAGCGCGAGCTGATGGACGACCTTCAGGCCATGCGGCGAGAGTGCTTGCTCGACCTCGTCGCCCCAGACCTGAACGTCGGCGACAGTCGCTCCGTACAGCAGCAGCAGCGCATGCACGGTCGTTGGGGTCGTCACCGGCGCGGCGCCAACGGAAATGTTGCCGCTCCATAGGGGGCCACCGTCGATGACGGGCTCCTGCCACTTGTCCTTCACCTTGTCGCCCAGGCGGCGGAGCCTGTCTTCCTGGTACATGCCCTCGCGAAACGGCGCGGCGAATGTCGCCAGCGCCTCCGGCGAGAGCCCGGACTTCTGAAGGCCGGTGCAGGTAAAGGCGATGGCGGCGGCACGTGTCTCAGGCTTGCCATCGCTGGCGGTGATGGGCGCCACCTTCATCAGTGTCTGCAGCCAGGGACCGCGGCCGGCATCGTTCTCCGGTCCGGCGCAGTGGAGGAAGAGCGCCTTGCCCGCCGGCAGTCGGGCGAACCCGCTGACCACGAGGCCCTGCGCTTGCTGGTCGTGCGGTGGCTTCAGCCTCCAGCTCAACCGCTCCTTGGCCATTGCTGCGGTCACAGATCCCGCGCCCATGCGGTTGCCTCCTGTGGTTCCAGCGTGACCTTCCGCAGCCCTTCGGCGATGCGGGTATTGCGTTCAATCTGGTCGACCGTGAGGTCACGATAGGCGCTGAACCAGAATCGGCTGACCGCCATCGAGTGACGTGCCCACGCCTTGAACCTGCGCCCGTGGCTGGCGCCGTCGAGCACCAGAAAGCGGGTCGGCGGAAAGCCGACGCCGCTGCCCCAGGCGAGCGTGAGGCCGCCGTGCGCCTTTTCGATGAAGTCGTCCAGATAGCTCCCCCAGCTATGATCGAAGTTGCTGAAGAACATCAGGCGACTGCCGTTGTTTATGAACGCCCAATGGGCGAAATGGACGGTGCGCATGCTGCCGAGATAGCCGTCCGTCGCGATGGCCCTGAGAACCAGGCCCAGTCCAAGATGTCCGGTGCGGAAGAGGATCGTGCGCAGGACACCTGGCTTGACGAGGACAACGCTGCCCATGTGATTCTGCGCAATCCAATCCTCGCGGCGAGCCATCTCACGCAGCAGCTGATCATCGATCGGTGGCGCGTCGTGAGACGAGTCGCGTCGCTCGAGCCAGCGCAGCCACAGGACGATGGCCGGCGCCGTGAAGGCGATGCTTGCCAATCCCAGCAGGACGACCCTCGCCGTCGGCCAGAAGGAGGCGGCATAGCTCAGGCCCGTGATCAGCATCGTGAAGACCGACCCAATCACGGTGGCGGCGACGACGTAGAGTGCCGCAACCAGCAGCAGGCCGGCAACCAGGGTGACTGGGTGTGCGAACGACGCCAGCCTGTTCTTCACCGACAGGCTTGCGGGGGTCAGGCCGCCGGAGCGGGTAGGCACGCCTTCGCCGTCGCGAGCGCGGTGCATGGACCACAGGCCGATTGCCACCAGTCCGGCCAGGACCGCCGTCAGGGCGGCGAACCGCCAGGCCGGTGTGACGGGCGCCACGGCCATGCCCGGTATCGAAAGGCATAGGAAAGTCGCAAACAGGAAAGCGAGCAGCCGGCAGAAATCTGCCGCTCTCTCGGTCCGGGAAATCCGCGGCGGTGCAGCTTCCGCCAGCCACGGGAACAACCGCAGCATTGCGTTGCGCAGCCTTGTGTGAATCTGCTCCGCCGGAATTTCCCGATACGGATTTGGCGCTGTCGGGCTGGCCTGCGCGAGCTCATCCCTGATCGCGAGGAAGAGATCTCGCTCGCGCAGGATCCGGTCCCGCTCGAGTCCCCGGTTGCCCTGATGGAAAACGCTGGGCCGCAGCGTTCTGCGGGCCAGGTAGGCGCCGACCGGCGCGCGCGAGCCCGGCTTCGTGACGGCATCGTAGGCGGGCCCGTCATTGTCCACGGGGCGCTTGCAGCATCGCAGCATCGGCCGAAGGTGATCGGCCAACGCCACTTCGACATGGCCCCAGAAGGCATCCGGCGATCCGTCGAAATTGGCCTCGATCACGAAGATCGGATCGTAGTGGAAGCCCGGGAATACCGACATCGACAGGAAGTGCAACGAAGGCACTCCGTCCTTGAGTCGGCCGTAGGTCTCCGCCCCGGCCTCTTCCTGTTGGCGTTTGAACTCTTCGATGAGGTCTGACAGATGGCCGGCGCTCTGAGGATCGACGTCCAGAACGACCGACAGGATCGTTTGCCGCATTTGGAGTACCCCCGCGCAGTCACTTTGACGCCCGAAACCGCTTGGTCAATCTGCAAGTGCGCATGGTTCGATGCTCACCGTTCTCGCCGCGGGGAGGGCTTACCTGCAAACGCCCTGTTTGCGCAGCATTGCGCTTGGTCACTGGCAAGCCACGCAGCCGAGCGCGGTTGTGCTACCTTGACAGCTTCTCGTTCCACGCATGGGAGGATTCGTCGTGCCTCGAGAGACCAGTCCACGGCCTATGCCGCTCTGTTCGAGCTGACGGCGCAGGCGCTTCAGTTCAAACTGGCGGCCCCCGCCGAAGGCGCCGATCGTGCACGGAGCATCCTGCAGGCATGCTTCTTGTTGGCGGACGTGAGCGGCAACGATCCCGAAGTCCTGTACGATGTCGGCGTCGCGCACACCTTCGGCAAGAGGGTTTTCCTGGTCACCGGCTCCGTCGAAAGGATTCCCTACGATCTCGCCGGCTGCCGGACGGGCCAACTTTGGCCCGCCCGGCGGGGGACACAACCGACACACTCATCCCAACAACTACCTCAGCGGCGTCTACTACGTGCGGACACCGGTCGGCGCCGCTTCAATCGATTTTTTCGATCCCCGACCGGCCGCCGCCGCCATGATGGCACGCACGCGGCAGTTCAACCGCTTCAATGGAAACCGCATGACGGTCGACGTTCACCCCGGCCGCCTGATCATCTTTCCTTCCTGGCTGTTGCACGGCGTGCCGGTGAACCGCACCAATCAGGAACGCGTCAGCATCGCCTACAACGCGATGTTCAGCGACTTCACCGAGACCATGGCCCGGCCCATGCGCCCCGGCAACTTGCCGTTCCGGCCGCTAAGCTCCTGAAGGCTCAGGCCTCGTCGGTCTGGTGATAGTTGTCGACGCAGACGGCGATGGAAGGGCCATGTCAGCTTGCTGCCCGCGCTGGTCCTCTTGTCCGCTTTGGGGTCATGCGCCGACATGATTGCCCATGGTCACCGTGTCTGGTTTAGACTCGGAAGCCGACATCACATCGCGTCTGGATAGTGTCGGCCTAAGGCCAATACCGGACACAAATGTCCTCGCGAACCGGGTATTCCCGGGCGGTGGCACCGTCGCTCGGGGGAAGATTCATGGTCGGACCCTTCATGCCCTCGCACCCACCATCCATACGCCGAGGGTCAAAGCATTGCCGATATTCCCTTCGAGCGCCCTGCGTATCGCCGCCTCGGCCTGCGCGCGCTGCTCGACCGAACCTGCGTTCATCAGGCGCGCAATCGGTCCGACGCGGATATGGTACATGAGGGCGCTTTCGACGCTACCGGCTCCCACGGGCACGTCGCGCGCCGTCATCGTGACGTCGTGGTAGCCGGCCTGGGATAGAATGCCTTCCAGACGTGCCCGATGCGCGAAAGTATGCCCGCCCGGCGCTTCCGGATCGACCGGGGGCAGCGCCGGCAAGTGCGGCCGAGCTGCCTCGATGGGCAGATGGAACCATGAGCTTTCTGGCAGCGCGCGAAAGCAAACGAAAACCATCCGACCGCCGGGCTTCAGTGCGGTGCGCATGTTGGCGAACGCCTTGACCGGATCGTCGAAGAACATCACGCCGAAGCGAGAGAACATCAAGTCTACGCTGGCGGGCGCAAATGCATGGCTGGTTGCGTCGGCCTCGACGAACGAGACATTGGCACGACGATCCGCTTTCAACCGCTGCCGGGCCCAGTCGAGCATGGGCGCAGAAATGTCGATGCCGGTGACGTGGCCACTCGGTCCGACGCAATCCGCCAGCTGGAACACAGTGGCGCCGGTTCCGCATCCGACGTCAACAATCCGCTCACCGGGTTGTGGCCGGGCAACGCTTATCGTCGCGTTGGTCACTGGCACGAGGAAGGAATCGATCAGCTCTTGCTGAGTGACCCATTGCCGGCCAGCGTCGCTGTTCCAATAGTCGAAGCCAACCAGGTTTACCTTCGCGGGATCGGACATCGTACGTTCACTCCACCACGTATGCCTTCCGACGGCGATGGTCGCTCATTCGGAGATC
>CADECW010000057.1:41667-46719 GCA_902825855.1 uncultured Rhodospirillales bacterium | reverse complement strand
GGCGCTCAGTGATCGTCCCTGGCGAGCTGCTTGTCGGCAGCGGCGGCACCGTAGGCCTTGCCGTAGTAGGCCTCTATGCGGCGCTGCACGAAATCCCAGCAGGTGGTCATCACCAGGTAGATGATGGCCACGACCATGAACACTTCCAGCACCTGGAACTTCTGCTGCATCAGGATCTGGCCACGTCGCAGCACCTCCTCCATCGAGATCACCGACGCGATCGACGTCGTCTTGAGCAGACCGTTCACCGAGTTGCCGAGCGGCGGGATGATGACGCGCAGCGCCTGAGGCAGCACGACCAGGCGGAAGATCTGGAACGGTTTCAGGCCCAGCGCCCGCGCTGCTTCGGTCTGGCCCTTGGCCACCGAGAGGATGCCGCCGCGCAGGATCTCCGACAGGTATGCCGCTTCGTTCAACGCCAGTCCGAGCACCGCCGATTCGAGCACGGTGAAGCGCACCAGGCCGAGCTGCGGCAGTCCTGTATAGATGATGATGAGCTGCACGAGCAGCGGCGTTCCGCGGAAGATCCAGACATAGGCCTGAGCACCGCGCGACAGCGCCTTGTGCTTGGACAGCCGCATCACCGCCAGCACGAGGCCGAGCAGGCCGCCCAGGATCAGCGTGCTGATGGTGAGGCCGATGGTCCATAGCGCGCCTTCGAGCAGGTACAGATTGGTGAAGTAGCTCCAGAAGCCTTCCCAGTTCCAGACGGTCATCTTTTGTGCGGCATCCGCGCGGGGAAGGAATTTCTAGGCAGGCCCAGGGCCTTTGATCGAGAAGGTCGGCTCGTCGATCTTGAGCACGCCGTACTGATCGAGCAACTTGTCGTAGGTGCCATCCTTCTTGAGCTCGTTCAGAGCGCCGACCACGGCGTCAGCCGCCTTCTTGTTGGCGAGGGCGAAGCAGGCGATCTGTGGGAAGACGCCGCTGATGGCGCGCGTGAAGTCACCGCGGTTCTGCATGAACATCGCCGTGGCATCGATGCTGGTGGCGGCGTCGGCCTGGCCGGCGCGCAGCGCCTGGAAGGCCTCGGCGAAGTTGTTGAAGGTCATGACGTTGACGGCCTTCAGGCCCTTGTCGGTTGCCATCTTGGCCACTTCGCGCGTGCGCCGCTCCTCGATGCCACCCAGTTCGACGGCAATGCGCTTGCCCGCGAGATCGTCGATCGTCTTCAGGTTCTGCGGATTGCCCTTGGCGGCGAGAAAGGAGATCGCCGCCTGTTCGTAGGGGATCATGTACATCAGCTTGGACCGCTCCTCGGTCCAGAAGATGCCGGTGTTGATCATGTCCCAGCGCTTGGCCGCCAGGCCCGGAATCATGGTGGCGAACTCGGTGCGAATGTATTCCGGCGCGAGGCCGAGCTTCTTGCAGCATTCGTTGGCAAGCTCGACGCGCATGCCCTTGAGCTCGCCCTTGTCGTCGACGTACTGCAGCGGCGGCAAGGTCGGATTGATCGACATCACGAGGGTGCCGGCCTTGATGATGTCGGGCGGCGCGATCTTTGGCTGGGCCGAAGCGCGACCCGGCGCCAGCGCCAGAAGCGGAGCCGCGGCGCCTGCCTTCAGCAGGTTACGGCGGCGAATCATCGTCTTTGTCATGTCAGTCCCCCATCCGGTCCCCGGCGACGTGCAAGTTTGACGCCGAAGCCCGGGCTTGTCCCGGACCGATTGAGATCATGTCGCATCAACCGATGATTACCGCGGTGATGACTTCCAGCACCCGTCGGTAGCCGAACGACTTTTTCCTCGAAGCCGGGCAGGCGTCCGCGCGGGGGAATGGCTCAGGTCGGAGCGACGAAGCCGTAGCGCAGGTTGGAGGGATCGCGGCCGCGACGCTCGTAGTCGGTCTTGAGCGCGGCGAAGCGATCGTCGCGCCAGGCTGCCTTCTTGACCTCGTAGCGGTACATCTTCGCGGAGTTCTCGCCGAAGATGGCGCGCTTGACCGGGCCGTCGGCCGGCCCGAGCTCGGCGAAGCCGAACTTCTTACGCATGTCCTCGGGAATTTCCAGCCGCCGCAGGCCCTCGATTTGCCATTGCGGCGCACCGGTCCACACGGCGTCGGTGCCCCACACGATGTGGTCCGCCCCCATGCCCTTGACGAGCTGGCCCATCAAGGCAGCGCAGAGGCGCGGCTCGGTCACGGTAGTCTGAGCGAAGATCTGCCCGAGATCGGCGTAGACATTGCTGACGCCATACTTGCCCGGGATCTCGGCGAGATCGGTCGTCCATTCGATGCGGCCGGTCTTCTCGAACTGGTCGTACCCCTCCTTCGACGCGCCGGGTGCACCGGTCCAGCGGAATGCCGAGTGATAGACCACGAACCGGATGTTCGGCCAGTCCTTGGCCGCCTTGCCGACGTCGTCGACGCCGGCGAAGGGCGTGAGATGCGGCCAGCGCTTCTCGACCGAGGTCGGGTAGAGGCCCTTGTGAACGCAGACGATGTCGTAGCCCGCCTTCACGATCTTCTCGTAGAAGGGATAGACCAGCTTCTCGTCGTCCATGCGCCAGGGATGGCGCGCCAGGTCCTTGTTGGTGTTGTCGCCGACGGTGTAGCCCTTCCAGGAGTCCGGCTTGAGGGTGGCGATGCACTTGTCGACCTCGTCCATCCAGCCGTCGTAGCCCGGCGTGAAGATGGCGTGCGACAGGAGCCGCTTGGAGCCCGCCGCCGCATTCACCTTGGCGCGGGCCTCGGCCTTCATCTCGTTGGTCAGGAACCAGTCGCGCGGATCCTCCGAAGCCGAGCCGCTGAGCAGCGCCACCTTGGTGTCGCTGTCGAGGAAGACTTCCTTGAACCAGTTGGGATACTTCAGGTCGTCGATCGTCTGCGGTTTACCGACCAGGTCGGGATTCCACCCCGCCTTGCCGACAGCCTCGCGGCCGCGGACAAAGCCTTCGAGCCGCGTGTCGTCGCGCAGGAAGTGCGTGTGCACATCCATGATGAACTGGTCCTTCAGCCCGTCGGCGCGCGCCTGGGCGAGATCGACGCTCTTCGCCTCGGCGGGGGAAGCGCCGTAGAGCGGGCCGTAGATTTCGTTCATGGCGACGAAGGCCGTCGTCATGCCGGCCGCGGTCTGGAAGAAGCGCCGCCGCGACAGGCCGTTCTTCCTCCCGTACTCGTCGGCCAGCGCGTTCATGCGCGCCTCGACTTTTTTCTGCCGCTCGGTCTGCGCCACCGGCATGAACTCGTCGCTCGACACGACCTGCGTCGGCACGGGAGTCGGATTGGCGATCAGCCGCGCCGGGGAAACGCTTGCACGTTCGTCGTCGCTAAGCATGCCCATGACCATCCTCCAAGGCAGTGGCGCGGTGGAGTGAGGCCGCCTCGGCCTCCTCCCCCGTCTTGAAGGGCAAGGGTATGGAGGGGACGAGCCTTCGTCCAGATGGCCACCTACTTCACAAGGAGGATCATTCCTCGGGTTCAGCGAAACCGCGGCATGACCTTGGTCCAGAACGCCTCGATCGATTTCATCAGGATCGGGTGTGGAACCAGGGCGTTGTAGGTGTAGCAGAACACCCAATCGACGGGCTGGCGCTTCTGCTGGGTTTCCATGGCCCGCAGCACCGTGTCGACGGTGCCGACATAGGCATAGCCCAATTCGATCACCTCGTCGGACGTCGGGCTCCTGCCGGTATCGGGGTCCTGCATGCCGCGGCGGAAACCGAACGGCTCGAACCAGGCGCGGCCCGAGAACTGGCCGGAATCGCGCCACAGCGCCTTCGCCTCCTCGTCGGTGTCGCAGATGATGACGTCGCGCAGCACGCCGACGCCCTGCCCTTTGGGCCTGCCCGAGACCTCGGAGTAGACGCTGTAGAGCTTCTCCTCGTAGACCGGCAGCATGGGCGGCAGGATCGGCGTGATGCCCTCCTGGGCGCAGAAGCGCACGGTGTTCTCCGAGCTGGCGAAGGGCTGGAACAACGGCGGATGCGGCTTCTGCAGTGGCTTGGGAACCACGCCGACGGCGGTCAGGATGCCGTTCTCGACACCCTTGCCCCACTTCTGCGTGGTATCGAGCGTCCATGGCGTCGGGCCGGCCGGCACCTTCCAGAACTTGCCGTCGAAGGTCAGCATCTCCTCGGTCCAGCACTTCTTGACGATGCGGAAATTCTCTTCGAAGGCCAGCCGATTGGCGTTGTCGATCTCGTCGTGCTGGTTGGGCAACGCGCCGTGGATGCCGTGCGTCTGCTGCGCCATGACGTCGACCCAGCGGCGCTGATAGCCGCGCGCGAAGCCTGCATTGGCGCGGCCGCCGGTCATGTGGTCGAGCATGGCAATGTCTTCGGCAACGCGTATCGGATTGCTCGCCGGCAGGACGATGCCGAGCTGGCCGACGCGGATGCGCTTGGTCTGCATCGCGAAGTAGAGGTCGAGCAGGACCGGATTGTTGGAAAGCTCGAAGCCCTCGATATGGAAGTGATGCTCGGTGAAGCTCACCGAATCGTAGCCGAGCTCGTCGCCGAGCTTAATCTGCTCGGTCAGCTCCTTCAGCATGCGCTGATACAGGCGGGGGTTCATGCCGGCCATGCCGGCCTCGATCTCGGCGCGGCTGCCGATGCTCGGCAGATAGAACAGCGAAGCCTTCATCTACTTTCCTTTCGGGGTCGCGGCCACGCCCGGCGCATGGTTGAGGATGGAACGCGTGAGCCCGCCATCGACCACCAGCGATTGAGCGGTGATGTAGCTGGCGGCAGGACTCAGCAGGAAAGCGATGACGTCGGCGATGTCGTCCGGCCTGGCGATCCGGCCGAGCGGCACGATCGCGGCGCGGGCCCTGGCCAGCTTGGGCTGATTGTAGATCGCCTCGGTCATCGAGGTGTGCACGAAGCCAGGGCAGACGGCATTGGCACGGATGCCGTCAGGCGCCCATTCCATGGCCATCATCTCGGTCAGCATGATCAGCGCCGCCTTGGCCGGGCTGTAGGCGCCGGTCGGAAGCTGCGGCATGACGCCGGACATCGACGACACCATGACGATGGCGCCCTTGGACCGGCGCAGGTGCGGATGCGCGGCCTTGGCCAGCAGCCAGTTGGCCCTGAGGTTGATGTCGAACAGGCG
>CADECW010000057.1:12595-41567 GCA_902825855.1 uncultured Rhodospirillales bacterium | reverse complement strand
CGAGCTTCACCGCCGTGGCGCGGCCGATGCCTCGGCTCGCGCCGGTGATTACGACCCGCATGTTCCCTCCCCTTATGGCGGAGCTATCGCATATGGCTCCCCACCCTTGTCATCCCGACCGGAGCGAAGCGAAGTGGAGGGACCTGTTCTGTCGCTGCGTCGACAAGAAGAGGTCCCTCGACTGCGTCGCCCTCCAGGCGACTTCGCTCGGGATGACGAGGAAATCGGTCATATGCAATAGCTTTGCCCCCTTATGGCAGGCAGGGTGGCACGGTTCCCGCCTTGGGGTCGATGGGCAGGAGCTTGTGCAGACCGACGAGATTTTCGTAGAGCGACGCGGCCTGAAGCAGCGCCGCCTCGCCGCGCGGCTTGCCGACGAGCTGCAGGCCGACAGGTCGGCCGTATTGGTCGAAGCCGCACGGTACCGCGATGGCGGGACAGGTGCTTACGGTGATTACCGAATTCACGGTCGAACCCGCCATGTAGTTCTCGGGCTTCTTGCCCGCGATGGTCTCGGGATGGCGCAGGTTGACGTCGAACGCTCCCGTCGGCGCACCCGGTGTCACCAGCAGGTCGTAGGTCTGGAAGAACTCGATCATGCGGCGATAGAAGGCGCCGCGTTCGCGCTCGGCCCAGGCGATGGCCGATGGCGTCTGCTTCAGCCCGCGCTCGGTGTTCCAGATGATGTCGGGCTTGAACTTGTCGCGATGCTCGGCGATCTGCAATTCGCGATCGACGACGAACTGCTGGCTGCGCAGGTTGAGGAAAGCCTCGTCGATGTTGCCGATGTCGGGCGAAGCCTCTTCGACGATGCAGCCCAGCTCCTCGAAGCGGCGCGCCATCTTCGTGCAGATGTCGCGGACCTCGCGGTCGATCGCCATCTTGCCGTTGTAGTCGGCCGTGAAGGCGACGCGCTTGGGCAGCACGGGTCGCGCCACGGCGTCGGAGAACGACACCGCCGGCGCGTCGAAGGTCATGGGATCGTGCAAGCAATGACCCGCCATGGTGTCGAGAAACAGCGCCAGGTCGGCGACGCTGCGCGCCATCGGACCCTGCACCGAGAGCGGCGCCCAGAGATTGTTCGAGGTGCCGCGACTGACGCGGCCGGGCGACGGGCGGAGCCCGACCACTGAGCAATAGGTGCCGGGCCGGCGCAGCGAGCCGCCATGGTCCGTGCCGTGCGCCAGCCAGACCTCTCCGGTCGCCAGCGACACGGCGCCGCCGCCGGTCGAGCCGCCACAGGTCAGCGATGTGTTCCAGGGATTGCGGGTGCGGCCGAAGACTTCGTTGAAGGTGCTGCCGCCGGCGCCGAATTCCGGCGTGTTCGACTTCGCGATGACGATGCCGCCCTTGCGCTCGATGCGCTCGACGAGGGGATGCGACTTCGTCGGTACGTGGTTGGCGAACAAGGGCGAGCCATAGGTCGTGCGGACGCCGGCGACGTCGGTCAGGTCCTTGATGGAAACGGGCAATCCCGCCAGCCAGCCGGCCTCGTCGGAAGCTTCGCAGGCTGCGCCCGACATGATTCGTCTGGCATGGTCGCGGGCGCGGTCGAGGCACAAGGTGGGAAGCGCGTTCACGGCCGGTTCGACATCGGCGATGCGCTTGGCCGAGGCGTCTATGAGGTCGAGCGGCGTGATCTCACGCGCTTTCAACCGCTTCACCGCTTCGACCGCGCTCATCCTGGTCAGATCGCTGCTCATCACGCCTCCACCCGTTGCCGATCGCCTTTGCAGCACATGGACTGAATATGCCACGCCATTTCGATTCCGAGCCAACTATTGGAGAAGTCTCGTGCCGGTCGCCGATGTTTCCGGCTATCCTTGAAGCGCGGCTTTGGTCTCAATCGGGGGGAACAAATGAACTATCGACAGACGTGGACCGCGATACCTGCCGTCGTCCTTGCGGCATCTCTCAGTTTTGCACCGGCTTTCGCCGAAAGCCTGACGGTCACGGCACCGGAGAAGGTCGGCATGTCGAAGGCAAGGCTCGACCAGATCACCACGGTGTTCAAGTCCGAGATCGACACGAACCAACTGCCGGGCGCGGTGATCGGCGTCGTGCGCAAAGGGCAGCTCGTCTACTTCGAAGCGCTCGGCTATCGCGACCCGGTGGCCAAGGACGCGATGCCGGCGAATGCCATCTTCGCCATCGCCTCGATGACCAAGCCGATGGTGTCGATCGCCATCATGATGCTGCATGACGAAGGCAAGCTGCTTCTGTCCGATCCCGTCGGCAAGTTCATTCCCGCACTGGCCGACATGAAGATGGGCGTCGTGAAGGGCGACGGTCTCGAGACCGTCGCCGCTGTCCATCAGCCGACGGTGCAGGACCTGCTGCGCCATACCTCGGGCTTCACCTATGGCGCCCGTGGCGACACGCCGGTGCACAAGCTCTGGCCAGCCTCATCGGGCACATCGGGCACGACGCTCACCTCGCAGGAGTTCGTGGCAACCTTGGCCAAGGCGCCGCTTCTCTATCAGCCCGGCACCGTGTGGGACTACAGCCTGTCGGTCGATGCGCTCGGCTTAATCGTCGAGGCAGTCAGCGGCAAGCCGCTTGCGGTGTTCCTGCAGGAGCGCCTGTGGACTCCGCTCGGCATGGTCGATACGGCGTTCAGCGTTCCTGAAGCCAAGAAGGCACGCCATGCCCAGGCCTTCGCCAACGACCCGCGCAACGGCAAGCCGCAATTCGTCCTGCAGGCCGACGGCAAGCCGCTCAAGTTCGATTGCGGGGGCGGCTGCGCAATGTCGACAGCGCCGGACTACCTGCGCTTCGCCCAGATGCTCGCGAACGGCGGCATGCTGGACGGCAAGCGCATCATCGCCAACAGGACGCTGAAGATGATGACGACCGACCAGCTCGGCGCCGACGTCCGCGCGCGTACCACGAGTACGGTCCTGCCGAAGGGCTATGGCTTCGGCCTCGGCTTCGCGGTCCGCACCCAGCCCGGCATCGCGGCGTTCGCCGGCAGCGAGGGCGACTTCTACTGGGGCGGTGCATACGGCACATATTTCTGGGTCGATCCGAAGGAGCAGCTGACGGCCGTGCTGATGGCCGCGGCGCCCGGCGAGATCCGCGCCCAGAATGCCCCTATGCTGCGCAACCTGGTGCTGCAGGCGATCGAGGAGTGAACCCGACGTTCACGAAGGCAGGCTGATGACCCGCCGCCGCTGGGCGATGTAAAGCGCGCCCAGCAGCATCAGGTTGAGCAGGTTGAAGGCGAGTGCCGCCCGGAAGGCCGCGCCGTAGCTCAGGGTCGCATCGAAGATGGCGCCGCCCATCCAGCCGCCGACCGCCATGCCGGCCATGGCGAACAGCATGACGATGCCCAGCCGCCAGCCGGCGATGGTGGGCCCGTAGAGCTGGCGAAGGATCAGCGCATAGCCCTGCACGATGGCGATGTAGGGAATGCCGAGCACCACCGACAGGGTGTAGATGCCGGTCAAGCTGCCGACGAAGATGAACCCCACCAGTGAAGTGATCTGGATCAGGGAGCAAAGGATGCTGACGCGCAACGGGCCGATATGGTCGCTGAGCCGGCCCATGGCGAAGACCGATGCGATGGCGGTCACCAGGATCAGCGACACGGCCTCCGCGCCGCGCGCCGCACTGAATCCCAGGTCGCCGCAGAAAGCCACCATGTGAACGAACGGCATCGCCATGGCGACGCAGCAACAGAAGGCGGCAGCCGACAACAACGCCATCAACGTGGTCGACCGCAGGCGCAGGCCCGACAGGTCCTCGCGCAACCGCTTGCCGCCAGGGTGGCGGAGGACCGGCGCCGGGCGCACATAGAAGGCGCAGGCGAACAGCAGGGTGCCCGCCGTCACGCCGTAGATCACCAGCATCTGTCGCCAGCCGACATCGGGCAACAGCCAGTTGTAGACCTGCGGCCAGATGAATCCGGAGATGGCGGGCCCGGCCGAGATGATGGAAACGGCGGTGCTGCGGCGGCGCTCGAACCAGCCCTGGATGTTGTTCATCGCCGGCGTGAAGGTCGCTGCATTGCCGAGGAAGCCGAGCGGCAGGGCGTAGCCGGCATAGAGCGCCAGTTCGCCGCCGCCGCTCGCGACGAAGCCGCCGACGACGATCGAGATGCCGGCGATCAGCAGCGGCACGCGGGGCGACGTGCGGTCGGCCAGCCAGCCCATCACCACGCCACCGACGCCCATGCAGAAGAAGCCCAACAGATAGGCGAGCGAGGGCACGCTGCGGCGATCCCCGAACTCGGCCGCGATCTCCTTCAGCGCGACCACCGGCAGGTAAATGGAACCACCGCCCAGGCAGATGCAGAAGGCGGAGACCAGCGCGAGTCGCCAAGCGTAGCCGCTGTCGACCCCGGGACGCGACACGACACTTGCCATTTCTACTCGGTGGCCAGAGTCGCGGTGGCAGCCGTCTCGGCGTCGAGCGCCTGGTCGTCGTCCATGGTCATGGTGACCTTGCGCAACCTGCCGGTGAAGGCGAACGGCGCCTCGTAGTGCGACACCGGGCTGTTGCGGTCGCGGCCGATGTCGAGGCCCGACCAGGAGATGAAGGCGACGAAGCCGACCGTGGTCTCGAAGCGGCCGGCAGGCTCGCCGTCGATCAGCAGGGTGGCGGTGTTGGTGTGGTTGCGGAAGCGCATGCTCATGCCGAGCCTTCGGTTGCCGGCCGGCACCGGCCGGTCGGAGACGATCAGGTGATGCAGGCCGCCGACATTCATGTCGTAGCAGAGCCTGTTGTCCTTGATGTAGAGCGCGTAGCCGCAGGTCATGTCGCCGTGGGCGATCAGCACGCCCTCGGTCACTGGCCCGTCGATGCGGGCGTCGGCCTCGATCGTGTAGCTGCGGTTGCGCACGTCAGGCGCGACGTCGGTCGGCAGATGGCCCATGCCGGCATGGAACACGAAGCGCTTGCGCGGCCCGTGGAAGCGCTTGGCGTTGTCGGCGAAGCGCGGCGCGAAGCGGTCGTCGAGCGGCAGTACCTGGCAGGCCTCGGCCTGGCGCCACCATTCGTCGATCATGGCCTTCAGCCGCTCGGGCTCGCGCTCGGCGAGATCATCGATCTCGTTGAAGTCGCGGACGAGATGGTAGAGCTCCCACTCGTCGTGGTCGAAGGCGTTGCCCGGCGGATGGAAACACACGGCCTTGAACCCGTCCTGGACCAGGCCGCGATGGCCGAACATCTCGAAATACTGCGGCTTCTTCTTCGACGGCGCCTTGGCCTTCGACAGGCTCCTGGCGAAGCTGGTGCCCTCGATCGGCATCTGCCTGATGCCGTTGATCACCTTGGGCGGCTTGATGCCAACGACATCGAGCAAAGTCGGCGCGAGGTCGCTGGCGTGACAGAACTGGTGGCGCAACTCGCCCCGCGCCCCGATGCCCTTGTTCCAGGCCATGATCAGGGGATCGCGGATGCCGCCGCCGTGGGTGTTCTGCTTGTAGCGGCGCAGGGGCGTGTTGGCGGCCATCGCCCAGCCCAAGGGGAAGTTGGAATGGGTATCGGGGCCGCCGATGTCGTCGATGCGCGCGATCTTCTCCTCGAGCGGCTCGCGCTTCAGGTTATAGGGGCCCATGGCGTTGACCATGCCGAACGGCCCGCCCTCCTGGCTCGCGCCGTTGTCGGACATGATGATGACCAGCGTGTCGTCGAGCTGGCCGGCCGTCTCGAGGAACGCCACGAGGCGCGCCAGATGCTGGTCGGCATGGTCGAGCATGGCGGCGTAGGCCGCCTGCAGGCGCGTGAACAGGCGGCGCTCGTTCTCGGGAACGTCGGCCCAGGCGCGAACCGTGTCGTTGCGCGGCGGCAGGCGCGTGCCCTTCGGCACGATGCCGAGCTCGATCTGTCGCGCCAGCCGCTGCTCGCGCTCGACGTCCCAGCCGTGGGCGAACAGGGCATCGTATTTCTTGATCAGGTCGAAGGGCGCTTGGTGCGGCGCATGGCAGGCGCCGAGCGCGACCCAGGTCAGCCACGGCGTCTTCTCGTTGTCGGCGACGTGGTCGGCGAGATAGCGGATGGCCTGATCGACCAGGTCGGCCGTCAGATGATAGCCACTGGCAAAGTTGCCCGGAGGATCGACCGGCGTGTTGTCGCGCACCAGCTCGGGCGCGTACTGGTCGGTCTCGGCATCCATGAAGCCATAGTAACGGTCGAAACCTCGACCGAGCGGCCAGCCGTCGAATGGGCCGGTGGCGCCGGTCTCGGTCAACGGCGTGACGTGCCACTTGCCCAGCATGTAGTTGCGATAGCCGTGCGGGCGCAGCATCTCGGCGAGCGTGCCGGCCTCGCGCGCGATCTTGCCGCGATAGCCGGGGTAGCCCGAATCGAAGTTGGCGAGGCAGCCGACGCCCACCGAATGGTGGTTTCGGCCGGTGAGCAGGGCGGCACGCGTGGTCGAGCACATCGCCGTGGTATGGAAGCCGGTGTAGCGCAAGCCGCGTCCGGCGATGGCGTCGATGGTCGGCGTGGCGATCGGCGAGCCGTAGCAGCCGAAGTCGGAGAAGCCGACATCGTCGAACAGGATGACCAGGATGTTGGGCGCGCCTTTCGGCCGTACGGGTGTTTCCGGCCAATGGGGAGTGGACTCCCTGACCGTCCTGCCGATTGTCGCCGCCATGCGTTTCCTCGTGGTTTCGCCAGTTGTCCGATACCCCGGCCGCGCAATCAACTTGTGGCGCGTAATGGCTCGGGCTAGGGAAAGTTATGGCTCAGTTCACCTCGGACGGGCTTACGCTCGCCTACGACGAATTCGGACCCAGCGACGCGCGCAAGGCGATGGTGCTGGTCCACGGTTTCTCTTCCAATCGCTATGAAAACTGGAAGCGCATGGGTTGGTACGACGCCATCGCCGGCAAGGGAATTCGCGGCTTCGCCCTCGATTGCCGCGGCCATGGCGAGAGCGCCAAGCCGCACGAGCCAGAGAAATACGACCGCCAGGCGATGGCTCGCGACGTGTTTGAACTCATGGACCATGCCGGCGTCGAGCGTGCGCATCTGCTGGGCTTCTCCATGGGCGCGCATATCGCCTTGACCGCCGCGATGAATGACGGCGGCCGCATCGATCATCTGGTCGTGGCCGGCGTCGGCGGCCGCATCTTCGAGCCACCGCGCGATCCCGACGGCATGGCCAAGGCGATGGAAGCGGCGACGGCGGACGAGATCGCCGATCCGATGCTGAAAAGCTTCCGGTACTTCGCCGACGAGCAGAAGGAGGATCGGCTGGCGCTGGCCGCCTGCTCGCGAGCGCCGCGCCAGCCGATGACGCGCGATGCGCTCTCGGCAATCCGGCGGCCGGCGCTGGTGATCGCCGGCGCGCGCGACCAGCTCGCCGGGCCGCCGCAGGGCCTGGCCGACGCCATCATGGGCGCCAAGGCGGTGACCATTCCGGGCTGCGACCACTTCTCGATTATCGCGCACGGCCTGTTCAAGGCCTCGGTGTTCGACTTCTTCGACGGCTGGCTGGAGTAGCGGCGATGGCCCGCAAAGGAGCAAGGGTCACGTTCAAGCGCATCCGCGAGCGCGCCGCCGAGCGCAAGGGCGGCGACAAGGTCCTGGCAAGCCTGATGCCCAAGAAGCCCAACAACAAGTCGCTGGCGAAGCTTTCGGACGATCGCGTGCTGTCGGAGATGGCGGCACGCGTGTTCTCCGCAGGCTTCGTCTGGAGCGTCATAGACAACAAGTGGCCGGGATTCGAGGAGGCGTTCCTGGAATTCAATGCCAAGCGGCTGTTGTTCCAGCCGGCCGAGTTCTGGGAGAAGCTCGCCTCGGACAAGCGCATCGTGCGCAATCCGCAGAAGATCAAGTCGGTGCGCGACAACGCCAAGTTCGTGACCGAAATCGCTGCCGAACACGGCAGCTTCGGTAAGTTTCTGGCAAGCTGGCCGGCCGACGATCAGGCCGGGCTGCTGGACGTGCTGGGCAGGCGCGGCTCGCGGCTGGGCGGCTTCAGCGGCCAGTACCTGCTGCGCTTCCTCGGATGGGACGCCTGGGTGCTGTCGGGTCACGTGCTGATGTGCCTGCGCGATGCCGGCGTGCCGATCAGCGTCGCCGGCACGTCGAAGAAGGATCTGCGCGCCGCGCAGACGCAGCTCAATGCCTGGCGCGAGGAAAGCGGCTTGCCGATGGCCTGGGTGTCGCGCACCTGCGCGCTGTCGATCGGCGAGAACTACGACGTGGCGAGATTGAAAGAGATCATGCAGACATGACCGACATCCTGCTGATCAACCCCAACACGACGACTTCGATCACCGACCTCGTCCTCGAGACGGCCAGGCGCTTCGCCTCGAAAGGTACCAACCTGCGCGCTGTCACCGGCGCCTTCGGGCCACGCTACATCGCCTCTCGCCTGGGCTACGCCATCGCCGGCCACGCCGCGGTCGATGCGTTCGCCAACGATCGCGGACACAAGGATGCCGTGGTGCTCGCCTGCTTCGGCGATCCCGGCCTCGCCGCTTTGAAGGAGGTCGCAAAGGTACCGGTGGTCGGCATGGCCGAGGCCTCGATCCTGCAGGCCTGCGCCATGGGCGGCCGCTTCTCGATCGTCACCGGCGGCGAGCGCTGGCAGTCGATGCTGGAGGAGTTCGTCGCGAGCCACGGTCTGTCGTCGCGCCTCGCCTCCATCCGCACCGTGGCGCCGACCGGTGCCGACATCGCGCGCAATCCGAAGGCCGCGATGGCGCTGCTGGCCAAAGGCTGCACCGCGTGCGTGCGCGAGGACCGCGCCGACATCGTGATCCTGGGCGGTGCGGGCCTGGCCGGTCTTGCAGCCAAGCTGAAGGACGCAGTCGACGCGCCGCTGCTCGACGGCGTGGCCTGCGCAATCTCGATGGCCGAGGGATTGGCCAGCCAGAAGCCGGCGAAGGCGAAGCGTGGCGCATTCGCATCGCCAGCGCCGGTCGACAGCATCGGACTCTCCAAAGCCCTCGCAAAGCTGATCGGTTCGCCTTAGGGTCCAATCCATGCGATTGGTCAGTTTTCGCCATGCGGACGCAGCCAAGATCGGCGCGGTCGTCGACGGCGGCATCATCGATCTCTCGGGTCGGACCTCGTCGCGCTGGCCGAGCCTGCGCGATGCCATCGCGGCCAAGGCGTTGCCCGCGCTCGCCACCGCTGTCAAGGGAGCGAGGGCTGATCTCTCGTTCGACGAGGTCGAGCTCAGTCCCGCGATTCCAAATCCCGAAAAGATCCTCTGCATCGGGCTGAATTACGCAAGCCATGTCGGCGAAGTCGGGCGTGCGCTTCCCACCGTGCCCAGCGTCTTCTCCCGCCTGCACAACACCCTGGTGCCGCACGGCGGCAGCATCGTGCGGCCGCGCGCCTCGATCGACTTCGACTTCGAGGGTGAGCTTGCCGTCGTGATCGGCGAGCGCTGCCGGCATGTGCCGCGCGCCAGCGCGCTCTCGGTCGTGGCCGGCTACACCTGCTTCCTCGACGGCAGCGTGCGCGACTTCCAGAAGCATTCGGTGACCGCCGGCAAGAATTTTCCGGCCACCGGTCCGCTCGGGCCCTGGATCGTCACGTCGGACGTCATCACCGATCCGCAGCGACTCGAACTGACGACGCGGCTCAACGGCAGCGTGGTGCAGCACGATACGACCGATCACATGATCTTCGACGTCGCCACCATCATCGAATATCTCTCGACCGTGACCTGGCTCGAGCCGGGCGACGTCATCGCCACCGGCACGCCCGACGGCGTAGGCCTCGGCCGCAAGCCGCCGCTCTGGATGAAGGCCGGCGACAAGGTCGAAGTCGAGATCTCGGGAATCGGAACGTTGGGCGTCGATGTCGTCGACGAGTGAACAGCTGCGCGCGCCCGCCGAGGCCGAAGCGTCGCTGAGCCGCGACGCCAAGGTGATCGGCCTGATCTCGGCGGCGCATTTCACCAGCCACGTGCATCTGATGCTGCTGCCGCCGATCTTCGGCCCGGTACGCGAAGCTTTCGGCGTTTCCTATATCGAGATCGGCATCGCGCTGACGGCCTACAATGTCATCTCGGCGGCCCTGCAGACGCCGGCCGGCTTCCTGGTCGACCGCATCGGCCCGCGCGCCATGCTGACCGGCGGCCTGCTGCTCGGCGCCGCGGCGCTGCTGGTCGCCGCGCTGCTGCCGCACTACTGGATATTCGTGGTGGCCTACGCCTTCCTCGGCCTCGCCAACACCGTCTACCACCCGGCCGACTATTCCATCCTGTCGGCCACCATTGACGAGAAGCGCATCGGCAAGGCGTTCTCGATCCACAACTTTGCGGGCTTCTTCGGCTCGGGCGTGACGCCGGCCCTGGTGCTGACCATCGCCGCGGTCTGGGGCTGGCAGGGCGCGTTCTTCGCCGCGGCGGGTCTCGCGATCGCATCGGCGACGCTGCTGATCGTCGCCGGTGGCATCCTGCCCCATTCCGTGCGGCTGCCCAAGAATGCCCGTCCAGGGGCCAAGGTCGGGCTGGAGCTGCTGCTGAGCGGCCCGGTGTTGCGCAACTTGCTGTTCTTCGTCTGCATTGCCATGGCCAATGGCGGCATCCAGACATTCTCCGTCGTCGCCCTGGGATCCCTGCACGACACGCCGCCCGCCGTCGCCAACATGGGCCTGTCCGGCTTCCTGCTATTCAGCGCCGCCGGCGTGCTGGTAGGCGGCATCATCGCCGACCGCACGCCGCACCATGAATGGGTGGCTGCCGTCGGCTTCGCCTTCACCTCGGCCATGGCGATCCTGCTGGGTTGGGTCGACATGCCGTCCGCTATCCTGATCTTCGTCATGTCGCTGGGCGGCCTCCTGAACGGCATCATCCAGCCCTCGCGCGACATGATGGTGCGGGCGGTCACGCCGGTGGGCTCGTTCGGCAAGGTGTTCGGCTTCGTCTCGACCGGCTTCAACCTCGGCGGCATGGTTGCGCCCTTGCTCTATGGCTGGCTGATGGATCGCGGCCAGCCGCAGATGATCTTCGCCATCGTCACCGGTTTCATCATCCTGGCGCTGCTGACCGCGATCACGCGCCGCAAACCACAGGCTGCCGCATCATGGACGCGCTGACCCAGACCGATACACAGGACAAGCAGGCGTCCCTGGCGCGCCGCTATGGCGCTGCCATCCCGTCGGCAGGGCCGTGGAACGAGACCATCGCCACCCTGCTCGACCATCGCTCCGTGCGCGGCTTCCTGCCCGACCCGGTTCCGCCGGGAACCCTGGAGACCCTGATCGCTGCCGCCCAGTCGGCCGCCACCAGCTCGAACATGCAGCTGTGGTCGGCCATCGCGGTCACCGATCCGGCCAAACGCAAGGTGCTGGCGGAGATCGCCGGCAACCAGAAGCATATCGAGCAGTGCCCGCTCTACATTGCCTTCATCGCCGACATGTCGCGCAACGAGCGCATGTCGCAGGCCGAGCAGGTGACCTTCGAGAACCTGCCCTATCTGGAAACCTTCATGGTGGCCTGCATCGATGCCGCATTGGCTGCCCAGAACGCCGTAGTTGCCGCCGAATCACTCGGACTGCGCACCGTCTATATCGGCGCCATGCGCAACGATCCGGCACAGGTGCACGAGCTGCTGGGCTTGCCGCCAAAGGCGTTCGTCGTGTTCGGCCTCTGCGTCGGCTACGCCGACCCGTCGGACAAGAACGAAGTCAAACCACGCCTGCCGCAATCGACCGTGCTGCATCACGAGCGCTACGACGTCGTTCCCGAAGCCCGAGACCGCCCCGAATATGACGCCGAAATGGCCCGGTTCTCCGCCCGCAACGAGATGGAGGCCACGACCTGGACCGCCCGCATGCTGAACCGTATGGGTCCTATCAAGTCGATGAATGGCCGCGACCGTATCCGGGCAACCCTGGCGAAGCTCGGTTTCGAAATCCGCTGAACTGTGGCCGAACGATGGCTGCGACCTCGTCGCGGCTGTCGCAACGCTTCCCCCGACTGCCCGTTTTCCTCCCGCGCGGCCACCTCGGCCGCATGCAGGAAGAGGAAGCACGCATGACCCATTCGCTGTTTTTCAAAGTGACGCGTCCGGTTGCCATCGCGACCGTGGCGGGTGCAGCGCTGTTCGCGATGCCGGCTATGGCCCAGACCAAGGAGCAGGCCACCAAGCCGCCGGCCGCCGAGGCCGCAACCTCCCAGAAGCCCGAGACCGTCGAGCAGCGCATCAATACGCTGAAGGCGGCCCTCAAGATCACGCCTGACCAGGAGAAGAAGTGGGACGGTGTCGCCCAGGCGATGCGCGACAACGCCAGCCGCATGGAGAAGCTGGTGGCGGAGAAGCGCAAGCTTTCGCCCGAAAAAACCACCGCGGTCGACGACCTGAAGACCTACCAGGAGTTCACCGAGACCCGTCTGGACGGCCTGAAGCACCTGACCTCGGCCTTCAAGTCGCTCTACGACTCGATGACGCCGGAGCAGAAGAAGAACGCCGACACGGTGTTCGAGAAGTACACGCCGCCGCGTTCGGCCAACCAGGGCTAACGGAAAGGAGGCAACTATGACGATCCGAACCGCTATCGGCCTCGCCGCCGGCCTGGTTGTCGGGAGCTTGGCGCTGGCCGCGCCCGCCACCGCCGCATGGTGGGGCAACGGCAACTACTACTACGACAACCGTTGGAACAACTACAACGATCGCTACTACGGATACTACTACCGGGAACCGCCGGTGGTTTACTCCACGCCGTACAACTACGGCTACTATCCGCCGCCGGTGTATTTCAGCCCGTCGCCGGGCTTCTCGATCAGCATACGGCCGTAGAGCGCATTGGATGAAGAACGGCGGGCAGCGATGCCCGCCGTTTTTCAACGGGCGGCCGGTACCGGAGTGAGGTGCTTCTCGTAGAACACCGACCACTTCGAATCGGGATAGTCGAGTACCGCGCCACAGCGCGTGAAGCCCGCGCGCTCGTAGACCGTCCACGCCGCCGGATGCCGGTCGCCGGTTTCCAGCACCAAGCGTTTGAACCCCTCCTGGCGCGCCAGGGCTTCGACTCGTTCGACGATCAGCGCACCGATCTTGCGGCCGCGATGTGACGGCCGCGTATACATTCGCTTGACCTCGCCAACATGGTCAGCGTGACGCTTCAAGGCGCCACAGGCGACTGCTTGCCCATCCTCGCGGGCGATGAATACCGTCGTATCGGGCTCGGCCATCTGCTCGGCTGTCATGTGGAACACGAACTCCGGCGGCGTCAGCTCGAGCAGCGTCGCATTCAGCTCGGCGATGAGCGCGCGAACGTCGTCCTGCAATGGGCTTTCAACGGCTATCACGATGCTCATCGACTGCCGCTCCTGGCCTTCTGTCGCCACGTTGCCGGCGGAGCGCCGTAGGCGCGGGAAAAGGCGCGGTTGAAGGCAGCTTCCGTGCTGTAGCCCGCGTCATGGCCGATCGTGGCGATGGGCCGGCCGGTCGTGCGCAGCGCGACACTCGCGAGATAGAGCCGCCAGTCACGCACATAGCGCATAGGCGAGGTGCCGAGCACGGCCTCGAAGCGCTCGGCCAGCGTACTGCGCGACGCGCCTGCCGCGCTGGCCAGGCTCTGCACCGACCAGTCGCGATCGGGCTTGTCGTGGATCACGGCAAGACACCGCGCCAGCGACGGATCGGCCAAGGCAGCCAGCCAGCCGACCGAACCGGTGCCCGAGGCGAGGATCTCGTGGCGCAGAAGCTCGATGAAGATGATCTCGGTCAGCCGCTCCAGCATCGACTGCCCGCCGGTGCGCGGCCGATCCACTTCCGCGACGATCTGCGTGATGGTGGCGCGCAGCCAATGCGTGTCGTCACTGCCGCCCGTCCTCATGTGCAGCAGGGTCGGCAGCGCCTTGCGCAAGGGCCGGAAATCCATGGCGTTGCACTGAAGGTAACCGCACAGCAGGCGCAGCGGCTGCGGCCCCTCGCCGTAATGCAGCACCGGGATCTCGCGCCATGGCTTGGGCGGCAGCAGCGTCGTGGGGTTGATCATCCGGCCACCCGTGCCGTGGCCGAGCTGGTGGCCGGTGCCGAAAGGAAAGGCCACGATGTCGCCGGCTGTCAGATCGACCTGCCGGTCGGCCAGCTTCAGCCAGCACGATCCCTCGACGACGATATGGAAGGGCATCACGCCGGCGCTGCTTTCGCCCTTGTTGAAGGCAGGCTTGTCGTCGGTCTGCCAGTTGCCAGCCGGCATGAAACAGAACTGCAGCGAACCGGAAAGCCGGATGCTGCTCAGCACGCCCGACAACACGTCGTCGTCGTCCGGATTATCGAGCGAATGTTCTGGCAAAGCGGCCAAGGAAGCCGGTTCCTCGCGGTCGTACATCCCATGCCTCTCGCAAGCGCGAGAGACAACGGAGGATATCACAACGGCCGGCGAAACCGACAGGCTTCAGCCGTGCGGCACCAGTACCTGGCGCACGGTGGCGACGTCCTGCAGGCGATCGAACCCGACGTTGACCTCGTCGAAGCCGATGCGCTGGCTCATCATGCGGTCGACCGGCAGCTTGCCCTGCTGATAGAGCGAGATGAAACGCGGGATGTCGCGCACCGGCACGCAGCTTCCCATGTAGCTGCCCTTGATGGTCTTTTCCTCGCTGACCAGCACGCTCTGCTTGAAGGAGAAGTCGGCCGAGATCGGCGACAGGCCGGCCGTCACGGTCGTGCCGCCCCAGCGCGTCACGAGGTAGGCCGTCTCCATGGCCTTGATGGTGCCGGCAAGGTCGAAGGCATAGTCGACACCGCCACTGGTGAGATCACGCACCTGCTTCACATGGTCGGCGTCCTTGGCGTTCACCGTGTCGGTGGCGCCAAGCTGGCGGGCGAGCCCGAGCTTTTCGTCGGACAGGTCGATCGCCACGATGCGGCTGGCGCCCGCCAGCACCGCACCCATCAGGCCGCTCAGACCGACGCCGCCCAGGCCGACCACCGCTACCGTGCTGCCAGGCCGGATCTGCGCGGTATTGACGACCGCGCCGACGCCGGTGACGACGGCGCAGCCGAACAGGGCAGCAACGTCGAGCGGCAGGGTGGGATCGATCACCACGATCGAGCCGCGATCGACCACCGCATATTCTGCGTAACACGAGACGCCGGACTGATGGTTCACCGGCTTGCCGTCGAGATGCAGGCGATGATTGCCCGACAGCAGCTGGCCGGCCGAGCGCGGCGTGACCGAGCGCTCGCAGATATACGGCCGGCCTTCCAGGCAGCGCCGGCAGCGACCACAGCTCACGTTGAAGGTGAAGCAGACGTGGTCGCCGACCTTGACGTCGTGGACGCCGGCACCCAACTCGACGATCTCGCCCGCGCCCTCATGGCCCAGCACGATCGGTACCGGCCGTGGCCGATCGCCGTTGACCAGCGACAGGTCGGAATGGCAGAGCCCGCCGCCGCCCACCTTGACCAGGACTTCGCCCTCGCCCGGAGGATCGAGATCGAGCTCGGCGATCTGGATCGGCTTGGACTTGGCGAAGGGGCGCGGTGCGCCGCAGACCGTAAGAACGGCAGCTTTCATCTTCATCCGGATATCCCTCCTGCAACTGATAGCGCCGCCTCAGGCAATTCCTCCGTCGACCCGAACCAGCGATCCGGTCGTGAAGCTCGACTTGCTGGAGGCCAGGTAGAGCGCGGCCGTCACGATCTCTTCGGGGCTGCCGCTGCGTTTGAGGGCGGCCGTCGAGTTGAGCTTGTGCTCGTCGCTCCATGCCTTGGAGACGTCGGTCAGGAAGCGGCCGGGCGAGATGGTATTGACCCGGACCTTGGGTCCGTACTCGAAGGCGAAGGCCTCGGTGATGGCATTGAGGGCTGCCTTGGCGCCGGCATAGGGCGCGATCTGCGGCCGTGGCCTGAGCGCGCCGGCACTGGAGATATTGATGATCGAGCCACCCTCGCCTGCCGCCATGCGGCTGCCGACCAGGGACATCAGGCGGAACGGACCTTTGAAGTTCAGCGACACGATACGGTCGAAAAGCTGCTCGGGAGTCTCCAGCGACGAGGGCGCCAATGGCGAGGAACCTGCATTGTTCACCAGGATGTCGACCTTGCCGAAGGCCACGTAGGCCGCTTCGGCCAGGCCCTCCAGCTCGTGCCAGTTGGCGACATTGCAGGCATAGGTCGCGGCGCGCCGTCCCATCGCCCGAACCTCGGCAGCAACCTTCTCGCAGGCATCGAGCTTGCGGCTGGTGATGAAGACGTCGGCGCCGTGGGTCGCGAAGGCTTTCACCATCTGGTAGCCCAGGCCGCGGCTGCCACCGGTCACCAGGGCGACCTTGCCCGTAAGGTCGAAGTAGTCGGTCATGTCCTAACTTCTGACGTTTGACGCTGGCATGTCACTTGCTAAGTGTACCTGTAGAGCGGAATTGGGCGGGTCGGCATGAGCATACACGTCGCGCTGCATCATCGGACGACCTACACCTACGACAGGCTGGTGGCGCTCGGTCCGCAGGTCGTGCGCCTGCGTCCCGCCCCGCATTCTCGCACCGCGATCCTGTCCTATTCGCTCAAGATCGAGCCCAAGCAGCATTTCATCAACTGGCAGCAGGATCCGCAGGGCAATCACCTCGCCCGCCTGGTCTTCCCCGAGAAGACCGATCGCTTCGAGGTGGTGGTCGACCTGGTCGCCGACATGACGGTGATCAATCCCTTCGACTTCTTCCTCGAGCCAGACGCCGAGCAGTGGCCGTTCGCCTATGACCCTTCGCTCGCCGAAGAGATCGCGCCATTCCGCAAGGTCGATCCGCCGGGTCCATTGCTGGCGGCCTGGCTCGCCAAGGTCGATAAGTCCAAGCAGCGCACCGTCGACTTCATCGTCGGCCTGAATGCCCGGCTGCAGAAGGACATCGGCTACATCGTGCGCATGGAGCCGGGCGTGCAGAGCTGCGAGGAAACGCTCGGCCTCGCCAAGGGCTCGTGCCGCGACACCGGCTGGCTCCTGGTCACCATCCTGCGCCATCTCGGCTTCGCCGCACGCTTCGCCTCGGGCTACCTGATCCAGCTCATGCCCGACGAGAAGCCGCTCGAAGGACCGGAGGGTCCGACGCACGACTTCACCGACCTCCACGCCTGGTGCGAGGTCTATCTGCCGGGCGCCGGCTGGATCGGGCTCGATCCGACCTCGGGACTGCTGACCGGCGAGGGCCACATCCCGCTCGCCTGCACGCCGGAGCCGTCGAGTGCGGCGCCGATCGAGGGTGCGGTCGACGAGAGCGAGGTCGGCTTCTCCTACGACATGAAAGTGACGCGCGTGCGCGAGACCCCGCGCACCACGAAGCCCTACGACGACGAGCAGTGGGCTGGCCTGCTGGCCGTGGGCGAAACCGTCGAGAACGACATCGGCAAGCACGACCTTCGGTTGACCATGGGCGGCGAGCCGACCTTCGTGTCGATCGACGACATGGACGGCGCCGAATGGAACACCCTGGCGCTGGGACCTGACAAGCGGCGCAAGGCCGGCGTGCTGTTCCGCAAGCTCGCCGACCGCTTCGCCTCGGGTCCGCTGCTGCATTTCGGCCAGGGCAAATGGTATCCCGGCGAGCAGTTGCCACGCTGGGCGCTCACCTGCCATTGGCGCAAGGATGGCGAGACGATCTGGCGCGACCAGCATCTCTACGCGCTGGAAGACAAGCCGACGGGCGCGACGCCGGAGAAGGCGCATCGCTTTGCGCTCGCCTTCGCGCAGCGGCTGCAGCTCGACCCCGGCTATCTCTTCGACGCCTTCGAGGACACCTGGTACTACCTGTGGCGCGAACGGCGGCTGCCCAGCAACGTCACGGTCGACGAGGCCAAGGTGAAGGACCCGCTGGAGCGCGAACGGCTCGCCCGCGTGTTCGAGAAGGGCCTGGAGACCGCCGTCGGCACCGTGCTGCCGGTACAGCGCGAGCACAACGGCCGTGGCCGCTGGCGCAGCGGCCCGTGGTTCCTGCGCTCGGAGAAGTGCTACCTGATCCCCGGCGATTCGCCGCTCGGCTACCGCCTGCCGCTCGATTCGCTGCCGTGGTCCGCCGCGGCGGACCAGGACTTCATGGCCGATCCGGATCCCATGGCGTCGCATCCCAACCTGCCGCCGCTCGAGGCCTTCCGCCGCGCGCCGGTGCTGCGCCGCCAGGAGCGCGCGCACTCCGAAGGCGCCAGTGGCGAGGCTCGTGGCGAGGCACGCCGCGAAGCCTGGCGCCGGGCATTGGCGCCCGATCTCGGACTGCGTACCGGCGTCGGCCAGTCGGCCGGCAACATCGTGCGCACGGCCATCGCCTTCGAGCCGCGCGACGGCCATCTCTTCGTATTCATGCCGCCAACCGAGCGCACCGAGGACTATCTCGACCTCGTCATCGCGATCGAGGACACCGCCGAGGAGCTCGGCCAGCCGGTGTTCATCGAAGGCTATCCGCCGCCCGGCTCCGATCCGCGCCTGCTCAATTTCAGCGTCACGCCCGATCCCGGGGTCATCGAGGTCAACATCCATCCGTCGATGAGCTGGCGCGAGCTCGTGAACAAGACGGAGATCGTCTACGAGGAAGCGCGCACGACGCGGCTCGGCGCCCAGAAGTTCATGATCGACGGCCGCCACACCGGCACAGGCGGCGGCAACCACGTGACCCTGGGTGGACCGTCGGCGCCCGATTCACCGCTGCTCCGCCGGCCTGACCTCCTGAAGAGCCTGTTGGGCTACTGGCTCAACCATCCCTCGCTGTCCTACCTGTTCTCCGGCCTGTTCATCGGCCCGACCAGCCAGCATCCGCGCATCGACGAGGCGCGCAACGATGCCCTGCACGAGCTCGAGATTGCCTTTCGCCAGATCAAGCCGGAACAGCAGACGCCGCCCTGGCTGGTCGACCGCATCTTCCGCAACATCCTGGTCGACGCCACAGGCAACACCCATCGCACCGAGTTCTGCATCGACAAGCTGTTCACGCCGGACTCGTCGGCAGGGCGGCGCGGGCTGCTGGAGATGCGCGCCTTCGAGATGCCGCCGCACTGGCGCATGAGCGTGGCGCAGCAGGCCCTGCTGCGCGGCCTGGTCGCCAGGTTCTGGGAGCGACCGTACGAGCGCACACTGACGCGCTGGGGCACCCGGCTGCACGACGATTTCATGCTGCCGCACTTCGTCTGGCAGGATTTCTCGGATGTGCTCGCCGATCTTTCCGATGCCGGCTACCGCTTCTCTCCCGACTGGTTCGCGCCGCACTTCGAGTTCCGCTTCCCCAAGATCGGCGACATCGCGCAACGCGGCATCGAGGTCGAGCTGCGCCATGCGCTCGAACCGTGGCACGTGCTGGGCGAGGAGCCGGGTGGTGGCGGCACCGTGCGCTATGTCGACTCGTCGGTCGAGCGTCTGCAGGTCAAGGCGGTCGGCCTGAACGAGCAGCGCCACGTCGTCTCCTGCAACGGATGGCGTCTGCCATTGCGCGCCACCGGAACGGTCGGCGAGTACGTCGCCGGCGTGCGCTATCGCGCCTGGCAGCCGGCCAACGCGCTGCATCCGACCATCGGTATCCATGCGCCGCTCGTGTTCGACATCCACGATTCCTGGAATGGCAGGTCGCTCGGTGGCTGCAGCTATCACGTCGCCCATCCCGGCGGCCGCAACTACGATCGAATGCCGGTCAACGCCAACGAGGCCGAGGCCCGTCGCCGCGCCCGCTTCTTCCCGATCGGCCATTCACCCGGCGAGATGGCCGAGCCGCGCCGAATCGACAATCCGGAGCATCCGCTGACGCTGGATCTCAGGCGGGCATAGCGTTGCACACTATATCGTCATCCCGAGCGAAGGCGCCCGGAGGCCGGCGCAGTCGAGGGACCTGGTTTGAACAACAACGGAACAAGTCTCTTCGCCTTGCAATTTCCCGTCATCCCGAGCGAAGCCGCCCGGAGGGCGGCGCAGTCGAGGGACCTCCTCTTGTCGACGCAGCAACAGAAAAGGTCCCTCCACTTCGCCTCGCTGCGCTCGGCTCCGGTCGGGATGACGGGCCAGACCGGTAGACCCCGCGTCCTCCCCATGCGAATTTAGTCCCACCTGTCACTTCTACCGCGAGCCCATGGAGTCTTTGCGCGGCCTCTCATCTTCGCCGGCAAGCGCATATGACGAGCTGGTCACCGGCCAGAAGTCGATTCGCTATCACTGGCAAGGCATTCTAAGCATCATCCGTGCGCTGCCCGGGGGACTGGGCGAACGCGTCGAGAGGGCGCGCCGCCAGCTCGAGGAATCGGGCGCCACGGTCAACCTGGTCGACGACCGGGGCGCGCCGCGTTGGACATTCGATCCGTTGCCCTTCGTCATCACGCCCGACGAATGGTCCGAGATCGAACGCGGCGTCGTCCAGCGCGCCCGCCTGCTCGACACCGTCCTGGCCGACCTCTACGGCCCGCAGACCGTACTGAAGGACCGTCTGCTGCCGCCGATGCTCGTCCATGCCAACCGGCACTTCCAGCGGCCCTGTCGCGTCACCGACGGCAAGGCCCCGACGCGGTACCTCTCCCACTACGCCGTCGACTTGGTGCGGCTGAGCGACGGCCGTTGGCACGTGCTGGCCGACCACACCGAGGTACCGTCGGGCATCGGCTATGCCATCGAGTTGCGCCGCGTGCTGGCCAGAAGCCTGCCCGAGGCCTTCCGCTCCATTCCGGTGCGACACCTGCGGCCGTTCGTCGACCACTGGCACGATGCGCTGGTCGCCATGTCGCCGCCCGGTGTGGCACAGCCCAACGTTGCTGTACTGACGCCGGGCTCGCTGTCGGCGACATACTTCGAGCATGTCTACCTCTCGCGCATGCTGGGCGTTCCCCTGGTCGAAGGCGGTGACCTGGTGACGCGCGATGGCGAGGTCTCGATCAAGACCCTGGCCGGCCTGCGGCCGGTACACGTCCTGCTGCGCCGACTCGACAGCGCATTCGCCGATCCGCTCGAATTGCGCGCCGATTCCGCGCTAGGCATTACCGGTCTGGTCGAAACCACGCGCGAAGGCACGATCTCGCTCGCCAATGCGCTGGGCTCGGGCGTGGTCGAGACACCGGCCATGATGCCGTTCCTCGAGCGCCTGAGCGACAAGCTGCTCGGCGAGCCGCTGCGAATGCCGTCGCTCGACGTCTGGTGGCTGGGCGAGCCCGCGGCCCTCACCTTCGCGTTGGCCAACCTCGACCTGATGATCGTGCGGCCGTGCCTGGAGGCCGACCGCGAACCGATCGTCGTCGGCATGCTGGAAGCGGCCGAGCGCAAGGCGCTGGAGGAGCGTATCCGCGCCCAGCCGGGACACTTCGTGGCGCAGTATCCCGTGACGCCCTCGCTCAGCCCGCAATGGGACGGCAGCAACCTCGCTCCGGCCGCCATGGTTGTGCGCGTGTTCGTGGGCGCCGAGGGCTCGACCTATCGCGTGCTGCCGGGCGGCCTGGCGCGCGAGCCGCTGGGCGACACCTGCCTGCGCTCGCTCGGGCGCCTCAACGGCACGCTGAAGGATGTCTGGGTGCTGGCCGAGGACGCGGCCGACATCCAGCTGCCGTCGTCGCGGCGCTTCCACCAATTGTCGGTCGAGCGCGGCGGGGCCGACCTGCAGAGCCGTGTCGCCGACAATCTGTTCTGGCTCGGCCGCTACATCGAACGTCTCGACAACGATGCCCGCCTGCTGCGCACCACGGCGACCAAGATCGCGACGGGCGCGGTCAGTCCGCGCGACGCCATCGAGCTGCGCCTGCTCGGCCGCCTGCTGAGTCAGGCCAACCTGATGGACCAGGGGGCCGCCCTCTCGGCGCCCGAGCACGCCGCCTTCCAGCACGGCCTCGCCGCCATCGCCGCCGACAATCGCGGCCTGATCACCGTGCTCGATGCGATCCAGCGCCTGACCAGCTCCATGCGCGAGCGCTTTTCGGTCGACATGATCACCGCGGCCGGGCCGGTGATGGCCGATGTCCGCCGGCGCCTCCAGGCGACGCGCGGCCAACTCGACCCGCTGCTCGCCGCGCTCGACGAGATCGTGCAGTTCGTCGCCATCCTGTCGGGGCTCTCCCAGGAGAACATGACCCGCGGTACGGGCTGGCGGTTCCTCGACCTCGGACGGCGCCTGGAACGCGCGCAGTTCGTGGTAACGGGCGCGCTCGGACCGTTCGCCCAGTCGCCGATCGACTGGGAAGCGGCAATGTGGGTGGCGCTGGAACTCTGCGACAGCACCATCACCTATCGCACACGCTATCTCGGCCAGCTCCAGCCGGCGCCGGTGCTCGATCTCGTGATGCTGGACGACAGCAACCCTCGCTCGCTCGCCTTTCAGCTGCGCGCCATCGAGGGCCACCTCGATTATCTCGCCAACGTCTCGGGCGTTCGTGTCGCAGCGCTGCCCACGACGCTCGACCATGATCTTGCCGCCGCGGTGAAGCAGTTCAGCGGTGACGAGCAGGCGTGGCGCCACGAAGGCCTGGCCCTCGCATTACTGCGCGATCTCGCCGAGGATACCGACCGCCGACTCGACGGGGTCTCCGAGGCGATCACGCGGGCCTATTTTTCCCATGTGCCGGCGGCGCAGGCCGTCGGCTCGTCGACGGCCTAGCAGGAGCGGCATGAAGTACCTGCTCTCCCATCGCACGTCCTATACCTATGCCAGCACCGTCGATTCGGCCCAGCACATCGCTCATCTGCGCGCCCGCGCCTTTCCCGGCCAGGCGGTCAGCTCCATCAGCATCGAGACCAACCCGATCCCGGCACTGGCGGTGCAGCACATCGACCATTTCGGCAACAACATCGACATCTATCGCCTCGACAAGCCGCACAATCGCTTCGACATAGAGGTGCGCGCGTCCATCGACGTGCGTTTCCCCGATCCACCGCCGACCGCCTCGACGCCGGCCTGGGAAGACGTGCGCACGGCCCTGAACGGCGACGGTTTCCCGGTCGATGTCGAGGCGAGCGAATTCATCCACGAGTCGCCGCTGGTGCCGGCCGTCGAGGCGTTGAAGGCCTACGGCGCCCAGTCGTTGAAGCCCGGCCGGCCGATTCTCGAAGCGGCCCGCGAACTCACCGCGCGCATCAGGAAGGACTTCGAATACCATCCCGGCGCCACCGACATCAGCACGCCATTGGCCGAGGTCTTCGCCGGCAAGGCGGGCGTCTGCCAGGACTTCGCCCATGTCGAGATCGCCGCCTTGCGCGCACATGGCCTCGCCGCCGCCTACGTCTCGGGCTACATCCGCACCGTCCACTCCAAGGAAGAGGTAGCACTACGCGGCGCCGACGCCAGCCATGCCTGGGTAGCGGTATGGTGCGGCGAGGCCGCGGGCTGGGTCCATCTCGACCCGACCAACGACCTGGTGGCGAAAGAAGACCATGTAGCCGTCGCCTGGGGCCGCGACTTCTCCGACGTCAGTCCTTTGCGCGGCGTCATCCTGGGCGGCGATACTCACTCCTATGGTGTCGCGGTAACGTTGATTCCGGCCGACTGACGTCCTTCGGCGAAACCCGCCGATGGCGAGAGCGTTCGGCGTGACCTTCCCGGCGCATTGACCTTGCAGGAAACAAATAGCGGCTGAGTTTGATCCGGATTGCAGACCGAACCATCAATTGGCGGAGCGAACGAATGACCATATCGGCCATCTCCCACTACCGTGGCGGCACCATCGACGTCGTGACACCCGTAGCCAGGAAGTTGAAAGCGGCCTACCTCAAGCACGGGATCGTCTATCGTCTCAGCCGATGGGAAACCGGCCCAAATCGAGGCGATTGGCTCGTCGTTGTGCAATACGACGAAGCTGCGCATGAGACTTTGCAGGCAGCGATCGCCCAGGATGCGGAGTGCCAAAAGGCGTTTGCCGAGATTGCAAAGTTCGCGACCAGAATTAGCCGAGAGCTGGTCCTCGATCTCGATCTTTGACGCGCCCCAGGGTCACTACCGATTTGCGAGTGCTCGCCCGCCGGCATGATGTGGAGGCAGAAATGACCCTCGACGACAAGAAACGCGAACTGCTCGACCAGGGATGCTGCGTCATCCCCGGCGTGCTCACCGCAGCGGAGACCGAGCGCGTGCGCGAGCGGCTGTGGGCCGCGGCCGAGGAAAGCGACCGGCTCGGCGTGCCGACGCGCCAGATCGGCCTCGATCCCAACGAGCACAATGTCCGGGTCTTCTATCTCCTGGAACGCGATCCGATCTTCCGCGAGCTGATCCAGCACCCGACCGCGATCGAGTTCGTCACCACACTGCTGACCTCGGACTTCCTGATCTCCAACTTCACGGCGAACATCGCCCTGCCCGGCAGCAAATCGATGGAGCTGCATTCCGACCAGGGCATCGTCGTGCCCGAGCCGTGGTTCCAGCCCTGGAGCATCAACATCATCTGGTGCCTGAACGACGTCGACGAGGAGAACGGCGCGACGCGCTACCTGCCGGGCAGCCACAAGATCCAACGCGCGTCGGACCTGCCGCCGGATGCGCGCGCCAGGATGGTGCCCTTCAGCGCGTCGGCCGGATCGATCGCCGTCATGGATGGCCGGCTGTGGCACACCTCGGGCGCCAACGTCTCGAAGGACCGTGAGCGGGCGCTGCTGTTCGGCTACTACTCCCGCTCGTTCATCCGCCAGCAGCAGAACTGGAACGCGAGCCTTTCCCCGGAGACGATCGAGGCGCTGTCGCCGCAGTTGCGCGCCTGGCTGGGGATGGAGGCGCGCGCCAACGTCAAGCTGGCGCAGCGGCTGCGCATCCATCCGGTAGCGACGCATACGAAGCTGACATCGTAGCCGGTGTCGACGCGGTGCATCAGCCGGCGAGGAAGTCCTTCATCCACTTCGTGTAGTCGGCATCGCGCGTCACACGCTTCATCAGTTCGGCGTCGGCTATTCCCGAGAGCTTGCCGGGCGGAGTGCCGTCGCGAAGCGCACGAAGCGTGTCGTGGATCGCCTTGACCGCGGCGGCGAAGGGCTGGTGGCCCTGCAGCGCGATGCGCACGCGACGGGCGCCGAGATACGACAGGTCGGTGAGATCGCCTGACACACCGCCCAGGATCAGCGGCAGTCGCGTGGCGGCAGAGATCGCGTCGAGCTCGGCGCGGGTCCGCACGCCGACGAAGAACAGCGCGTCGACTCCCGTATCCTCGTAGGCCTTGCCGCGGGCGATCGCGTCGTCGAGGCCGCTGATCTGGACAGCGCTGGTGCGGCCGGCGATGCACAGAGCCGGGTCCTGCCGGCCGGCCACGGCCGCCTTCATCTTCCCGACGCCCTCGGCGATAGATGTCAGCCGCGGCTTGGCGGTACCGAACGGCGTCGGCAGCTCGGTGTCCTCAAGGCTCAATCCGCCGACACCGGCCGTCTCCAGTTCCTCGACCGTGCGCTTGGCGTTCAGCGCATTGCCGTAACCATGGTCGGCATCGACCATCAGCGGCAGGTCGCCGGCGCGGTTGATGCGATAGGCCTGGCCCGCGAATTCACTGAGGGTGAGGACGATCAGGTCGGGCGCGCCCAACACGGTGAGGGAGGCCGTCGAGCCCGCGAACATGCCGATCTCGAAGCCCAGGTCCTCGGCAATGCGGGCGGAGATCGGATCGAACACAGAGCCGGGATGCACACAGCGATCTCCTGCCAGGATCGCGCGGAAGCGTCGGCGGCGGTCGGTCCAGTTCATCGGTTACCCCCTTGTTGCGGTGCCGAAGTTAGCAAAGGCATCGCTGCAATGCAGGATCGCATTCCGACGGGCAAACGTGCCTGGCCCAAGGTCGTGGCTCGGCTCGGAATCGAGGCGTAGCGTTTGCGCCCAGGGCATGAGCGCCAAGTTCGATGCCCTCGTTGTCGACCGAGATTCCGACCGCTTTCGTCGATCTCGGCTGCTGGTTCCTGATGGCCAGGGTGGTCTATGATTTCCTTGGGCTGGAAACCAGGGGCAAGTCGCTCGAGCAGATCGACCGCGAACTGGCTGCCGCTGACTGAATGATGGAGAGCGATGCTTTGGACACGTTGATTCCGTCTTCCGCCGATCTGGCCGGCGATCCGGCGATCGTCTCGCGTGCCGAGGCGCTGCGCCCGATCGTCGAGGCGGCGTCGGACGAGATCGAGGAGAAGCGCCGGCTGCCGCCGGCCCTTCTCGACAAGCTGCACGAGGCACGGCTGTTCCGGTTGCTGATGCCACGCTCGGCCAACGGCATCGAGACCGATCCCATCACGTTCTTCCAAGTCATCGAGGCGATCGCCAAGGGCGACGCATCGACGGCGTGGTGCCTCAGCCAGGCCGGCGGGTGCTCGATGTCGGCGGCCTATCTCGCCGTGCCGGTGGCCCAGGAGATCTTCGGCGACGATCCGCGCGCCGTGCTGGCCTGGGGGCCGGGTCCCAGGGTGCGCGCCATCGAATGCGAGGGCGGCTACCGCGTGACCGGCGTCTGGGCGTTCGCTTCCGGCGGGCGGCACGCCACCTGGCTCGGCGCCCACTGCCCGATCTGGCAGGCCGACGGCACGCCGCGTCTCGACGCCAAGGGCCGGCAGGTCGAGCGCACCATGCTGGTGCCGGCGAACGAGGTCGAGTGGACCGACATCTGGAACGTCGTCGGCCTGCGCGGCACGGCAAGCGACCAGTTTTCGCTGACCGACCATTTCGTGCGCGGCGACCATTCGATGACGCGCGACTGGCAGAAGGAATGCCGCGAGTCCGGTCCGCTCTACCGCATGTCGGCGATGACCTGCTACGAGCTCGGCTTCTCCGGCGTGGCTCTGGGCATCGCGCGCGCCTGCCTGGACAACTTCGTCGACGTCGCCAGGAACAAGATCCCGCGCGGCAAGACCAGTCCGCTTCGCGACAACGCCGTGGTGCAGACCAACCTCGCCCAGGTCGAGGTCGGCATCCGTTCGGCGCGCGCCTTCCTGCTGCAGTCGGTGGCGGAAATCTGGAAGAAGGTCTCGGCCGGCGACACGCTTTCGGTCGACCATCGCATTACCATCCGCATGGCCTCGACCAACGCCATCCATCGCTCGCGCGAGGCGGTCGACTTCGCCTACAACGCGGCCGGCGCCACGGCGATCTTCGAGAACCATCCGCTGGAACGCCGCTTCCGCGACATCCACACCGTGACCCAGCAGCTCCAAGGCCGGCTGTCGCATTTCGAGACTGTCGGCGCCTGGATGCTTGGCGCCGACGCCGACCTCACCTTCGTCTGATCGATAACTGGAGACGGACCATGCCGCTTGGCGTCCTGCAGCATTACACCATCGAGCCGTCCAATCTGGAGGCCACCAAGGACTTCTATTGCGACGTGCTGGGATTGGAGAACGGCGACCGCCCGCCGCTCGGCTTTCCGGGTTACTGGCTCTATTCCGGCGGGGTCGCCACCGTGCATCTGCTGGGACCGCGCACGCCGCGCGAGGGCATCGTCGTGCGCGGCACCGCGAAGAAGTTCGACGACACCGGCCGTTTCGACCACATCGCCTTCGCCGCCAGCGACCTGCCGGGCGTACGCAAGCGCCTGCAATCGAAGAGCGTCAAGTTCCGCGAGCAGGTAGTGCCGCGCACCGGCGCCGCCCAGATCTTCCTCTACGACCCCGACGGCGTCGGCGTCGAGCTGAACTTCCCGCCGGAAGAGGCCAAGGCGTGATGGCGTCCTGCCGGACCGCGAGCCAGCAAGAGGCCTGAATGCTTGTTTCGTTCGATATCGTGAAGGTCGAGCCGCTCGCCGATGGCGCGCCGTTCGGCGACGTCGGCGCCTATGAGCGCGTGATCGCCAAGGCAAGCGGCGAGGTCGATCCCGAGCATCCGGGCAACAAGGGCATCGCCCTGATCGACAAGGCGCCGCTCAATGCCAAGGGCAAGGTCGAATACACGACCGACGTCTTCATCCTGCGGCCGAAGGATCCCGCCAAGGGCAACGGCCGTATCCTCTACGAAGTCAACAATCGCGGGCGCAAGATGCTGTTCGGCAACATCGCCGACGGCCCGCAGGGCGTGAACGATCCCAAGACCCTGGCCGATGTCGGCAACGGCTTTCCCATGCGCCAGGGCTACACCATCGTGTGGTCGGGCTGGGATCCCGACGCGCCGCGCGCCAACATGGGCCTGGGGCTTGTGGCGCCAGTCGCGACCGACAACGGCCGCCCGATCGTCGAGATGGTGCGCGAGGAGTTCGTCTCGGGCACGCGCGGCGGCAATCTGGAGGTCTTCAAGCTGTCCTACGAGGCGGCTTCGACGGACCAGCCGTGGGCGCGGCTATCGGTGCGCGAGCGCGCCGGCGATCCGCGCACCGAGGTGCCGCGCAGCCAGTGGTCGTTCGTCGATGCGCGGTCGATCAAGCTCGCCGACGGCGCCAAGCCGAAACCGGGCTGGCTCTACGAATTCCACTACGAGGCCACCAATCCCAAAGTGCAGGGGCTGGGCTTCGCCGCGACCCGCGACGTCGTGAGCTGGCTGCGCCACGATCCGGCGGCGCTCGCCGCCACCGGCCGCAAGGTCAGCCATGCCCTGGCCATCGGCTTCTCGCAGGCGGGGCGCTATCTGCGTCACCACATCTCGGCCGGCTTCAATCGCGACGAGCAGGGCCGCAAGGTCTTCGATGGTGTCCATGCGCACATCGCCGGCATCGGCCGCATCTTCTTCAACACGCCATTCGGCCAGCCGGCGCGCACCGGCACGCAGCACGAGGACCACGGCTTCCCGGAGAACGAGTTTCCTTTTTCGACGGCATTGGTTGCCGATCCGCTGACCGAGCAGAAAGGTGCCCTGTTCCGCGGCGACGGCAGCGATCCCAAGCTGATCGAAACCAACACCTCGACCGAGTACTGGCAGAAGGGCGCGTCGCTGCTGCACACCGATCCACTCGGCGAGCAGGATCTCGCCCTGCCCGAGAACTCGCGCGTCTACATGATCGCCGGCACCCAGCATGGTGGTCGCGCGGGCGCGACCACCGATCCCGGACCCAACGTCAATCCGCGCAACCCGCACAACCCCATGCCTGCCGTTCGCGCCCTGCTGACGGCGCTCGACGACTGGGTCGTGACGGGCAAGGAGCCGCCGCCGAGCCGCGTTCCCACGCTAGCCGCAGGCACTCTCGTCGACGCCGACAAGACCGGCTTCCCGGCGATACCGGGCGCGGCCGTCGCGAAG
>CADECW010000057.1:0-12495 GCA_902825855.1 uncultured Rhodospirillales bacterium | reverse complement strand
CGTCGACGCCGACAAGACCGGCTTCCCGGCGATACCGGGCGCGGCCGTCGCGAAGCTCACCAACCGGGTCGCGCCGCCGGTCGACTGGGTGAGCCCGGTGTCGCCCGAGGCGGCCTATCGCACGCTGGTCTGCAAGGTCGACAGCGACGGCAACGAGGCGGCGGGAATCCGCCTGCCCGATATCGCCGTGCCGCTCGCGACCTATTCCGGATGGAACGAGTACAAGCCGCCCTACCCGGCCGGCGAGCTGGCCGATCGCGACGGCAGTTGCCTGCCCTTCCCTGCCGACAGGGCAGCGCGCGAGGCGTCGGGCGATCCGCGGCCTGCGGTCGCCGAACGCTATGCCGGCGGGGCGGACTACCTCGCCAAGGTACAGGCGGTGGTCACGGCGCTCGCCAAGGATCGCCTGCTGCTGGCCGAGGACGCCGAGCGCTATCTGGAAAGGGCACGCCGCGAGCCGCGTGTCGCACCATAGGGGGGAAGAAATGGCCAAGCTCGATCGCGACGGCGTGAAGATCCACTACGAGGTCCATGGCAGCGGGCCGGTGATCCTGCTGAGCCACGGCTACAGCTCGACGGCGCGCATGTGGGACGGCCAGATCGCCGCCCTCAAGGACCGCTACCAGGTCGTCGTCTGGGACATGCGCGGGCATGGCGAATCGGACTATCCGACCGACCAGGGCCTGTACTCCGAGGCGCTGACCGTCGGCGACATGAAAGCGCTGCTCGACCAGGTCGGCGCCAGGACGGCGATCATCGCCGGACTGTCCCTGGGCGGCTACATGTCGCTCGCCTTCACCGCCAGCCATCCCGAGCGGGTGCGGGCGTTGATGCTGTTCGACACCGGACCGGGCTTCAAGAAGGACGAGGCCCGCGCCAAGTGGAACGAGACGGCCCGCCAGCGCGCCGCCAACCTCGAGGCCAAGGGCCTGGCCACCCTGAACTCCAGCGACGAGGTCAAGCTGACGCGCCATCGCGACGCCAGCGGGCTGGCCCGCGCCGCGCGCGGCATGCTGGCCCAGGAGAACGACCGGGTGATCCAGTCGCTCGACAAGGTCGCCGTGCCGGCGCTGGTGCTGGTCGGCGCCAACGACACCAACTTTCTGGCCGCCACCGACTACATGGCGGCCAAGATCAAGCAGGCGATCAAGGTGGTGGTCGCCGACGCGGGCCATGCGGCCAACCTGCATCAGCCCGTGCTTTTCAATCAGGCAGTCGAGGCGTTCCTCGCCCGCCTGCCGGCAGCTTGAGGAGGGACATCATGGGCAAGCGAATCGCGGTCGTCGGCGTCGGCGCGTTGGGTGGCTATGTCGGCGGCTGGCTCGCCCATACGGGCGAGGACGTCACCTTGATCGATTTCTGGCCGGAGAACATCGAGACCATCCGCAAGAACGGGTTGGAGCTCGACGGCGTCACTCCGGAAGAGAAGGTCACGGTCAAGAACGCCAAGACCATGCATCTCACCGAGATGCAGGACCTTTCGCGACAGAAGCCGATCGACATCGCCTTCGTGTCGATGAAGTCCTACGATACCGAATGGGCGACGGCGTTGATCAAGCAGTACCTGGCGCCCGACGGCTACATCGTGTCGCTGCAGAACTGCCTGAACGAGGAGCGCATCGCGGGCGTGGTCGGCTGGGGCAAGACCGTGGGCATGATCGCCTCGCTGATATCGGTCGACATGTTCGAGCCGGCCCGCATCCGCCGCACCGTCGCCAAGGGCGGCGACAAGCACACGGTGTTCCGCGTCGGCGAAGTGCATGGCCGCATCACCGGCCGCGTCGAGGAACTGCGCGACATGGTGGGCCGGATCGACAGCGCCAAGACCACGACCAACCTGTGGGGTGAGCGCTGGGCCAAGCTCTGCCAGAACGGCATGAAGAACGGCGTGTCGGCCGCGACCGGACTCACCGGCAGCGACTGCGACCGCAACGACGCGATCCGCCGTTTCTCGATCAAGCTCGGCGGCGAGGCCGTCCGCGTCGGCCAGGCGCTGGGCTATCACATCGAGAAGATCGGCAAGATGGAGCCCGAGACGCTGGCCAAGGCGTCGGAAGGCGACAAGACTGCGCTCGACGCGATCGAGACCATCATGCGGCCGGGCTCGAACACCAACCCCAACCCGCGCGCCGACATCCAGCGCCCGTCGATGGCCCAGGACATCCGCAAGGGCCGCCGCACCGAGATCGAGTTCATGAATGGCTACATCGCCGACCGCGGCACCTATATCGGCGTGCCCGCGCCGACTCACGCCAAGCTGACCGAGATCGTGAAGAAGGTCGAACGTCGGGAAGTCAAGGCGGCGCCGGCGCTGCTCGGCGGGTAGCCATCCGGACCTGGGCACGGCAATGATCCCCGATGGTGATCCCCGGCGAGACAGGCCGGGCGAGCCACCATCGTTGATCGGGGGAAAGCCATGGCGAGCTTCGTTCAGTTCCTGCCGAGGTCCGGGGTGATTGCCGAGCAAAGCTTCATGTCCGTTCCTCGGCCAGGTTTCAACCTGGTCTGCCTGCGCGACAGCAAGGGCGTTCAACTTTCGTACGATCCCGGCCGGCTGCAGGTCGACGACGTGCGCCTCGAGGACGTCGAACGCGTCGCTCAGGAATACATCGCCACGCGCTTTGGGAAGCTCAAAGGTCAGGAGCGTGACGATCAGTTGCTGCGCCTGCGGACTGCGCTGTTTGCCACCGCACGGCCGGAGGGGCTTGCGCGTGGCCTCAAGGTCACCGCCAGAGGCATCGGCATTCCGGAACTCAAGGCCGTGCGCGGCAACATCAGCATCAAGCTGGATGTCGCCCTCCTGCCGCGCAAGGACTACACGATCGCGTTCAGATTCCTCCGGCACCTGAATGAATCAGGCAAAGTGATCAACGCCACCAAATGGACGCCGGAAGACGTGCCGTGGTTTCTCACCAAGCTGAACTGGACGTTCGGAGCTCAGGCGAACATTTTCTTCAGCCCGCTCGATGCCACGTGGATTACCGTCCACAAGGCGCTCGGGCCAAAAATCTCCCGGGATGATTTTCGAAAGGAAGTCGTTCCATACAAAAGGCGCGGTGCCGATCTCACGTGCTTTCTCGTCGGCGACTACGATGCAATGGCCAGTGAGGCGGCTGGGCAGTATCTGTCCGACGAGCAGGTTTTCGTGGTCGTCGACGAGGGCAATCCACCTGTGTTCGACCATGGCGAAGCGTTCATCGGCGTCATGGCGCACGAAGTCGGCCACTTCCTGCACCACAAACGGAACCTCGGCAGTGGCCACCATGACCGAAACGGTGTCTTGCTTTCCAGCGGCATGGAAAGCCTGACCTTCGACAGGCAGCTTGTCGGCGACCTCAACGCGTGGTGAGAGCGCTTCAAGCGCCTGCGCTGGCCCGCGGTTCGGAAGGGCTCAGTTCAGATACAGGTCGTACGCGTCGGAAGCGTCCCAGGCATCGCCCCAGTCGAGCTGCGCCATCTCGGCCGTCGGATTGTACGGATCGTTGGCGCCCTGATTGTACATCTGGTTGACCCGGCTATCGATCATCTGGGCGCGACCCTTCCTGATGAAGGTATTGTAGGCCGTCTGGCCGCCGATATAGAGGCAGCCGCAGACATTCTGGTCGGGATAGACCCAGACCTGCTTGCCCTTGAAGGTGGTCTGGGAAATGCGGTGCGGCGGCATCTTCTTGAATGCCGCAACCTTTGCCGGCGAGTTGAGCGTCAGCTGCTTGAAGCCCGAGTCGGCGAGCAGGTTCTCCTTGCTTTCCGGCTGGTAGCCCAACGGGTTGGTCACGTCCGGCTTGCAGGCCATCAGGGCAGTCGACAGCCCGGCAATGGCCAGAAACGACATCAACGGCTTCACTGCAGTCCCCCCGGGTTACGCCGCAGCCTTCAGGCCGGCCTTCGCATCCTCTTTGATCATATCTGCCCCCTTCTCCGCCACCATGATCGTGGGGGCATTGGTGTTGCCCGACGGCACGGTCGGCATGATCGACGCGTCGACCACCCGCAGGCCGGTGATGCCGTGGACCCTGAGCCGGTCATCGACCACCGCCATGGGATCGCTGCCCATCTTGCAGGTGCCGCAGACATGGTAGGTCGTCTGGCCAGTCGCGCGCGCGAAATCGAGCCATTCGTCGTAGCTGTTCACGTCCTTGCCCGGCTTGTTCTCGAAGGCGATGTACTTCTCCATCGACGGATGCGAGACGATCCTGCGGGCGATCTGCATGCCCGCGACCGCCGCGTCACGGTCGATCTGGGCGGTCAGGAAGTTCGGCCGGATAGCCGGCTCCACGCCCGGAGTCGCCGACTTGATATGGATCGAGCCGCGCGAATCGGGCCGGCACTGGCCGATCACCACGGTCATGCCCGGCTCCTTCTCCAGGAGCCGCTTCTGGGCGGTGTCGTAGCTGGCGTGGGCCATATGGAACTGCATGTCGGGCGAATCGAGTCCCGGCCGCGTGCGCACGAAGCCGTAGACCACGCCCGCCGTCAGCGCCAGCGCACCGCGGCCCGTCGTGTAGTACTTGATGACCTCCTTCACCAGGCTCAGGCCGCGAGTCTGCTCGTTCAGCGTGATCGGCAGCTTGACCCGCCAGTTCATGCGCGGCGCGAAGTGGTCGCCGTAGTTCTCGCCGACGCCCTTGAGCTCGTGCTTCACCTCGATGCCGTGGCGGCGCAGCAGCTCGGGTTGGCCGATGCCGGAATGTTCCAGCACGCCCGGCGACTGAACGGCGCCGCACGAGACGATGACTTCGCGGCCGGCCCGCGCCTCGCGGGCCTGGCCGTGCACGGTGTAGGCGACGCCGACCGCGCGCTTGCCCTCAAGGATGATCTTGCCCACCAGAGCATCGGTCTCGATCGACAGGTTGGGCCGGCTTCGGGCCGGATCTAGGAAGGCGCGCGCCGTCGACTGGCGCCGGCCGTTCTTCATCGTCACCTGGTAGTAGCCGAAGCCTTCCTGGTCACCGTTGTTGTAGTCCTTGTTCTTCGGGAAGCCGCTCGCCACGGCGGCATCGATGAATGCGTCGCAGAGCTCGTGCGTGTCGCACATATCGGCGACGTTCAATGGGCCGCCCTTGCCCCGGCTGTCGTCGCCGCCGCGCTCGAAATTCTCCGACTTCTTGAAATAAGGAAGGATCTGCGAATAGGACCAGCCGCGATTGCCGAGCTGACCCCAGGTGTCGTAGTCGAGCGGCTGGCCACGCACATAGAGCATGCCGTTGATCGAGCTCGAGCCGCCCAGTGTCTTGCCACGCGGACAGGGAATGCGCCGGTTGGCCACCCCCTCCTCGGCCTCCATCTCGAAGTTCCAGTTGAAGGTGTTGTGGTTGAGCAGCTTGGTAAAGCCCGCCGGGATGTCGATCCACATCGACTTGTCGGCCGGGCCCGCTTCCAGCAGCAGCACTTTCACGCCCGGATCCTCGCTCAGCCGATTGGCCAGCACGCAACCCGCCGAGCCGCCACCCACGATCACATAGTCAAAAGCCGCCATGACTCTGGTTTCCTCCCTCAAGGGAGGCAGTGTAGAGCATGATGGGTCCAGCTGGAATCAGCTGGACCCATCATGCTTCCTGCAACATGCATCCTGGTGCGCTCCAGCTAGCGCAAATGACACGAAACTTGATGGCCTGGAGCGATTTCGCGAAGCGGTGGGGTTTCGACCTTGCAGCGCTCGACTGCGTAGGGGCAGCGGGTGTGGAAATGGCAGCCCGGCGGCGGCCGGACCGGGCTCGGGACGTCGCCCTGCAGCACCCGTTTCTGGCGCCGGATCGCCGGGTCGGGCACCGGAACGGCCGACAGCAGGGCCTCGGTATAAGGATGCTGCGCGCGCGTGAAGATCGAGCGGGTATCGGCATACTCGACGATGCGGCCGAGATACATCACGGCGATCTGGTGGCTGATGTGCTCGACCACCGCGAGATTGTGCGAGATGAACAGATACGAAAGCTGGCGCTCGCGCTGCAGGTCCTGCAGCAGATTGATGACCTGCGCCTGGATCGACACGTCGAGCGCCGACACCGGCTCGTCGCCCACGATCAGCTTGGGGCCGAGTGCCAGCGCGCGGGCGATGCCGATGCGCTGGCGCTGACCGCCCGAGAACTGGTGGGGGTAGTTGCTCATCTGGGCCGGCCTCAGGCCGACACGGGCGAACAGGGCCGAGACCTGCTCCTCGCGTTCCTTGCGCCTGGCGACACCATGGACCAGCAACGGCTCGCCCACGATCTCGCCTGCCGTCATGCGCGGGTTGAGCGACGAGAACGGGTCCTGGAAAATAATCTGCATCTCGGCCCGGTAGGGCCGCATATCCGACTTCGACAGGCCGGTGATCTCCGTGCCGCCCACCTTCACCGAGCCCGAGGTCGGCTCGATCAGGCGCAGCACGGCGCGGCCGGCGGTAGTCTTGCCGCAGCCGCTCTCGCCCACCAGACCGAGCGTCTCGCCGACGCCGATCGTGAAGCTGACGCCGTCGACGGCGTAGACATGGCCGACGGTGCGGCGCAGCAGGCCTTTGCGCACCGGGAAGTGCTTCTTGAGGTTGCTCACCTCGAGGACGGGCATGTTGGAGGCCGGGCTCATACGCAACCCCTACACATCGGAGTGCCAGCAGGCGGCCCAGTGGCCGGTGTTCTTCTGCTCGTACGCCGGCCGCTCGCGGCGGCAGAGGTCGTCGGCCTTGTTGCAGCGCGGAGCGAAGGCGCAGCCCTCGGGCAGGTCGAACAGGGGCGGCACGATGCCCGGAATCTCCTGCAGGCGCACGGCATTGCGCACCGGCTCGCCGCGCATCAAGTCGAGCCGCGGGATCGAGGCCAGCAGGCCCACCGTGTACGGGTGCAGCGGGCGGGCGAACAATTCGCCGACCTCGGCCTCCTCGACCTTGCGGCCGGCATACATGACGATGACCCGCCGCGCCGTCTCGGCGACCACGCCGAGATCGTGGGTGATCAGGATCACCGCGGCACCGAACTCGCGCTGCAGCTCGACGATCAATTCCAGGATCTGCGCCTGGATGGTGACGTCGAGCGCCGTGGTCGGCTCGTCGGCGATCAGCACCTTGGGATTGCAGGCGAGCGCCATGGCGATCATGGCGCGCTGACGCATGCCGCCCGAGAGCTGGTGCGGATACTCCTTGGCGCGCTGGGCCGGTTCGGGGATGCGCACCAGGTCGAGCATGTCCACCGCACGCTTGAGCGCCGCCTTGCGGTCCATCTCGCGGTGCAGGATCAGCGCCTCGGCGATCTGCTTGCCGATCGTCATCACCGGATTGAGCGACGTCATCGGCTCCTGGAAGATCATGGAGATCTCGTTGCCGCGCACGCGCCGCATCTCTTCCTCGCTGATCTTCAGGAGATCGCGATCGCCCAGCCGGATCGAGCCCGAGACGATGCGGCCCGGCGGATCGGGGATCAGGCGCATCAGGGACAGCGCCGTCATGCTCTTGCCGCAGCCGCTCTCGCCGACTATGGCCAGCGTTTCGCCGGACGCGACCTGGAAGTCGACGCCGTCGACTGCCTTGACGATGCCCTGCCGCGTATAAAACCAGGTGCCGAGATTTTCGACCTCGAGAAGTGAACTCATGAACGCTGTCTCGGATCGAGGATGTCGCGCAGGGCGTCGCCCAGAAGGTTGGTGCCGAACACGGTGAGGCTGATGGCGACGCCGGGAAAGATCACCAGCCACGGCGCGGTGCGTACGTACTCGGCGGCGGATTCGGAAAGCATGCGGCCCCAGGAGGGATAAGGTTCGGGGATGCCGAGGCCCAGGAACGACAGCGAGGCCTCCACCAGGATCGCCGAGCCGAGCTGGGCCGTCGCCAGCACGATCAACGGCGCCAGCGTGTTGGGCAGCACATGGCGCACGGCGATGCGCAGCTCGCCCATGCCGACGGCGCGCGCAGCCTCGACGAAGGGTTGCTCGCGCAGCGACAGGGTGGAGGAACGCACGACGCGGGCGACGCTCGGCACCAGCGGAATGGCGATGGCGATGATGGTGTTCTCGAGCGACGGACCGAGCGCGGCGGCCATGACCAGCGCCATCACCAGCAACGGCAGGGACTGCATGATGTCCATCAGCCGCTGCGTCAGAAGATCGAAGGCGCCGCCGAGATAGCCGCTCATCAGGCCGATCGACACGCCCAGAAGGCCGCCCATCAGCGTGGCGCCCGCGCCGACGGCCAGCGAAATGCGCGCGCCGTAGACGATGCGGCTGAACATGTCGCGGCCCATGAAGTCTGCGCCCAGCCAATACACGCTGCCGGGCCGGGCGAGCGAGGCCTTGGCGTCGGTCGCGGTCGGATCGAACGGCGCGATGAAGTTGGCGAAGACGGCGGTGAGCACGAAGACCAGCACGATCACCGCGCCGACGGCACCCAGGGGGTAGCGTCGCGCCATGAAGGCAAGCTGGCCGCCGAGACCGGTGATGTTGGCGCCGGCGCGGGCTAGTTCGGCATCATGATCGATGGTTGTCATGGCTCAGTCCGCATATTTGATGCGCGGGTCGAGGACCATGTAGGCCATGTCGACCAGGAAATTGACCGTGACCACCACGAAGGCAATCAGCATCACAAGGTTCTGCACGATCGGATAGTCGCGCCAGCGGATCGCCTCGACGAGGAAGCGGGCGACGCCCGGGATGTTGAACACCGTCTCGGTGACGATCAGGCCGCCGACCAGAAAGGCTGCCTCGATGCCGATGATGGTGACCACCGGAAGCAGCGCGTTGCGCAGCGCATGATTGTAGTTCACCGAGGTGTTGGTGGCGCCCTTGGAGCGTGCCGTGCGGATGTAGTCCTGACGCATGACCTCGAGCATCGACGAGCGCGTGAGCCGCATGATCAGCGCCGAACTTCGGAAGCCCACGACCGCGGCAGGAATGGCGAGAAGCCCGACCTCCTGCAAGAAACCTCGCGGCTCGTTGGTGTAGATCGGAATGGCACCGAACCAGTGCACCGACGCCATCAGCACCAGCAGGCCGAGCCAGAACGACGGCAGCGACAGGCCGCTGAGACTGAGCACACGCAGCGAATAGTCGAGCGTGGTGTTCTGGCGCACCGCACTGATCACGCCGAACGGCACGCCGAGGATGATCGAGAAGAACAGCGCCATCACCGTCAGCTTGGCGCTGATTGGGATGCGCGGGGCGATCTCCTCGATAGCCGGCCGCTCGGAGACGTAGGCGAAGCCGAGGTCGCCGCGCGACAGCCCGCCGATCCACTGGCCGTACTGTTCGAGGATCGGCCGGTCGAGCCCCAGCTCCTTGGCGATCTTGGCCTTTTCCTTGGCGTCGGCGATACCGGCGGCATCGACCAGGATGTCGGCGATGTCGCCCGGCACCAGGCGCAGCATGACGAAGATCAGGACGGACATCCCGAACAGCGTCAGGGCCATCAGCAGGAAGCGTCGGACGAGGTAAGAGCCCATCAGTCCTTCCTTCGATCGGTCTTACCGATCCAGCCAGACGTCTTCGAAGCGCCAGCCGTTGTAGACGCTGTTGTGCTGCAGCACGAGACCCTTGAGCTGCGGCGTCCAGCAGGTGTTGGCGACGTTGTGGTCGATCACGGGGCGCGCGCCGTCTTCGGCGAGCTTCTTCTCGATTTCCCACACGATCTTCTTGCGCTTGTCGCGGTCGAGCTCGGCCGACTGCTTCTCGATCAGCGCATCGACCTCGGGGTTCTTGTAGGCCGTGTAGTTGCGATCGGAGCTCGAGTGGAAGTTCTCGTAGAAGGTCGTGTCGGGGTCGTCGACGCCGCCGCCGGTCAGGTTCATTCCGACCGAGTAGTCCTTGCGCTGGATCTTGTTGTACCAGACGGTGGTGTCGATCGGCTCGAGCTCGGCGTCGATGTTGATGGACTTGAGCTGGTCGATCAGGATCACCGCCGGATCGCGGTAGATCGCGATGTTGCGCGTGGCGACCTTGATCTTGAGCGGCTTGTCCTTGGTGTAGCCGAGCTTCTCCATGATAGCGCGCCCCTCGGCGCGGTTCTTGGCGATGTCGGTGCCGTAACCCGGCAGGCCCTCCAGCATCTCCTTGGGCATGCCCCAGAAGCCGGCCGGCGGCGGCAGCATGGCCGCACCATAGAGCGCGTGGCCCTCGAACAGGATGTCGATGAACGCCTTCTGGTCGATCGCGAGGACCAGGGCGCGGCGCAGCTCGGGCTTGTCGAACGGCGGAGCGTCGCGATTGACCAGGATGTTGGCGTTGACGTTGGTCGGCCGCGCTTCGCAGACGGCGTCGGGCTTCTGCGCCTTGACGTCCTTCAGCATCGGGAAGGTGACGTCCGAATCGAACGTCATGTCGAACTCGCCGGCGACGAAGCCCAGCGAACGCGTGCTGCGGTTGGGCACGATCTTCCAGTCGATGGCATCAAGATACGGCCGCCCCTTCTTCCAATAGTCGGGATTGCGAGCCAGCTTGATCGATTCGTTGCGCTTGAAGTCGACGACCTTGAACGGGCCCGTGCCGATCGGCTTGGAGCGCATGTCGCGGCCCTGGACGTGGCAGGCATAGACCGGCGAATAGCCGGCCGCCAGCATCGACAGGAACGAGGGCTGCGACCGGCCCAGCACGAAGGTGACCTCGCTGTCGGAGCCGACCGTGACTTCCTTGAGATTGCTGTACCAGACCTTGCGCGGGTTCTTGCGGATGAGATCGGCCTTGTCGTCCTCCTTGCCGATCAGCGCGTCCCAGGTGCACTTCACGTCCTTGGCCGAGAACGGCTTGCCGTCGTGCCATTTTACGCCGCTGCGCAACTTGAAGGTGAGCCTGGTCTGGTCGGGGCTGTATGACCAGCTCTCCGCCAGGTCGGGCACGATCTTGTCGGGGCTGTTGATCTTCTCGTTGGGGTCGAACATCACGAGATTGTTGAACACCGCCATGAAAGGCTGGATGACCGAGATGGTCGCTTCCTCGTGGATCGAGGCGCTGGGCGGGTTGTCCCGATGAGAGATCTTCAGAGTACCGCCCTGCTTCTGGGCAACAGCCGGTGCCGCTGCCAGCATGAACGCAGCAAGAGTCCCGATCGCTAACGCCACGCGCGAACTCATCAATTTTCCTCCCAAGGACGTGCGCCGTTGGATGGCGCTGTTCTTTCCCCGTGCCGGGAGGCTAGCACAACCCCTGCATCGGCCAAGCGCTAATGGGCCGTAGGGGCGGCCGGCCCCTTCAATTCGATCTGATTTCCTTCCGGATCATGGAAATAGACCGAGGGGCCGTTGCCTTCCGCGCCATAGCGCTCGACGGTTTCGCCGACCGATATCCCGAACGGCGCAAGACGGGTGACGATGGCGTCACGGTCGAACGGTTCTATGCGGAAGCACAGGTGATCCATGTTCGCCGCATCCTGCGGCCGCTCGGCGGCGATCAGGTCGAGCAGCGAAGCGCCGGCGCGCATCTGCACCAGGCTGATGCGGTCGAGCTTGCGCTCGACATTGAAACCGAGGGCCTGTTCGTAGAAGCGGACCATGCCGGGCAGATCACGGCAGCGCAGCACGACGTGGTCGATTCGTTCGACATGGAAGGTCATGGCGTCTAGCCTATCGCAAAGGTGTCAGAGGGGGAAACATGGCCTTTGCAGTCAACGCCGCCAAGGCGCGGCTCAAGAAGAATCAGCTTGCGGTCGGCATCGGCGTGAGACTGGTTCGCAACGTCGACATCATCAAGGTGATGAAGGCTGCCGGCTTCGACTGGCTGTTCCTCGACCTCGAGCACGGTGCGATGTCGATCGAGACGGCCTGCGAGATCGCAACCGCGGCGCAGGATTCCGGCATCGCGCCCATCGTGCGCGTGCCCTACGGCGAGCTCGCCATGGCGACGCGCATTCTCGACGGCGGCGCTCTGGGCATCGTCATCCCCCACGTCGACACCGCCGAGGAGGCGCGCGAGATCGCCGACAAGCTGCGCTATCCGCCGCTCGGCCATCGCTCGGTGGGCGGCGGCCAGGCGCAATTCGACTACGCGCCCATGAAGATGGCCGACATGACCAGACGCGCCAACGACAACACGCTGATCACGGTGATGATCGAGACGCCCAAGGCGGTGCGCAATGCCGAGGCCATCGCGGCAGTACCCGGCATCGACGCCCTGCTCGTCGGCTCCAGCGACCTGTCGGTCGAGATGGGCATCCCCGGGGAGAACGGGCACCCGAAGATCCAGGAGGCCGTCGACAAGGTCGTCGCCGCCTGCAAGAAGCACCGCAAGTTCCCCGGCATGGGCGGCGCTTACAGCGAGGATCTGCTGCAGCTCTACATCGGCAAGGGCATGAAGATGCTGCTCGCCGGCAACGACCTGCCGATGCTGGTCAACGCCGCCCGCACCCATCAGGCCAAGGTACGCGCGATGGCCGGCGTGCGGGCAAAGCCGAAGAAGTAACGCCGATCGCGCTCGCGTCTACGCCGCCCTTCCCAACTCCGTCATCCCGACCGGAGCCGAGCGCAGCGAGGCGAAGTGGAGGGACCTTTTCTGTTGATGCGTCGACAAGAACAGGTCCCTCGACTGCGACGCCCTTCGGGCGGCTTC
>CADECW010000056.1:6437-46750 GCA_902825855.1 uncultured Rhodospirillales bacterium | reverse complement strand
TGCAATGAAGCCGACGGCGGCCCAGCGTCTTCAGCCCTTTACGTATTCCAGGCGGAAGCCGTCACCCCAGCGCTTGACATGGCCGACCGAAGGCGACGGGAAGTGCATCGTGCAGCACAACGTATCGGTGTCGCAGTAGCGCTCGAAGAAGTTCCGGCGTGTCCGGACCGCCTGGTCGCGGTCGGTGTCGACGCGCATGACCAATTCCGGGAAACGGGCCTGGATCGGCGAATGGATCAGGTCACCGGTGAACACCGCGGCATCGCCGCCCTTGCCGGCGCAGACCGCGAAATGGTCGGGCGTGTGGCCCGGCGTCGGGCTCAATCGGATATGATCGTTGAGAGCATGATCGCTGGTGACCAATTCGGCCCGGTTGGCCTCGATGATCGGCAGCACGCTGTCGGTGATCTGGTCGAGCGGCGTCTTCTGATGGATCTCGCTCCAATAGGTGTATTCTTTCTTCGAGAACAGGTAGCGCGCCTTAGGAAAGGTCGGAACCCAACGGCCATTCTCCAACCGCGTGTTCCAACCGACGTGATCGCCGTGCAGATGCGTGCACATCACGAAATCGATGTCCTCGACCCCGAGCCCGGCGGCCTTCAGTGCGCCCATCCAGTTGCTATCGGTCTTCTTGTTCCACGCCGGCCGCAGCGGAAAGTTCTTGTCGTTGCCGATGCAGCTGTCGACCAGGATATTATGGTGCGGCGTCTTGACGACGTACGACTGGAAGCACAGCACGACGTTTCCGCTTGCGCTGTCATAGCCGCCGGGCGCCAGCCAGGCGAGGTTCTCGGCAAGGGTTTCTTTCGACAAGGTCGGCAGGAAGTCGAGCATCGGCGTAAAACCGCTTTCCTGCTCAACGATCCGGTGGATGGTCATGTCGTTGACGGAAAAGCTCGTGCGCATGGCTCGCGTCTCCTCACCCGTGTGATGTTCGAATCTTGCCGCGCCATCCTAGCCCAGCCAGGCGCCGATGACGAACGGTGCGTCTGGACGATTAAACCTTGACGACCTTGCCTTGCACGGAGCGCAGGCCACTCGATTTCGTCACCGCATCGCAGGCGTAGCAAATGCTGTTGTCGAGGAAACGACGCCATTATACTTGAAAGTTAGTAATCCTTGCTTATTTAAAGCGCTGCGTTAAGAAGCGCCACGGAACTGGAGATATCAATGGCAAAGAAGATTAAACAAGTGCGTCGTGGTCGTGGTTTCGCATGGACCAAGCAGATGGAAGCCGAGCTGCGCAGGCATTCGAAGGCAAGAACACCCGTCGCGAAGATTTCCAAGGAAATGAAGCGGACCATTGCCGCGCTTCGCCAGCAGGCCTTCAAGCTCGGGATCGGTCTCGGGCATCAGCGTTAGCTGTCGATCGACCTGCAAAGGTGTAAAGGGCAGAGGAAAGCGACAAATTCCACTGCCTCTGCGTCCGCCGTTTGCCGCTGCAGGCGGCCAGGCATGTCCGAGATCAGTATAGAGGCATCGGCGCTCACGTTCTCATCGTGCGCAATGCGTCTCGTATAGCTCCTCGAGGACAACGCAAGCCGCGCCATCGACGCACTCGATGGTCCGCAACCTGTCTCGCTCGCCAAAAGGACGGCGGTTGCGACGACATGGTTAAATTCCGACTGTCGGCTTTTCGCGACGATGCCGGTCCACACGCAAGACCGGTTGTGTTGCACTGGGCAAATTGCCACACTCGCGTTCGGACTGAGCCGGCCGAAGCAGGCCACGACGAACGAGGCCCCCTTCGCCGCAGGGACGGATTGCCACCGCACGACAGAACGCGGGGCCATAGGGAAGGAGCCGAACGATGGCGGTCACGACCACGACCGACGGCCCGGCCGCGACCACGATCACCGCGCCCCTGGCGCGGCGACGCGGCAAAATTGGCGCCGACAAGCTCTGGGCGTTGGCCTTCGTCACTCCGTACGTCGCCGTGTTCCTGGCTTTCGTGATCTACCCGATCGGCTATGGGCTGTGGCTGGGCAGCGATCCGGCCAGCTATCGCGCACTGTTCAGCGATCCCGTCTATCCCCGCACGGTGGTGAACACGCTGCTCTATCTGCTGTTCGGCGTGAACTTGAAGCTGCTGCTGGCGCTGCTGCTGTCGGGCTTCTTCATGCGCAAGGGCTGGTGGACGAAGATCCTTCTGCTGATCTTCATGCTGCCCTGGGCGGTGCCGGCACTGCCCAGCTATCTGTCCATCAACTGGATGCTGAACGGGCAATGGGGGCTGATCAACAACATCATCTGGCACGTGGCGCAGGTGGATGGGCCGCCCTGGCTCGACAGTCATGGCTTCGCGCTGGCTTCGGTCATCTATGGCCATATCTGGAAGTGGCTGCCCTTCTGGACCCTTATCTTCCTCGCCGGGCGCATGGCCATCTCGCTCGAACTGTATGAAGCCGCGGATGTCGATGGTGCGAGCCCGCTCCAGAAGTTCGCGCACGTGACCCTGCCGCTGATGGCCGGGATGTACCTCGTCTGCACCATGCTCTCCACCATCTGGGCGCTGGGAGACTTCAACGCCGTGCGCTTCATCTCCGGAGGCGGGCCGGCGCTTTCGACGCATGTCCTCGCGACGCTGGGCATCCGCAACGCATTCGAACTCGGCGATCCGAATCTGGGCATGGCGACGGTGCTGACGGCGTTGCCCCTGCTCATTCCGCTGGTGATCTTGCTCATGCGCCAGCTGCGGAAGAGCGAGGTCACGATATGACCGCGCACCGTCGAGCCCGCGTGGTCAACCGCATCGGCGTGTGGTTGCTGTCGTCGGTTCTGCTGATTTGGACGCTGCTGCCGATCTACAACATCATCCGCGTGTCCATGCAGGAAAAGGAGGAAGTGCTCAGCACCTCCGTCATCCCGGTCGCCCCCAGCGTGCATGCCTTCGGCGTCGTGTTCCGCCAGACCTTCTGGCTGTTGGAGACATTCTGGAACCAGATGGGAAACAGTTTCTTCATCGGCATCGTCGTGGCGTTCCTGACGCTCGCGATCGGGACCCTGGCCAGTTTCACCATCAGCCGGATGCGCATCCGCAACGGCTGGATGCTGACCAATGCGGCGCTGCTGACCTATGTCATCCCGATGTCGTTCCTGGCCATCCCTTTCTACGGCATCATGGGCAAGTACGGCCTGACCAACAATCCGCTCGCGGTGATCGCAGTTGAGGTGACCTTCGCCACGCCCTATGCGATTTTCATCTTTCAGCAGTACAGCGCCTCGATCCCGTTCGAGCTGGACGAGGCGGCGCGCATCGACGGCGCCTCGCCGCCGCAGATCTTCTTTCGCATCTATCTGCCGCTGATGGCCCCCGCTCTGGTGGCGATCGGCACCTATGCGCTGCTGCTGTCGTGGAACGAATATCTGTACGCCTTCCTGCTGCTGTCGGGCGGCAAGGTCGTGACCGTGCCGGTGACGCTCGGCAAGTTCCTGGTGGGCGACGAGGCACCCTGGAACTACCTGATGGCGGCGGCGATCATCTACGCCATTCCGCCCTTGCTGATCTACTACGGTGTCCGCCGCAAGATGCACGGCGGTCTGACCATGGGAGGCGTGAAGGGTTGAACGCGACACCCGCAGGGTGTCCTGGGAGGAAAACAAGATGAAGCGCATTACACGGCGGCGGACATTGGTTGGCGCAAGTGCGGCAGGCGCCGCGGTCATGGCAGGCACGGTCCTCGCGCCGCGCCGCGCCGCGGCGGCCGGCGAACTCACGGTCTGGTGGACCCAGGGCTTCTACAAGGCCGAAAACGATGCCGTGATCACCTGGATGGCGGACTGGGAAAAGCGCAACAACACCAAGGTCAATCTGACCATCATGAACGCGCCGGACGTGATCACCAAGCTGATCGCCGCCATGCAGGTGGGCGACGTGCCCGACGTGGTGCACACCGTCACCGGCGACCGCTTCCTGGTGCCGCGCGCGGCATGGAACGACCAGTTGGAGGATGTCTCCGATGTCGTGGAGTCGCAGAAGGCGGAGTTCACGGAAACCGCGCTGGTCAGTGCGCGCCTCTACAACGCCAAGCAAAAGAAGAGTTCGTACTACGGCGTGCCGACCAAAGCGTCCTCGCTGCTGAATTCGCTCTGGCTTCCGTTGATCGAGGAGGCGGGCTTCGCCGCGGCCGACGTGCCGGGCACCCAGGACAAGTTCCACGATTTTTTCCAGTCCGTGCAGGACAAGCTGCGCTCGAAGGGCAAGCGCATTTTCGGCCTCGGCTATTCGATGGCGGCGAAGGAGGCCGATGCGGGCAATCTGTTCCACCAGTTCCTGGTGAGCTACGGCGGCGTCGGCATCGTCACGCCCGAGGGCAAGCTGAACATCGACGATCCCGCCGTGCGCAAGGCGGCGATCACGACGCTCGAGCGGCTGACGACGCCGTTCAAGAAAGGCTATGTGCCGCCGGGTGCGATCAACTGGGGCGATGTCGACAACAACAACGCCTTCTTTGCCAAGCAGATCGTGATGACGCCCAACGCCACCATCTCGATTGCCGCGGCGCAGATGGACAAGCCCGATCTCTACTACAAGGAGATCATCACCCGCGGACCTCCCCTGGCCAATGACGGCAAGCCGGTGGCGAGCGTGCTGGCGATTTCCCCCACCATCATCCCGAAAGGGTCGAAGAACGTCGACGGCGCCAAGGCGCTGCTGCGCGATTTCATCCAGCCGGCGAACCTGAATGCCTACCTGAAAGAAACCCGCGCTCGCTATCTGCCGGTGATGGCCTCCATCGTGAAGAACGATCCGTACTGGACCGACCCGAAGGACCCGCACCGCCCGGTCGCGGTGGACATGGGCCTGGTCAAGCCGACGGTACCGTGGTGGATGTCCTACAGCCCTGCCTACTCGGCCGTGCTGTCCGAGCAGATCTGGCCGCAGGCGGAGGCCAACATCACACAACGCAACATGACGCCTGAACAGGCGACCGACGAAGCGGCCAAGCGGATCAAGCAGCTGTTCGAACAGTATCAGAAGTGATGATCTTCCCGAGCACGGACAGGGCTATCGCAAATTCTCCCGTCATCCCGAGCGAAGCCGCCTGTAGGGCGGCGCAGCCGAGGGACCTCTTCTTGTCAACGCAGCAAAAGAACAGATCCCTCCACTCCGCGCTTCGCGCTCCGGTCGGGATGACGGCGTTGCTTCGTCCTTGCTTCGCGCTCCGGTCGGGATGACGTTTGGCCCAATCACCAATCAGTGTCTTTTACGCAACAGTTGTCCGGCTGTGCCGTACGCGGACGGCCGATCAATCAAACCGGACGCCTGATCATTTTCTGATGGACGCAAAAGCCTATGTTGCGCGCCATCAGACGGGCCTCAAGCCCGAGGAGATCAGGCCATGTTGCAGACATCTCATGCCACGCACGGTTTCACTTACGCCAAGGCGCTCGCCGCGTCCGAGAAGATCAATTGGCGCGTCGAGGACATCATCGGCGGCACCCACCGCCTCGACTTCACCAAGCCGTTCATGCCCGAGTCGCTGGCCCGCACGGCCCCGCTCGACTTCCTCGACCCTGAGGCCCGGCTCAAGCTCAACCACATCCGCGCCAACGGCTATCTCTACACGTTCGGCCTGGTCGAGGAATTCATCCTGCCGTTCGTGCTCGACCATGCGCGGCCGCTGCTCGGTCAGGACGACCTGCGCACGCGCGCGCTGCTGCGTTTTGCCACCGAGGAGGCCAAGCACATCCACCTGTTCCGCAGCTTCGGGCGCGAGTTCGACGCGGGCTTCGGCACGCCCTGCACCATGATCGGTCCGGCCGACGAGGTCGGCAAGGCAGTGCTGGCGCACCATCCGCTGTCGGTGGCGCTGCTGATCCTGCAGGTCGAGTGGATGACCCAGAAGCACTACCTCGAGAGCATCCGCGACAACCAGGGCCTGGACGACCAGTTCAGGAGCCTGCTGCGCCATCACTGGATGGAGGAAGCGCAGCACGCCCAGCTCGATACGATGATGGTCGAGGCGATTGCCGCCAGCTGCGACGCCCGCCAGATCGAGCAGGCGGTCGACGGATACCTCGAGATCGGCGGCATGTTCGACGGCGCCTTCAAGCAGCAGGCCGCCTTCGACCTCGACGCCCTGCAGCGCGCGACCGGAAAGACCTTCACGGCCGACCAGTGCGAACGCATCACATCCGTGCAGCACCAGGCCATGCGCTGGACCTATCTGGGTTCGGGTATCAGCCATCCCAACTTCCTGCGTTCCGTGCAAGAACTGTCGCCGGCGCAAGCCACACGGCTCGCCGAGGCAGCGAAGACTTTTTACTAGGAGACCGCGGTCGGGGTGACGCTGGGGTGCGATCCCAAGCCGTCATCCCGACCGGAGCCTCGCGCAGCGAGGCGCAGCGGAGGGACCTGCTCAGTCGTTCGACAAAGAGGAGGTCCCTCCACTCCGCTTCGCTCCGGTCGGGATGACGATGGAGTTTGTGCCGTCATCCCGACCGGAGCTGAGCGCAAGCATGCAGGTGCTGAGCCGCGCTGCGAGCATTGGCACGTTCGCTTCGTCCATGATGGTGGTGTGCTCGCCTGGAATCTCGATGACTTCGAGCGATCTCGCCGCCCGTCGCCAGATCGGTCGGGGGTCGCACGTATCGTATCGCGGTCCCGTGGTCATGAAGAGATGAAGATGGCCATCGAACCGGGAAGGTGCGAAGGCGCGAAATGCACGTAGTCCGATGGCATACATCTGCCGATAGCGTTGCCGCAGGTCCTCCGGGATCTCCTCGAGTGGCCAGTCGAATCCTTCGAGGGGTGCAGGCGACAGCGCGCGGCGCAGCTGGATCGTCTTCTGCTGGAGATACTCGCCCCAGCTGGCGGGCGGGATGGTGAAGAGCTTGCGTATGACACGTGTCGCAAGCGCTCCTCCATGGATGAGCTTGTGCAAAGGCGGCAGCAAGCTGTAGTGCAGGTCGGTCTCCAGCAAGGCCATCAGGGAAACCGGCTCGCCCGAAGCGCGCAGGCGACAGGCCATCTCGAAGGCCACCAGGCCGCCGAAGGAATATCCGGCGATGGAGTACGGTCCCTTCGGCTGGACTCCACGGATTGCCTCCAGATACTCCTTCACCATGGCATCGATCGTGCGGTGAGGCTCGAGTGCGGGATCGACGCCTCGAGCCTGGATCGCGATGACCGGGCGCTCGGTTTCCAGCTGCATCGCCAGCGGCGCCAATTGCAGCACGTTTCCGAATACGCCATGGACGATGAACAATGGATCGCCCCTTCCCGATCGCAACGGGACGAGATGCGAGAATGCCGGCCGACGGTGGTCCAGGCGCATCAGGTTTGCCAGGCCGCGGATCGTGCGCGCAGCGAAGAAGGCGGACATCGTCGGCTCGGCAATCGCCATCGACCGGATGCGGGCCAGCATCGTGAAAGCGAGCAGCGAATGTCCACCAAGGTCGAAGAAATCGTCGTCGAGGCCGACCTTGGGCAGTTGCAGCAGCTCCTGCCACAAGGCGACCAGCGCCTTTTCGAGGTCGGCCGCGGGCGCAGAGTTCGTGACCTCGGTGGCGGGCAGATCAGGCAGGCGCGCTCGGTCGATCTTGCCGCTGACGGTGAGCGGCAGAGATGCCATCGCCACGTAGTGCCGGGGCACCATGTACGACGGCAGTTGCTGGCGCAGGAAGGTGGAAAGGCTCGCTGCAAGATCGATGGCCTGGTCGCGCGGCACGATGAAGGCGACGAGCGATTTCTCTCCAGACGGGTCCGGGACGGCCTTCACCGCCACAGAAAGCAGCTCGGCATGCGATACCAGCACGCGCTCGACCTCTTCGAGCTCCACGCGGAAGCCACGGATCTTGACCTGGTTGTCGATGCGGCCGAGGAACAGCATCGTCCCGTCGGGCTCCATCTTCACCTGGTCGCCGGTGCGGTAGAGGCGGCCCTCGGCAACATCCGGCAGGGACACGAACCGCCGGGCCGCGAGGCCAGGGTCTCCGCGGTAGCGGCGGGCCAGGCCAGCACCGCCTATCAACAATTCGCCCGGAACGCCGGCGGGCACTGCGAGGCCGCTGGCATCGAGCACATGGACCGAAGTGTTCGCCAGCGGCTTGCCGATCGGCACCGGATCGTCGCCGTCGGACAGCTTGTGGACGAGCGACCAAATGGTCGTTTCGGTCGGACCGTAGACGTTCCAGGCGGCGGCCGTTCGCAGGCGGAGCTCGCGCGCGAGGCCGGCCGACAGGGCCTCGCCACCGCACAGTATCCTCAACTCTGGCCGCCCTTCCCAGCCTGACTGGATCAGGGTCCGCCAAAGTGCGGGCGTTGCCTGCATGACGCTGGCCCGGCTGCTGTCGATCAGGCGAGCGAGAGCGCGTGGATCGATGACGTCGCTCTTGCCGGCGAGGACCAAACGGCCGCCGGTGACCAGCGGCAGGAAGATTTCCAATGCGGCAATGTCGAACGAAATGGTGGTAACCGACAGCAGCCGGTCGTCGGCGTCGAATCCGATCTCGCTCCGCATGGCGGCCAGCAGGTTGACCACCGATCGATGCTCGATCTCGACGGCTTTGGGCCGTCCGGTCGACCCGGATGTATACAGGATGTACGCGAGGTCATCGGGCGTAACCGATACGTCCTCGTCGGATGGCCGGTCGCCGATGTCCTCGATCAAGAAGAGCGGTCTATCGTAGGGTGGCAAGCGATGATGCACCCCGACTTGAGACAGGAGGGCCGCCGGCTTCGCGTCGTCGATCAGCAGGGCGAGACGCGCCGTCGGCAGATCCGGATCGAGCGGCAGGTAACAGCAGCCGGCCTCGAGGATGCCGAGCAGGCCCGCGACCATCTCGGGCGTCCGATCCATCGCGATACCGATCACCGATTCGCCGGGACATTCCAGCTGGCGCAGGCAGGCCGCGACGGCTCGCGACCGGCGGCGCAGCCTCTCGTATGTCCAGCACACCGAGCCCGCTTCGATGGCAATGCTGGCGGGAGTCTTCGAAGCCTGAGCCCGGAACCAGCCATCGATCGTCACGTCGGGAATCGCCGCGGCCGTGCCGGCGTTCATCCTCTCGACAGTCCGTCGCTCCTGCAGCGTCAGAATAGGCAGGTCCGCAAGCCTGATCTGCGGATCGGCCGCGACCGCTTCGAGCAGGGTTCGCCAGTGCCCGGCCATGCGGCCGACCGTATCCTCGTCGAACAGGTCGCGATCGTAGAGGAAGCGGCCGATCAGTTGGCCGCGGCGCTCATCCAGCTCGAGATAAAGGTCGAACTTCGCGCTGCCCGTCGCGACATCCATCTGTGTCAGGTCCCACCCGTCCGGCCAGCCGTCGCTCGGCGGCTGGATCGAGAACAGGACCTGGTAGAGCGGATGGTTGCTGCCCTGGCGGTGCGGTCGAACAGTGCGCACGACCTGGTCGAACGGCGCGCCCGCCGCATCGACTGCCTCGAGCACGATCGTCTGGACCTCGCCCAGATAGGCGCTGAATGACTTGTCGCCGCGCGGCCGGCTGCGCAGCGCGACCCCGTTCAGGAAATAGCCGATCGTTTGCTGCAGTTCGGATCGAAGACGGGTGTCCACCACGCCGCCGATCACGATGTCGTTCTGCTGCGAATAGCGATGCAGCAGCGCCTTGAAGCTGGCGAGCAGCACGGCATAGAACGTGGCGCCAAGCGACGCTGCGATACCTTTGAGCCGAGCGGTGAGATCGTGCGGCAGGTCGAAAGTGAGCATGCCGCCTTCGTGACGCCGTGGCTCCGCGGGCAGGCGATCGACAGGCAGCTTCAGGTCCGGCGGCAGTTCGGCGAGCTGACGTCGCCAATAATCGAGGCAACGCGCTTCTTCCACGCCTTGCAAGCGCCCCCGCTGCCAGACCGCATAATCGCCATACTGCAGCGATGGCAGTGGGAGCTGCGGTATCTCTTCAATCGACAGCGCGGCGTAGGCTACGGCAAGCTCGGGCACCAGCACGCGGTAGATGGAGACGCCGTCGAAGACAATGTGATGGAGGCTGAAGTAGAGCCGATGGCGGTCGGCAGCGAGTCGCACCACCGTCACGCGTACCAGCGGCGCCTGGGAGAGATCGAATGGTCGACGCGCATCCTCCGTCGCCAGCGCAATCGCCGCCTGGTCGCGCTCCTGCTCGGCGATGCAGGTGAGGTCGACGAACTCGAGGTTGATCCTCGCCGCAGCATCGACCACGGCGCGGACCGTACCGGCCTGTTCCACGAACGCAGTTCGCCAGATCTCGTGGCGCCCGATCAGGTAGTCGAGCGTCGCCTGCATCGTCTCGATGTCAAATCGCCCGTGACGATGCAGGGTGAACGATTCGTTGTAGAGCGGCGCTTCTGCCATCGTGCTGTGCAGCCACACGCCGGTCTGCTCGATCGACAGCGGAATCGTTTCTTGCGGCCGACGCCGCGGGATGCGGTCGTGCGGTGCAGGAATCGTGTGCTCACCGCCCGCCAGCAGTTCCTGGAGCAGGCGGCGCTTCTGCGCCGAAAGAGCAGCCGAGTCGTCAGGCATGGCAGCTACGCACCGAACGTCACCGGTAAGGACATGAGGCCGCGGAGGCCGAGATTCTCGCGCCAGCGAAGCGCTCCCGGAGCGAGCGCCAGCCCTGGAAGCCTGCGCAGCAGGGTCGGGAACGCGATCTGGCCCTCGATCCGGGCAAGCGGCGCACCGAAGCAGAAATGTGCGCCCCAACCGAATGCGACATGGCGGTTGTTCGCCCGCTCCAGATCGAGCCGGTCAGGGTCGGCGAAGCGCGCAGGATCACGATTGGCGGCGGCCATCACCGCCATGACGGCATCGCGCTTGCGGATCCGCTTGTCGCCCAGCGCCATGTCGGCAGGCGCCAGGCGCGCCGTATGCTGGCTCGGGCTTTCGTAGCGCAGCAGCTCTTCGACGGCGGAGTCGACGACCAGGTCGTCGTCGCGCAATCGCGCCAGCTCGTCCGGATGGCGAAGCAGAGTGAGCAGGCCATTGCCGATCAGATTGGTGGTGGTCTCCTGGCCACCGACCATGGTGACGATGATGTTGGCGACGATCTCGTCCTCGCTCAGCCGCATTCCCCCTTCGGAGGCTTCGATCAGGAGGTTGATCAGCCCGCCCGACGAGCGACGACTGTCACGGACCGCGGAGGTGAAATAGCGCAGCATCTCCTCCAGGCTGCGGTGCACTGCCGCCACACGATCCGGATTGTGCTGGAAGTTGCCCAGCATTCCGGCGAAGTCGGCCGACCAATCCTTGAGCTGCTCATGGTCGGAGGTCGGCATGCCCAGCAGCTCGGCGGTTACGATTGCCGGCAATGGTGCCGCGAAGTCGCCAATCACGTCCATTCGGCCGCTCGCCTTGACCTTGTCGATCAGGCTGTCGGCAATGTCCTGGATATGGCTGCGCAACCCGTCGACCCGGCGCGACACGAACGCCTTGGAGCATAGGCTGCGTATGCCGGTATGCGCCGGCGCGTCGAGGAAAAGCATTTGCCGCACCATGACCTGGGCAACCGGTCCCAGGCTCTGCATGCCCATCGCACTCAGTTGCTCGGGCGTCGGCGTTCGGTCGGCCGAGAACTTGTGCAGCACCTCGATGACGCCGGAGTAGCTCGTGACCACCCAGGCATGCAGGAAGGGATCCCAGGCAATCGGGTCGAACTCTCGCAGGCGTCGATAGAGCGGATAGGGATCGGCAAGTACCTCCGGGTCGAGCAGACTGTAGAGGCTAGGCGGCGAGTCGGCTGCCGCAGCAGTGCTGGGATCGGGTCCGGCGATCAATGACATGGCGATCAGGTCGCAAGGCGGTGGGCGACCTGATCGTTGTCCATCGCGCTCACCATCGCCGTCACCTGCTGCTCGATCTTGCGCGCCAGATTGGCAACCGTGCGTGCCTCGAACAGATCGCGCAGCGACAGGTTCGTGCCATAGGCATCGCGCAGACGTAGCACCAGTTGCGTACCCAACAACGAATGACCGCCGAGCAGGAAGAAATTGTCGTCGACCCCTACCCTGTCGATCGCCAGGACTTCTCGCACCATTGCCGCGATCCGGGTTTCGACGGGCGTCGCAGGAGGCTTGTAGGGATGGTCGGGCATGGTGAGCAACGGCGACGGCTGCGGCAACGCTTCACGATCCGGCTTGCCGTTAGGCGTGAGCGGGATCGACGGCAGACTGATGAAGAGGTCGGGGAGCATGTAGCCGGGCAGCCTTCCGGCCAGCAGATCGCGCAGCTCGGAAGCGCGCAGCACCGCATCGTCACGCGGCACGACATAGGCAACCAGCAGGCGGGCAGCGCCGACGCCTTGCCCGACAACGACGCTCTGGTGCACGTCCGGATGGCGAGCGATCGCAGCCGAAATCTCGTCCGGCTCGATGCGGTAGCCGCGAATCTTCAGCTGATCGTCGCGGCGGCCGCGGAACTCCAGCATCCCATCGCCGCGGAAGCGCCCGAGGTCGCCCGTGCGATAGAAGCGCTCCGGCCCTTGCTGCACGAACCGCTCCGACGTGAGCTGCGGATCGCCGCGGTAGCCCAGGCCGACATTGTCGCCGGCGACCCAGATCTCGCCGGTCTCGCCGTCGCCGACGGGATTGCCTGCGACATCGCGGAGATACAACCCGCTGTTCGCTATTGCGCGGCCGATCGGCGGCAGTCCCTCGCCACCAGGCTCGATGAGCCCGGACGTCGCAACGACCGCGCACTCGCTCGGGCCGTAATTGTTCACGACCTTGAACGGCAGCCCGGCCCGTGGCCAGACATGAAGTACGTCCCCGCCGGTCAGCAGAGCACGGAGTGTCGTGTCGGCGGGCCAGTCCGTGTCGATCATGCGCTCGGCCAGGGGTGTCGGCACGAAGCTGACGCCGACCGCCTCGCGCACCAGCCACTCCTGCAGCGCCTCCGGCGCCGTGCGAACATCTTCCGGAGCCAGACAGATCGTGGCTCCCGCGACCAGGGCAGGCACGAGTTCCCAGATCAGTGCGTCGAAGGTGAGTCCGGACAAGCAGCTGACGCGGTCGCCGGGGCGGAGGCCGAAGGCGGCGAGGTGCCAGTCGACGAGGTTGGAAAGGTTGGAATGGCTGATCTCGACCCCTTTCGGACGACCGGTCGAGCCTGACGTGTAGATGACATACGCGAGCTGCCGTCCGCTGCCGGGCGTTGCCGGTACCGAATCGACGACCATGGTGTTGCCCGGAACGACACCTTTGAAGTTCGTTTCGCCAAGGTCGCGAGTGCGCTGTTCGGGCATGATCACGATCTTGGCGCGAGCGTCGGTCAGGACATCGTGCAAACGTTGCGTCGGCCAGTCCGGCGCGAGCGGCAATAGTGCACCGCCTGACCTGAAGATCGCGAGAACAGCCACGACCAGGTCGATGCTGCGCGGCAGGCAGAGACCTACCGGTTGCTGAGGTTCGACTCCCAACGTGTTCAGTGTGGAACCCAGAACCCCGGCGCGGGCGATGAGGTCGCGGTAAGAGAGGGTAGCTTCGCCATCGCGTACCGCGGTTGCATCCGGATTGGCTTCGGCAGCGGTCAGGATCCTCTGGAAGAGCGACCTCCGAATCAACTCCGATGCCATTTGCTTTCTCCAACGCGGGAACTGCGAGTGGAGAGATAAGCGATGGAGCGGACCATTTGGTGTGATAATACCGCGACACTGTGCCTGCCATGCCATCGAAGCGCCACAGTAAGCGGCGCGAGGCGATGCGCCCTGGAAGCTCGTCGACTCGCCGGATGCGTCTGCGGATGATGAAAGGCCGGATGCACTGTCGTCCGAGCGATTTGCAGTCGGATTGCATTCTGCCAGTAGAGTACGAAACGGGGCTTGAGGGCTCGGTCGCCTTGTCGGCGGCTTGGAGAGTTTGAAGAATGGAGCCATGGAGCTTTAAAGGTTTGGTTCAGGCGAATGCACCCGCCCCGATGGCGCCACCTCGGCCCGTCGCCTGAGGGCCCGGGCGCTCCAGGAGCAAGGCGCCGAAAACGTCGTTTCCCGTATATGTTGCATTAGTGATTTGGCTTGCAAAGCTTCCGGCGTATTGCTGAGATAGTGGGCCATGAAGCGAAGTATGTGGCTTCATGCAGTCGGTCCCTCGCGTGGTTAGCCTTTTCCAACCCGAAGCGAAGGAAAATTCAGCCCATGAAGTTCACCGTGACGAGCGCAACGGCGCTCCTGTTGCTTGCCTGCGGATACGCCCAGGCGGAGTCGTTCAAGGATAAGGGCGGTCAGGCGTACTACCTGCCAGTCGCGCCACCTGAAGACACCAAACAGCCGGACGGCTCGATCGTGCGCCGGTTCTCATTCGCCGGGATCATCGTTGCCGACCTGCCGTTCCCCTTCGACTACGGCAAGCACCAATGCACAGGCACGACGCAGATCTCGGCCGAGGGCAAACCCGGCCGTGCCCACGGCTATTGCGAAGTCTGGTCCACGAAGGGCGACCGCGCTTCCTTCACCTACGTTGGCGAAGGTGGCGCCGGTCAGTTCACCTACTTCGACGGGACCGGTGCCTATGCCGGCATCAAAGGGAGCGGCACCTACAAGACCAAAGTCATGCTGCCGACCGGCGGCTTCGTCAACGAGTGGGTCGGAAGCTGGCAGACCAACTGACGCGATCCGGCAACTGACAGGCCGTAGCAGGCGCCCGGTGCGGAAAGCCGTCAACCGGGCGCCGGCTGCATGACTCCGTCGCACGGCGTAGACGCCCTCCGCGCATGGCACCAAGCCGCCGCGGCGAAGGAGATGCCGAGCGTTGGCAAAGCGTAAGCGTCAACCCAAAAAGGAGAAGCGATATGTATGTCGTAACATCACGCTGGATCGTGCCCGACCTCGAGGTGGCGAAAGCGACGACCAAGGTTGCCAAGCAGTGGTTCAAGGGAGCAGGCGTCGACAACGTCAGCGCCCTGATGATCGCCACGGGCGAGCAAGTGGGTCAGATGCAGTTCGTCGTGCGCTACGCCGATGAGGCGGCCTACGCCAAGGTCGTGCCGCAGTGGCGTGCGTCCAAGGAGTACGCCGACATCCTGGCCAAGGCCAAGGCGAGTGGCGCAACATTGATGGACCAGGTTCACTATCGGGAGCTGTGAGACCAGTTCAGCCCTGGGCTTACCCCCTCCCCCAGACTGACCCGGCCGCTAAGGCCGGCGCAACACAGGCGAGATCCTGCCTACGAGGTCCACTGCTCCCTGATCGTCAGTCCTACGCCTGACCACCACGGTCTCGGCCTGCTCCGGCATGATCCCGACGAGCGACCGTACGGTGAAGGCATGCGTCACCAGGACGAGCGTGCCGGGGCCGCGCCAGTTCCCCACCATCTGCTTCAGCGCCGGAAGGCCTTCCGGGCTCCGGTCGGACGAGGCCACCGCCAATACACTCTCGACAGGACCAAGCGCCATGAGCCGCGCCGTCTCCAGGCAGCGGCACAGGGGCGAGGACAGGACCTTGTCCACTTGAACGCCGTACTGGCGAAAAGCCTCACCGATCGCCCGGGCCTGTGCGCGCCCGAGATCATCCAGGTTACGCTGGGTCGCGCAGTCGTCGATCTTGAAACCGGGCGGGTCGCCGTAGCCGGGCGGTGCGTTGCCGTGGCGGACCAGCGCGACGTGACCGCCGCCGACAAGCGCTGCCCAGGCATCCCGCTCATCAGCCACCGCTGCCATCGGCGCGATGACCAGCCAAAGAGCAAGCGCGGCGAATGCCAGACGGCTCATGGGCCTGAGGCTATGGACTCCGTCGAACCGGCGCAAGAAGAGGCGAAAAGGCAGATGACGATGACGCCAACGATCGCTTCGATCGTCATCTGAAAGTCCTCATTGGTGATGTGAAGGTCGGCGAAAGCGAGGCCGCTTTCGCTGAGATCGACCTTGTCAGTTCCGTCCTCGAAACAGAAGGTCGTTGCCCCAGCTCGCTGCACCGTGAACGAACAGATCCTGCTGTCCGCCCAGTGCAAAGCTCCCGTCACGCCAGCCCCATCTGATCGGTGCCGGTACCTGCACGTCCTCGACCAACACCTTGGCGGGTAAAACGGTGTCGCCCATCACGCAGCCTTTTTGCCGAGATTCGTTTGGCCACCCGCCCGCGCCGGTGTCGGTCGATCGCACGGCGCAATTCGGGAGTTTGACAGGGATGTGACGCCGGTCGGATGGTTGGACCGGGGGAGGACCATGCGATGAGCGAAGTACTAAGGCTGCCGTTGACTTGTCATGAGTGCAGCCACGCCTTTTCCGCGACCGTTGCCGAGTTGGACAGAGAGACGCCCCTCGCCTGTCCGGAATGCGCCACCATCGTCGCGCTCAAGACCGCTCAGATCGTGCAGCGTCGCAGGCGGACAAGGAACCGGGCCAAATGATCCGATGCTCGCTTCGAAGCTTGGCATTTCACGCGGGTTCACGATGTCGGCGGGGCTGTTATAGCCGAGCTGTCGATTGAGGCCGATCTCCTCGAACTCGATGTAGAGCGCATTGGCATTGGGGATGTAGTGAGGATCGCCGAGCCGAGCCGAACCGCCGCCGCATATAGTTGCCCAGGAAATCGCCAAGCGCCTCGGCGGCGAGCTCCGGAACGGTGAACATCGCGCGACGGTAGCGCCGGTCAATGACGAAATTGCTGCGCCGTCAGGCAGCGGCGGTGATCGAGATGCTGCCGGAGCAGCTGTCGACCAATCGCCGTCAGCGCATCGACACCTTGAACGGCCCGACCGCCACCAGGGCGCAGTCGACGCCGCCCGCACGCTCGCAATCGCGCATCGCCTGATCGATCGCTTTCTGCTCTTCGACCTGGCGCAGGCCGATGCCGATGCGGCCATTGCGGCCGATCGCCAGCGCCCGCCAGTCGGCGTCCGGCAGGTAGGCCACCTCGATGCGCCGGCGGTCGGTCTCGCCGACGCCGGCAAGATCATCGGTTGCCAGAATGTCGACGACGCGTGCGATCGCCGGCACGCGCACGACCACCTCGTCGCCCACCGCATAAACGACGCAGGGGCGCTGTGAGACGTGGCCGCAGGTCTCGAGCGCGGCGCGCATGGCGGCGAAGTCCGAAGCACGGCTCCAGGCGTGATTGAGCGTACCGCCGCGACCGAGGGCCATGGCCTTGGCCGGGGCCCCGGGCAGATAGCCGTTCGCCGTGGCTTGCCGCGCGTTCGCAGGCGCAAGCGGAGTCTTGTCGGGATCCACCTTCAGCGCCGGCGACATCCGGCTGGAAGCGACCCACGGGCGCGGCGGCATTGGCGGCGGCCGCATCGGCCACACCACCTCGTCATCGACGGCATAGATCGCGCAGGCGGCATGGCTCGGCGGATTGGAAACTACGCGCCTCAGCGAGTCGGTGCAGGACTTCAGCGCCTGCTGGCGCGCCGTTGCGACGTCGACGCGGTTTCCATGCCAGGCGAAATGGCCCAGCGAGGAGATGGCGATCGCCTTGCTCGGAAGCGCGGGCAGATAGCCGCGCCGGATTTCCGCCTGCCCGCGGTCGTCGATGAACGGGATCGCCTCCGGCACAAGCTCGCGCGGTAACGACGGAGCGGCAGGCGAAGGTGCGGCCTGCGACGGTGTGGCCTGCGGCGGCGTGGCTGGCGACGCGGGAGTTGGCGACGGGGCGGTCGGCGACGGCGGCGATGCCGCCGGTGTGACTGCGGCCGTCGCGGCGGGCGCCGGTGGTGGCGCACCGGGCCAGCGGCTCGCGACGACGGCGGCGCCGGCCACGACCACCAGTGCGGCCAGCACCGGCACGACGATCCGCATCCGGACGCGCCGCGCCCGGCGAGGCGCAGGCGGCGCGCCCTCGGCTGTCAGTCGATAGGCGCGGATCGGCCGCGGGATATTCTTGACATGCTGGTCGCCCAGGTCCTCGGCGCCCAGGGTGAGCTTACCGACGAGCTGGTCGTAGACGCTGGAGGCCACGCAGATGCCGCCGGGCGAGGCGAGGCTCTCCAGCCGCGCCGCGACGTTGACGCCGTCGCCCAGCAGGTCGGTGCCGCTCACGATCACGTCGCCGAGATTGACGCCGATGCGAAACTGCAACCGGTCGGTCTCGTCGGCCAGCTGGTTGGCCGTGCGCATCGCCTCCTGGACAGCGACGGCGCAACGCACCGCCTCGACCGGGCTGGCGAACTCGGCGAGCAAGGCGTCGCCCGCAGTGTTGAACACGCGGCCGTCATGCTGCTGCACGAATGTCGTGGCCATGGCGAAGCGCTGCCGCACCAGGCGCACGGCATGTTCCTCGTCCCGCGCGGTCATGCCGCTGTAGCCCACGACGTCGGCCGCGAGAACGGTCGTCAGACGTCGCGTTCCGCCCACTTGCTCCATGTACCGCCTTCCCAATCCCGGAAGCGTGCGCCATCAGGCGGCCGGAGGCAACCTATGCCACCGCCGAATACGACGTCCGGCAATATTGACGAAGAGGTCGACTCACGTACTGTTGGAAGAGCTCGATGATCGAACTTTTCCGCAGTCCGCACGGCGTAGCCCAGGGAACTTCCAATGGCCGATCCCCTTGTTCCCGCACATAGCCCGTTCACCTACAACCTGGGAATAAACTACGACACGATCTCCCCTTACGGCGGGTTCGACTTCAAACCACAGCAAGACAGGATCGTCAAAGACCTGGACGTCATCACGCAGAAGTTTCACCTCATCAAGACGTTCTTCGACGTCGGCGTCGGCACCACGGATCCGACGAATCCCGTCCCGGACCCTTACCAGAGTGTCGTCATCAGCTACGTCAGCAGTCACCCGGGCATCGAACTCGCCATGGGGACCATCGGCGCCAGTCTCGCCCAGGGTGGACCGCCCTGGAAGCCGGGCCTGATGACCGATCCCGTCTATACCGACAAATGGGTAAAGCTGCTGATCGACGAATTTGGCGGTGCGAAGGCCGTTACCGAGCATCTCAAGATCATCCTGCTGGGCAACGAAATCGATCAAGCCGGTCCTCCACCGGGCGATCCGGCATTCAACGACTATCAGACCTGGATCAACGCATCCTTCACCAACCTCAGGAAATCCCTCAGTGACAATGGCCTCGGCTCCATCCCCGTATCGACCACAATAGCCAATACCGGAAACGCCATCGCCGACACGACGACGAAGTTCATCGCGGACAATTGGAGCCCCGCTTGGAACAGCGGCGCTCCCATCGTGTTCTTCAATCACTACACCGCCGCTCTCAGTTCTACCCAGCAACAGGCGAGCACCGACTTCAGTGGCAGCGACCCCGGTTCACCTGTTTCCTATTGGAACGGCATCGTCGGCAAATTCGGCAGCACCGAGGTGGGCATTGGCGAAACGGGATACTCCACATACTGGGACACCGTCTTCAACGCACCAAACCAGGCCACTGTCCACTCACAGATAACGGCGTGGCTTCAGGCGCAGTACGATTCGAGCAACGGAAAGACGGTGCCGCTGTTCTTGTTCGAAGCGTTCGACTCGGTGCAAAAGCCTCAGGGAACGACGGGAGAGGCAGGCTACGGCATCTTTGCCCAGGACTCAGTCAACTATCTGCCGACGGGGTCGTTGAAGGACGGTGTGACGTTGCCGCCGTGGAGCGCAACGCCCACCAACACGATTTTCGGCCTGGCGGGCGCAGCGGACGTACTGACCGGCCGCGACGGATCCGACAATTTCTTCGGCGGCGACGGCAACGACACCATCGATGGCGGTGCCGGCCACGACACGTCGATCGTTTGGCAGCCTTCGAAGAACTACGTGATAAGGGCAGCGGCCGGGGACAGCACGATCACCGTCGAGGACAAGGTCGGGACGGATGGAGCCGATCGCCTGGCAGGCATCGAAAGCCTCCAATTCAGCGACCAATCACTGACGACGGCCTGGTTCACCAAGGCGTCCAGTCTGCCGGCATCCCGGTTTGTCGACCTCGTCGAAATTTACGGTGCATATCTCGATCGTGCTCCGGATGTGGTCGGGCTGAGCTATTGGGCCAGCCGCCTGGTCGAGGGGATGACCATCGACGCCATCGCCAGGAGCTTCTTCAATTCGTCCGAGCGTGCCGCCAGTCATTCCACGCCTCAATCGATGACGGACTTCGTGACCGACGCGTACGACGGCACGCTGGGTCGCGCACCTGACGTTCCGGGATTGAACTACTGGCTCGGCGAGCTCCAGTCCGGCAACGTCAGCGAAGCGAACTTCATTCTTGCCTTGATCCACGGAGCGCAGGCCCCGACGGGCAGTCCGGCGGATGCCCAGTACCTCGCCAACCAGCAGACCGTAGGCTCATATTTTGCCCTGACGCGGGGGCTCAACGATGTGTCCCGGGCTAAAGCAGCGGCCGCCCATGTCGATGGCAGTTCTTCCAGCGTGACGGAGGCGATTCAGCTCATCGACGGCTACGCCGCCAGTGCAGCGCTCGCCGACAGTTCCGAGCTCGTCGTGCAGCTCATCGGCATCGCGGCATGACTTCCATCGGCCGTGACCCGCTCGCAACCAGAGAGAGAGCGGGATGCGTGCTGCTCTACAGGTTCTCGCGAAGCTCGATCGACTTGATGCGGTATTCGCAGTTTCCAAGCCCTGTCGCACACCTGGTCAGCACCCGCGCATCGGTCTCGAAGGCGTCAGTCGTCAGGTAGATCCTCTGATCGCCAATGCGGGCCTCCACGATGACCTCCCGCGAGATGAACCGGTCCTCGACCGGATGCAGCAGCACGAAGCCGACCGAGCCACGATCGACGACGCAGTCCAGCTCCACTGTGACTGCGGCGCCGGCTGGCGACGGACCGAGCGCCATCTGCCACGCATAGTTCCAGATCGGGCCGAGTGCGTAGAGCCGATCAGTCGGCTCCTGTACACGTCGTCGCTCGATCGGCCGATCTTCGCCACGACCGAGGACGCGGCAGTCCATCCAGACGTAGGTATCCGATTCGAATCTGCGCTCCACGATCGGCTCCAGCCGCCATGGGTGCAGCCGTTGCTTCAGTTTTTCGACGTCATACCATTCGACCCAGGGCGTGCGCTCGCCGTCGGTCATCTTGCCCCACTGCTGGAAGACTGGCGAACCCTCGCGCACCCACCGCTCCCGCGGGTACGACAGTTCGATCCAGCGCCCGCCCGGCTTCAGCCGCTCGATCACGGCAATGCTCTCCTCGCGGGCCTCGGCGAAGGGCATGTGATGTATCGAGCCGATGGCCCACACGACGTCGACCTGGGGCACGTCCTTGAAGACCGCCAGGCTGTCGATGTGGACGGTGTCGATGCTGAGGTCGTGAGCTTCCGCGACGCGGCGCACGATCTCGAGATTCGATGGCGCGATGTCGCAACAGGTGACCGAAGCACCATGCATCGCCAACCGCACGGCATCGAAACCCAGACCCGAGCCGATCTCCAGCACGCGCTGGCCGCTCAAGGCGCTGCTGTAGAGTTCCCAATACCAGCGGCGGAATTCCCGAGCGGCCTCGAATTGCCCCTTCCACCATGCCAGCAGGTCATGCCTGGAGGCCTTGAGAAGATCGTCGGAGAATTTTCTCGGCTGCTGGTCGCCGCCTCCCGGTACCTCGCGCCATTTTTTCACCATCTCGCCAAGAAGTTGATCGAACGCCATGGCGACCTCGTAGCCCATCGCGAACCGTAAGTCACTGTGCATCAGATCTTTATCATCTTGTTGGCCACAATCGTCGGTTGCACGATGTTGAACGGGGCCGAAGTGCCGCTGCCGCTTCCGGTGAGATAGCCAGACACGGCAATGGAGACGCTTGCCGTCATGAAGGCGTTGCCTGACCAACCCTGGGCGTCACCCACGAGGCCGCCGTTGTAACCGCCGGTCAGCGTACCGCTCACACCGACATTGACATTCGTCGAAGCCTGGGAAGTCGTGCTTGTCGAAGGCTTCTGCGCCAGTGATCCGCCCAGCGGGCCGCCGATGCCGGCATCGACGTAGCCGCGGCTGTCCGGGAGATTGAAGGTGGTGCTGCCGTCGCCGGCGCCGTAGATCGTGCCGATCGCGGCGAAAAGCGCGGGATACTGCGTGCGGCTTAGGGCGCTGCCGTCCTCCGGGAGCCACCCCAGCGGAATCGTCGGGCTGCGGTTGACCTGCGACGTTCCAGCCGGAATGGCCTGGACGGAATCAGCGACGCGGAAGACGCCCGAAGCGGCGTGGTAGACCATCCGAAAGATCGAGCCCGACGCACACCACGAAGGCGGCAGCAGAAACCATGAGCCATTGTAGAAATGGCGGATCGGGACGACGCCCAGGGCGTTCACGTTGAGCGTCGCGCCGGCCCCGGGGATGGCGTGGAACTCGGCGGTGAAACTCATGCCGTCGACGTAGCTGCTTGGCGCGATGCTGTAGGCGAGCGTGTAGGCCGAGCCGTTGCCGGCCGTCGGTTTCGGCGACGTCCAGTTGTACCAGCGCTTCAGGGCGCCCTGATGGGCCCGCAGAACGTCGTTCACGCCCGACGGCGCCATGCCCTCCGGCGCGCCATCCGGGGCCGCCATCGTGTTGAAATTGTCGTTCTCGTTCCAGTTCGAAGCGGCGATGTCCATCGTTCTGTCCTGTTTCTTCCAAGATACAAAGAGGCTACGTCGCACCCCTGCAAGCCCGCGCCTGATCGCGCAGGCGTCCGTAGTCGGGCATCATGACGCCGCGGACCATGCCGTCGCGAGGCAAGCCCGCCAGTTCCTCGGCCGCACGTTTCTGCTGCTCGGCCGAATACTCGACCTCGCGCGGGCAAGCGCTAGAAGGAGCCGTCGCGCAGCCGGCTGTCGACAGCATCAGGAGTGCGAGGCCCAGTGGCATCCGCATCGTCGATCCTCCGTTGGGTTTCGTTCGTCCGTTCGAGCTGGTCGACACGAGCGGCCTTGCCGCCGGCCGATCGGCCTTCGAGATAGATGGCGCCGGCGCTCGCCATGACGGCGGCGACGGCGCCGGCGATGAGCCAGAGCCGGGCCATCACGACAGGCACGCCATCAGCTCAGCACTTCGCCGCGCCGGCGCTGCCGTATGTAACGCCAGAGCATGTAAGCTGCGCCCGCCGCGGCGATGATCGACAAGGTCGCGCCACCGAGCTGCATGACGCCCTTCAGCGACGCGCCGGTCGTGGCGATCGAGTTCAGCACGGGGATCACCTGGTCGGCGACGGAAGCAGCACCTGCTGCCACCGTCACGCCGCCGGCAATGACGGACCTGTTCGTGGCGACCGACGCGGGCGGCGCCACGGCCTGCGGCATGTGCTTCAGTCCTGGAGCGTCCTCCGTCAGGTAGAACGCCGTCTCGGCCGCGCGACGGCGTGTCAGGCCCGCCATGTCCTGCAGGCGGCCGTCGACCATCGCCTTGTTCCACAGGCCGAAGGCGCGCGCGGCGCCTTGGCGGTCGCCCTGCCGGTGCAGGCGCAGCACGGTCGAACCCTTGAAGCCGGCCACGCCGACGTTGAAGGCCAGCGAGACCATGGCGTCGAATTCATGCCGGCTCGCCGCGCACGCGCCGAGCGCCTGGTCGACGGCATTTCCGTAGCTCGCCAGGTCGGCCCTCAACAGGTCGTCGGCATGGTCCCCGGTGATCCGGTCGCCGTGCTGCACGCCGTCGGTGTGGCCGTAGCCGATCGTCCACTTTCCGGCCGGGCAACGGTAAGCCGTCAGCGACAGGCCCTCGAATTGCTGGATGAGGGCACGGCCCTCGGTGCTGACTTCGCGTGACATCATCGGCCTCCTGTTGGCGCTGGCTGCCACAGCCGTCGCTGCAGCTCTTCGATCTGCTGGTCTTGTCGGTCGTTGCGGCGATCGTGCGTGTCGAGCCGCATGGCGTGCGCGCTGGCGCGGCCCTCGGCGGTGCTGCCGAGCGTCGTCACCTGGAGCTGCAGCGCCTCGAGCTTCGCCGCCATCCTGTCGATCTGGTCGAGCTGCCGCCACGACAGGGTCGCGATCAGAGCGATGCCGATCGTCACCAGCCATCGATAGGCCTGCACGCCCTTGTTGCCGTTCGCAGCGTCGCTCATGAGGTTTCAGTCCTCGACCGCCATTGCCGGCGGGAAGGCCGGGTCGCTGATCTCCATCGTCGGCAGCGCCGCCAGGTAGTCGTGGAACTCGGCGTGTTCCGGGTCGTCGAGGACGAGCGTATTGAGGATGAACACGCCGTCCTGCCGTTCGATCGGCCGGAGCGACCGGCCACGAACGTGATCGGCCTGCTCGGCCACCATGATGATCGCGGCGGCCATCAGACTTGTGCTCCGACAGCGGTCGCAAACACCTGCACGGCGGTGTACTGCGCGAGTTCCTGGGCTCCGGAGAGCGATGCGCCGATGCAGGCCAGTCCGACACCGCTCGCCCTCAGGCTCGCTGCGATGCCAGCGTTGTTGAAGGCGCCGATATGCACCGAGTGTATCGGCAGCAATGCACCCATGCTCGTGGGGTCGATCCTTCTGGCGAGCATCACGCCATTCTTGTAGGCGTTGGCGTCGGTTACGGCCGCACCGCCGCGAGCGGCAGCGAAGTAGCCGCGGCTGTCCGCCAACGGCAGCGTGAACGTTCCTATCGAATTGTTGCTGTAACCGAGCCCGCTTCGATCGTTGCGAGGCTGGATGCGCAGTTGACGGCCGGAGCCGCTGTTGGTGCCGATGGCGCTCGTGCCGGCGGAAACGTCGGTTCTTTCGTATACGGCGATGCGCGCGTTGTTCGTGGCGAGAGCCACCGCGTGGCTTCCGGGCACGAACCCGGTGTCGATGTAGCTGGTCAGGCCATCGAAGCTGTAGTCGCGGTTTGCCGTGAGGGCTGGAGAGTTCACGGCAGTGGCGAGCCGACGTTGCTTGAGCGAGGTGAGCGACTGCGCGGCGTTCTCGCCCCACAGCACCCAGTAGTCATCGGTCAGCGCCCACGCCCCCGATGCCTTCTCGGAAAACACGAACTGGTCGACGATGACGCGTCGGTCGAGCGACACCGTTCCGCCATTGCCGCTGACCGCGCTCTCCCATGCCAGCACGTCGCTGTCGAAGGCGCGCGTCGGCGGCGCATAGACGCCGTTATTGCCCAGCCGCATGGCTCAGGCCTCCCAGCGGTAGGTGGCCGTCACCTGCACGTTGCCGGCATCGGCGCGCCGCACGGCGAGCTGGCTGGCGTTCCTGAGCCCGAAGAACGTGTAGTAGCTGTTGTCGTGGACCCTGAAGGCGGTGCCGGCACCGTCCTGCTGAACTTCCAGCTTCGTCCCGGTGTCGTTGCAGACCGTGACCTGCGTGCAGGCCTGGGCCGCCAGCGCCGTGAAGGCCGTGCCCGTCGCGCTGGTCTGGAAGCTGGCGTTGCCGCCCGACTCCATCTGGGGGTGGGTCTTGCTCATGGCGATCTCCTTGGATGCGGAATCAGGTCGTTGAGGTTCGTGGTCGGCTATCGGCGCCGAAGTCTGGACAGCGAGCACCAGAGGTCGAACAGAGGGTCCGACGTCCGGTACGGAGAGATGCCAAGTCCGCTGCTGCCATCGAGCGGCAGGTTTGCCGCGTCCGAGCCGAGCACCAGGCCGCCGTCCGGATTCGTTCCGGCCCGTATGCCCGCGGCGCTGGTCGCCGGATCGGCCTGCACGGCGGGATCGGCGGCAAGGGCAGCGCGCTGCGCCTCCGGCCAAAGTCCGTGCTTCGGCTTCCAGCTCGCCAGCCCCGCTTCGAGCGCGGCGAGTCCGGCATCGATGTTGAAGCCCGGCACGGAATTGGCCTGGGGTATGGCCGGCATGCCGCCGGATGGCGGCCGGTAGCCCGCCTTGAGCTCGGCTGCGGCGAGCGGCCCGGGCAAGTTTGCCGGAGACTGCATGCGTTGACGCATCGGCGGACGCGGATCCGTCGGGCCGAAGGGAAACTTGAACATCACAGCAGCCCTCCCGGCGGGCACATGGCGGTCGCACGCCGATAGTCGACCATCCGCACGCCGCTCGGATGCCGCGCGACGGCTTCGGGACGGATCCGCTCCACCTCCTGCGCCAGCAAGCCGATCTGCGTGCGCGGGTCACCCTTGAAGCGGTAGCTGTAGACGGTCTGGCCGTCGTTGAGCGCACCGACCGGCCTGATGTCTTCCTTGAGACGCCTGTCGGACGGGAAGAACATCCCCATGGCTTTCAGGCCAAGTCCGGCGCCACCCATTATCGCATTCAACGTATCGGCCGTCGGGTTCGTCGACGGCATCGCCGAACCGCGCATGGTCCCGTTCATCTCGCCGCCGGGATAACCTGCATTCAGGCTGGCGAGGTAACGGTTGGTGTAGTTCCAGTCCTTGTTGGTGTCGTAGTTGTAGCGGGCGATGTCGGCGTCGATCCGCGCCTGGTTCTGACGATCCCAGCCGGCGCCGGCCTGGCCCATGGCCTCGATGTCCTGGTATTCCGCGGCCTGCAGCTGCGGGAACAAGCCGGCGGCGCTCAGCATGCGGGAGCGCTCCGTATCGTAGGCGCCGGACGCGGCCTTGACGGCTGCTTCGGCCTGGGCGCGGTTGAGCGAATCGAACGCGCGCTCGGTCGTAGCGAAATGAGCGCCGCCGCCGTAGCGTCCGGCGCCTTCGAAGCGGCCATCGAGCTGCGGCAGCACCTCCTTCATGAACTGCTCGGTCTGCGGCTTGAAGCCGGCCACCAGCGCCTTCTGGAAGAAGGGATTGGCGTCGACGTCGAGATACTTCCCGCGCATGGTCTGGTCGAGATTCGCCATGACTGCCTTGCCGTACGGCGAGCCCTGCGCGCCGCGCTCGTAGAGCGCGGTCAGCGCGGCCTCGGTGTTCGCCGTCGGCGTCGCGACCGTCGCGCCGGGGTAGTAACCCGGCGCCGTTCCCCTGTCGTACAGCGCCGTCAGGTCCTGGATGCCCTTCTGAAGATAGGGCTGGATGTAGGCCGGCGGCTCGTTGGACTGCTTGGTCTGCTGAATCGACGTACTCGGTTGTTGTCCACCACCCATCAAAGTCTCCTTTCCCAGGCGGCAAAGCCGGCGATGGTGCCGATGCTCGTTCCGCCCTTTCTCTTGACGATTCGATCCCAGCCTTCGCGGCCCGCTCCCCAGAGCGCGACGCAACCCAGCGAGCGCGCCCAAAGCTCGAGCTTGCACAGGAAGTCGTCGGCCCATGCCGGTACCCGACTGCCGCCGACCAGCCACAGCCGGCAGCGCTTGCCGTCCGATTCGCAGGTGACTTGCGTCACGATCGCAGCGACGGCCTTGTTGCTGTCGTCGTCGTAGACCGCCCAGAGCTGGGCATCGCGCGCAATCAGGCGCGCCAGCACATCGGGCTTGTCGGGCGTACGCCGCACCGCAGGCTCCAGCAGCGGCCACAGCTCGGGCCAGGCGAGATGGAGATCGCGCAAGGGAATGCCGGTCGCCAGCAGCTTCGCGCGCGCCTTGCAGGGTTGGCTACGCACGGTCATGTCGCGATCACGTAGTCGAGGATGATGGGCGGCGGCGCGCTGCCCTGCGCGGCGTCGCGGCCGCGCAGGTCGGGAAGGTTGAAGCTGGTCGCTCCGTCGCCCGGCCCATAGGCGGTCCCGATTGCGACGAAGAGATCGACGTAGACCGTCCGCGAGACCGCCTGGCCGTGGCAGCGCAGCCAGCCGTCGGGCGCCGTCGCCCCGGCATACGCCATGACGCAGCCCGCCGGAACGCCGAGCAGCGTGTTGTAGTCGCGGATCAGCACGTTCACCCGCTCGGTGATCGAGCGCGTGTCGGCGGTCGCGGGCAGCGCCGGAAGGCTCATTGCGCGCCCGCCGGCCTGACATCGAGGTCGTCGATGCCTTGCATGTTCGACCAGATCGCGCCGGCCGGCACGGTTGCCTTGATCCGGAAGTAGCGTCCGCTCTGGTAGACCGGCGCCAGGCCGGCCGCCGTCAGGTCGACCTTCGGCCCATAGGCGACGCTCGCCTGCTGCGTCTCGCGCGCGCCGATCTGGATCTGCGGATTGCCGCCGTCGATCAGGGGCCGGCAACCGCGCACGATCGAGCGGCCGCCGCTGCCGGGACCCGTCCTCAGCAACGTCGCAGGATTGAACTCGCCGGTCTCGACCTCCGCCTGCAGCGTCGCGCCCGAGAACGAGCCGCTCTTGTGCGCCGTGTCGAAGGCGAACAGCAGCAGCGACAGCGGTCCGGTCCAATAGGACGAATCGAGCGAGTACGGCAGGGAGTCGATGCCGCCGGCGGCGAAGGCATCGAGTCCTTCGAGCGATATGGCCTGCTGGCTCACGCCGCCGAACACCAGCTCGCAGTCCAGCACGGCGCGGCTCCACCGCTCGGTGTGCCAGTTGTAGATCAGCAGCCGGTTGGGCGTGCCGTTGTTGCCGTTGGCCGGATAGGCGAAGACATAGAGCCCGCGCACCGGATCGATCGCCGAGGAGCAGCGGAAGTGATTGATCTCGTCGAACTCCGCCCAGAAGGTGCGATCGACCTTGCCGCGGCCGATCGGCGTCACGCTCTGGCCGGCGCGCACCATGTAGAAGCCCGACTTGTGCAGGAAGAACGCCATGTCGAGCAGGCCGGCGACGCTGCCCGCCACGCTGGCGCCGATGTCGTTGGCGATCTTGTCGATGCGAAAGACGATCGGCGCGCCCTCGTACGACATGCGCCGCACGCTGGTCTCCTGGAAGATCAGGCCGATCTCGCCGCCCACCACGCCGGTGACGTTGCCGCCATCGGGCAGGTCCTGGAGGTCGGCCTGGGTGGTGAGCGACGACGCCCAGGATTCGGCGTTATTGAGGGCGCACCACTGCACGCGCTGCGGCGTGCTGCCGATCTTGCCCATCAGCACGAAGTCGCGGACCGTCGTGATGAAAGTGCCTACTGGAGGTGAGCCGCCCAGCGCCGCCCAGTTGGTGCCGGCACTGAGGTCGAACTTCTGCGGCACGTCGACACCATTGACGGCGATGGCAAGCGTGCCGAACTGCGTGAAGCGCCACAGATTGTCGCCGCCCGGCGCATAGGGGCCTCCCGAGGTGCGCGATACGTTGTTCCAGGACGAGCCCGACAGGAGATAGAGCTTGCTGGCGTCGCCGGCGAACATCCTGGTGGCGCCGGCGGTGCCGCGGAACCACGCCGCGCCCTGGGCGCGCGAGGCGAGCGCCGTCGAGACGCCGGACAGCCTGTTGAGCGGCCGGTAGCTGTCGTCGGCCGGCACGACGTTGACCGCCTCGCGCGCCCACTGGCCGAGCGCCGGCATGTCGGGACGCCATTCGGCGAAGGGGATCATCGGCATCGTTGCACCATGCGTGTCGCGGAGGTCGCACCCTTCACGGCAGCCTCCCTGCCCGCACGCGGATCACCGGCACGCTCGATGCAGTGATGCGCTGGGTGCGCGCGTTCAGGCCGGCGACCGAGGCGTTGTAGAGCTGCAGGTAGCGCGCCGCCTCGGCCTCGCCCTGGGTGAAGATCGCGGCCTCGGCCAGGCAGCCATAGAGATAGACGTCGGGGTAGTTCGCCAGGATGTCGTTGACGATCGAACCCGCCGGCGTCGCGAGCTTGCGGTAGTAGCGCAGGGTCGCCGTGCCAACGCGGGAGCTGGGCTGCGGCGCGTCGAGCAACCGGAAGTTCGTGCCCGACACGGCGATCAGCCGCGTGCCGCCCAGGCCCTGCCTGCCGTAGCCGTCGAGCGTGCGCTGGCTGACGATGGCGAGCGGCGCGGCGAGAGAATTGTTGTAGGCCGAGATCAGCTCGAGGAAACCCGCAGGCTGGGCCACGGTCCCGGCGGCCAGCGCGAAGGCTGCGTCGACGGTTTCCATCTCGGGAATGCGCAGCGCTTCCGACCGCAGCGGGCTCGCCGGGTCGTCGACGGCGACGCCGTAATACATGCGCCGCTCGCAGTTCAACAGGAAATCGTCGAACCGCGCATCGAGCAGCGCGTCGCCGCTGCGCGCCAGCCAGGCCAGCATGCCGGCCTTCAGACCGGTGTAGGTGGTGATCTGCACCGACATCAGACCAGGCCTCCGTCGGTGCGCAGCCAGCGCCAGTCGGCGCTGTTCAGCAGCTCGTCGACCTTGTCCTGGTGATCGGGGTTCCAGTAGTCGACGCCGAGCTCGTTGCGCCACTTGGCGATGACGATCAGCGGGATGCGCGCCACCAGGCGGACGTCGCGCTCGCCGTTGTAGGGGTCGCAGTGGTTCTGCGCCTCCTTGTTGAGGTCGAGGATGGGCGTCGCTACCTGGGACGTCTTCTGCGCCCAGTTGCCCTCGCCGTCCTCGAGCCACCATTGCGCCAGCCCGGTGGCGCGATCGAAGCCGAGCAGTCGTTGCGTCATCACAGGATCTCCGCCTGGTCGCGATCGGACAGGAACCGGGCGAGGTCGGCCGGGACCTTCAGGCGGGCGCGCTTGCCGACGCGGCTCGTCACCTCTGCATCGGCCCAGTCGGCACAGCCGTTGCCGTGCTCGTCGAGCGGCAGGTAGATGTGATTCACGGTGACGACGATCGTCACGTCGGCCGGCTTTTTCGCCATCTGCAAAACTCCTGGAAAGTCGTGGGAGGGACCGGGCGTCCCTCCCACCGTCATGCTTCATTTCAGGCGAGATCGGCGACGATGCCGTTGCCGGCCTCGTTGCGGCTTTCCACGGTCACTTCGCCGATGATGTGGAACTTGCGGGCATCGCCGGTCTTGGCGAGCTCTTCCTTCTTCCACTTGCGCAGCCACAGCAGGCGCCACAGCGAAGGATCGATGACCTCGATCTCGCGCCCGCGCACGAAGCGGCTCGCCATGGCGTTGAAGGTGCCGAAGTCGGAGACGTAGCGATCGACGGCGCCGATGACGGTGGCGGCCTTGCCCTTGGGCTCCTGGTACTGCGTGGCAATGCCGGTGAAGGCCGAGAAGGTCTGCTTCTGCGACGCACCCATCAGCAGGATGGTCGGCTTGCCGCCGGCAGCCCAGGCGGCCCGGATGACCGTCTTCAGCAACGCCTCGGTCGACGCGCGCTGCGTGCCGTCGGTCGCCGCCACGGTGTTGCCCGCGATGAAGCCGCCCGAGGCGCCGCCGGCGCCGCGCGAGACGTTGGAGGTGATCCACGATTCGAAGCCGCCGAGCTTGCGCGTCACCGCGCCCGACTGCGCTGCCGAGGCCTGGTTCTGGCAGGCGATCGCCTCGAGATCCATCTTGGCGCGGCGGCCGGCCAGCGCGGTCTGGTAGCTGATCTCGCTGTCGCGGCCGGCCCGCTTCACCGCCTCCTGGGTGTTGGAGATGGTGAACGGCTTCTTCAGGATCTGCGTGCGGTTGCCCACGCGAACCGTCGGCACGATCGCCGCCGCCATCGTGTCGTCACCTTCGAGGCTGCTGTTGTTCGTATCGGCGTTGCCGAGCGCGTCCAGCTGCCACTCCTCGTAGGTCGCATCGGCATCGCCCGAGCCGATCGTGCTGATGAACGGTGTCTCGTCCTTGTTGAGGACGGTGATGATGCTGTGCAGCGACTCGCGGTTGCCCACGGCGCTGTTGCTGATGAAGGTATTGGTCGGTGCAGCCATTGCGATTTCCTGTGGTTGGGGTTCGTTGTGCGCCTGACTAGAGGCCGCTCAGGCGGATCAGCTCGGCCGCATCGGCGATCGAGGACCCGCCGCTCTTCCTGAACCGCTCGCCCACTTGCCGAGCAGCCTCGCCCTGTCGGTTGCCGGCGCTCGAGGCCGGTCCGGGGGCGACGCGGGTCGGTGTCGTCTTCGCGGTGTCGATCGCCGTCGCCGGGCTCGCCTGCGAGCTCCTGACGGTCGAAGCCTGCTTCCGGGCCTGCTCGAAGCGCATGGCGGCGAGCGCCAGCTCGATGACCGGGGCCTCATGGATGGCGTTGATGCGGTCGGCCGGGATGCCCTTGGCGAACAGGAAGTTGCCGAGTTCGTCGTAGGTCTTGCCGGCGACGTCGGGGCCGAAATACTCGGGCAGCTTCTTCGCGAGCTTGCCGTGCTCGACCTGCCGCGCCTCGAAGCGCGCGCGTTCGGCGCGTTCGTCGGCCATGGCCATCTCCGCCTCGCCGCGGCGGTTGGCCTCGACCAGCAGGGTCGCCTCGTGATCGCGCTGCTGCTTGAGCCTCGTCCACTGCGCCGGATCGTCGGTGGCGAGCTTGTTCCAGTCGACCTTCGACCACTGGTCGGCGAAGGCCTGCTGGAAGGCCGGGCCGTTCTGCCGCCACCAGCCCGCCGCCTGCTCGACGACGTCGACGGCGTCCTGGGCGACGCGCGTCGCCTCGTCGCGCACCTGGGCGGCCTCGCGGGTCTTCTCGTTGACGAAGGCGATGCGCTGCTGCTCGTACTTGCGCAGGATCGGCCGCAACCGCTCCGACACGTCCTGCCAGGCCGCCTTGTCGTCGGCACTCCAGAATTCCGGCGCCGCATCGTCGACCGTCACCGCCGGATCGGCCTTTGCCTGGCCGTCGGACTCAGGTTCTTCCGCTGGCTCATCCCCTGGTCCATCAACTGGCTCGTCGGCTGGCTCGTCGGCTGGCTCGTCCCGTTCGATGTCCGGAGCCTGTTCGGCCCTGCCTTCGGCTTCCTCGGGCAGGCCGGCATCGTCCAGCAGCGCCGCGGCGCCGGCGACGTCGACGGATTCCGGCATGGCTTGGGGCGTCGCTTCGGGCACGGTCCTAGTTTCGGCGGCCATACAGGCTCTCCTTCAGTTGTTCACGACGCTCTTTCAGCTGGATGTTGGCCTCGTACTCGTCGACCAGGCTGGTCAGTGCCGCCTTCACCTCGGTGGCGACGCGGGCGCGGTTGTAGGCGATCTCGCGTGTCGTCATGTCGTCGGGATCGCTGGTCAGCACCCGGCGCATCTCCTTGTTGACGAAGTCGTCGAACAGCCAGCCGGCATCGGCCAGCACCTCGCGCGCCCTTCGGTATTTCTGCTCGTCTCCGTTGGTCATGATGGAATCCCTTGGTTATCGACCTCGGCCTGGAGGCCCGCCTTCAGGCCGGCCTTGAAGCGCTCGATGTCCGCCCATTGCCGCGCCTTGAACCGGGCGATGGCGATGTCGGCCTCGGCCTTCTCACGCTTGATCTGCAGGTCGGCCGCCGCCGCCTCGCGCAGGATCTCGATCTGCGCTTGGGCGGCGAGCAGCTCGGGGCTCGGCGCCGGCTGTGCCGGCGGCGGTGTCGGCGCGGCGTCGTTCACCACCTCGTCGGCCGACCGGAAGAACAGGCCCCGCGCCTTGTAGCCCAGGATCTCCGTGAGCTTCTGCGCCGCGTTGGCGATGTTCTCTGCCGTGACGAACGGACCTTCCGCCTTGCCGCCCTGCAGGACGACCAGCTTTTCCTGCATGCTGCCGACCAGCGCGAGATGGCCGATCGCCTGCTCACGGTTGCCGATGCCGGCGACGTCGACCGACAGTTCCATGTCGTCGGGCCATTGGCTGGGATCGCAGTTGGTGAAGGCGCCGCCCAGGCGCGGCCAGTAGGCAAGCGGCCCGGTCGCCGCCCGTTTGACGGCGCGATAGATCAGGCGATAGAGGCGCTTGATCGCGGTCTCGGCAAAGGTTCGCGCAATGAGGTCCTGGCGCTGGCTCGCCGCCGACATGATCCGATCGAGCCCGCCCAGGGTCTTGTTCAGGCTCTCGGCATCCATGCCCTGGTTGTATCGGCTGACGCCGGTGCGGTTCTCGCGCACCGTCGAAAGGTGCTCCAGCGCCGACAGCACGGCGCCGCTGACGTTGGGCACCTGCAGCCAGGCGACGTGGTTGTCGCCGGGACGCGCACCGGGCTTGAGCCGGATCGGCGAGCCGGGGACCCAGTCGATGAGGCTGTCGAGATTGACCTGATCGGAGATCACCGGCCGCGGCCGGTTGACGATGTAGAGGTTGTCGAGCAGGCCGCGCGTCAGGACCGAGCCGAGTTGCTGGAGGTCCTGCGTCTGGTCGAACAGGGAACGACCGACGATGGTGTGCGGCATCAGGATGGGCGTGGCGAGCGCGATCGAGGCCGGGCCGGACCAGGCGAGCCGCTCGACGATGCGGCCTGCCGTGCCGCCGCCATGGGCATAGACGACGCGCAGCAGCTCCGAGATGCCGTCGCCATCATCGTCGGCGCGGATGTAGGCCACGACCAGCGACAGGGATCGCTCGCTGTCGCCCTGCCCGCCGGCAAGGGGGCCTGACCGTTCGGCGTCCTCGAGGACGCCCTCGTTGCGCTGCGCCGCCTCGTCCGACAGGTCGTTGTCGGTATTGAGATCATCGATCTCTTCTTGTGTCAGGCCGAGCTTGACCAGGTCGGACGAGGTGACGCGCTTGATGAAGCCCAGGAACGACGCCTTGTCCTCGTCGCGTGCGGCCGGGCTGAAACGGATGTCTTCCGGTGCGATGCTGTCGACCACCACGCGCTTGCGCTTGTGCGTGACGGTGACGATGCCGCTGAAAGTCTGACCGGGCGGCGGCGCCGACATTTCGGCAGCGACGCCATCGATCGCCGGCTGTGGCGCGTCGGGCCGATCGGGCACCAGCTCCATGGCGAGCTCGGCGCCTTGTGCCTCGGCCTCGGCCACGATCAGGTCGACGGCGTCCTGCGTCAGGTTCCGCACCGGCACGCTTCGCCTGTCCTCGACGTCCTCGAGGTCTACGGTGACGCCGCTCAGGCGGTACATCAGGGCGTCCTTGAGCAGCGCGGAGATGATGCGGAAGCCGTCGTTCTGGCGCATCAGGACGTGCGGCACGTATTCGCTCGCCTCCTTTGCCCACTTCTCCTGGCCCGGCGCCGTCGGCACGAACTTGGCGAGGTCGTCGGACCCGGTGAACACGCGCATCAGGCCCGGCATCAGCGACTCGACCACGTCGGCGAACTCGGAAGTCACGATCGAGGAGGCGCCCTCCTGCTCGTCGCCGTACGGCTGGCGATCGTAGTAGGCGAGCGCCTCCTCGCGGATCGCGCTCAAGGCTGCGTCCTGGAAGCCGGATGCGGCTTCCTCCTCCTGGCGCAGCAGCGCGATCAATTCGTCGTCGGCGAGCGGCATCAGACGATCCTCCGCCTGAGGCCGTCGATCAGTTCTTCGAGGCGTCGCACGTCGATCTCCGACCGCCGGGTCACGGGATAGGCGAAGGTGAGCGCGAGCGCGTCGCCGTCGTCGGGCGAAGCGAGCCCGCGGCGGCGCATGTCCTGTTTGCGCTCGAGCTGGAGCGCATTGGCGGCGTCGTAGCCGTACTGGACGTTGGTGAGGTCGGCGGCCAGCTCGCGGTCGTCGGGCAAGCATCCCAGCCTGCACCAGTCCTTGAGGAAGCCCCACATCTCCGATCGCTTGTTGGCGTAAAGCGCCTTGGCGTCGCCGGTCGCGCCGCCGTCGCTGCGATCCGCCTTGCCGCCGAAATCGACGGCGACCAGACCTTCGCAGCCGAGCTGGTTCAGGCGATCGAAGACTCCCCAGCCGATGCCCGTCGCGTCGACGAAGACCGCAGTCGGCCCGTGCCGCTCGACCTGCTCGAGCACGCGGCTCGCGACCTGCATCAGGTCGGGAACGCGGAACTTCACCGCCGGGATCGAGCGGGCATCGAGGCCCTGGCGGAAGCGGATGACCGTCTGGTCGCTGCCTTGGCGGGCGATGTCCACGCCCATGACCAAGGGCACGTTCACGGCGTCCGGCAGCTCGCGGGCGATGGCGGCGTCGACGCGCTCGCCATCGATGAACTGCAGGTCGCCGGCCCGCGGAAAGACGCCACGCACGCGCACCCGGATGAAGTCGGAGTCCTCGCCGTAGTCCTTCACCCACTCGGCGATCTGCGCCTTGTTGGTCATCGACACCGATCGCGAGTCGACCTGGACCGGCTGCCAGCGATGGGCGAAGCGGCCGCCGGTGAAGCACTCGCGGAAACGCCCGGCGTTGCGCGTCGGATTGCCGAACACGCACCAGAACAGTTCCGTCCTGGCGTCGGTCAGGGCGCCTTCGATGGTCTCCCAGATGCCGTCGGGGATCGACGAGGCCTCGTCGAACACGGCGAAGGCGCGGCGGCCCTTGTTGTGCAGGCCGGCGATCGCCTCGATGTTGTTCTCCGACCACGTGATCGCGTCGACGCGCCAGGTCTTCTCGTGACCGGGCAGGGTCGAAGCGAGCGCCGTCGCCGAATAGGAGAACCAGCTGCGGTTGATGCAGAGTCCGTACCACTTGGCAAGCTCGGGCCAGGTCTTGGTGCGGAGCTGTCCCTCGGTGTTGGCGGTGACGATGCCGCGCGTGTCGCGCACCGTCGACAGCGCCCACAGCACGATCCACGCGACCAGCGCCGACTTGCCGACGCCGTGACCGGAAGCGACGGCGGCACGAACCGCCTCCTCGCTGTCGATCAGGCCCTCGCCCAGCTGCTCGAGGATGTCGCGCTGCCACGGCTCGGGTCCTTCCTCCTGGGCGAGAGCCGTGCCCGGCGCGCCCCACGGGAAGGCGTACATGACGTAGCCCAGGGGATCGAAGCGCAGCGCGCCGATCTCGCCGTGCAGGCGCTTACGGAAATCAGCCGCGGCGAGCATTCTTCGCCCTTTCTCCGGCTGCATCGAGTGAGGCGAGCAGCTGCGCCGCTGCGTGATCGTCACGCTCGCTGCCTTCGCGCCAGCGATCGGGCTGGCGGCTCTTCAGCCAGAACAGGCAGGCGGTGGTGTCCGGCGGATAGTGCTCGGTGTAGGCAACCTCGAGCGCCTTGCCCTGGTGGCTGAAGATGCGCACGGCGCCGTGGCTGTAGCCGATGGCGCGACGCCACAGCCGGTCGGCGACGTCGGCGTCGGCCAGCGTGCGGCCGGTGCGGACGGCGGCGGCAAATTCAGCGACCGAGGCCAGCCACTCCCGCAGCGTGGTCGGCGGCACGTCGAAGAAGCGCGCCAGCTCGTGGTCGTCGGCGCCGAGCAGCAGGCAGAGCTTGCGCGCCTGCTCGGCGAACTCGTCCCGGTAGGACGAAGGTGGGATGGCGCGCCTGGCGCGGGTGGTCTTGGGGGAAGCGGGTGTCGTGTTCACCCGAGGATATAAACGGAGAGCTACATGCAGGAGTCAACGATACATGCGTCATACCCCTCGACACATGCGTCATACCCCTGATCGAACTTTCAAGTATCGCCCGGCGTGGTCGCGGTAACAGGCTTCAGTCGAGGTGCGCTCCAACCCTGCGGCGGGTCATACCGTGCCGGCCGCACGATCGTTGCACCCGCTGCGGTCGTCACCTTGTCGGGAAAGAGACACATCTCAAGGGAAGGTCTTGCAATCGTCCGGCTGCCAGGGCGAAATCGGGCTTGGGCATGCGGCCCATCAGCAGGAAGGGATCGCGCGCAACCACCTCGCCGAAGCAGACCAGGTCGCAGCCGTTCTGCTTGTCGTAGGTCTCCATCACCCGCATCTGCCCGCCCCAGCTCACGTCCTGGAGAATCATCGGCATGACGACGGTCCTCGTTCGGGCGGGTCATGAGAGCAAAGCGCCCTGCCCTGTCGAGGTGCCACTTTTCGCGACCAGGCTTGCGTCGGACCCCAAATTCTATCTAAAGGAGAGTTACCGTATAGAAAAACAATCGCTTGACATAAATGTCAATTCGTTCGAGTCTGCAATCTCACGCTGGATCGGCCGGTCTGCTTACCCACCTGCAACCACTCCTGGGCGGCCCTGTAGTGCGCGAATTGTATGTGTACCGAGATGTGATGCAGGCGATCAGCGGACCCTGGCGAGACGACGACGATCGAGTGGCGTGTTCGTTTCTTCGACGGGAACTGGATCGTTTTGTGGAAGGACAAGTCGTCAGCCTTGCGTTGCAGCCGTTTCGGAAGCGAGCGGATGCTGCCGTTGCAATATTGTATCCGCCGCAAGAGCGAGTGTTCGATTTCCGTGTTCGAGAACCATATCCTGGCGTCCGAGTGTTCGGGTGCTTTGCCGACAGGGATTTGTTTGTGGCCACCAACTGGGAACGCAGAGATCTGCTTCCATCAGTCACTCCGCCGAACGACGATGCAGACGAATGGAAGATGGAGCGTCAGATTTGTTTGACCAGGTGGAGGCAAGTGGCGTCGCCCTATGATCCTTATGAAGGAAACACCGTAAATGACTACATCAGCAACGGCATTCCTGCATGAAATCGTCAACTATGAGAGGATCCCGGTCGGCACCCTGGCATATTTCGAGGCGCGCCTTCAGGACCGAATCTACAACCTGATAGTCAGTGAGTTTCTTCGCAAAGAGGCCAACGGCGAGATGACCCGTGCCGACCTGGCCTATCGCATTCACAAGGATCCTGCTCAAATTTCGCGATATTTGGCGTCTCCGGGGAACTGGACGCTTGAAACAATCAGTCGGCTGCTTCTCGGAGTTGCTGCGGCAGAGCTTGATCTGGGATTCAAAAGTCTGGGCAGGAGCGCCACTTCGACCCCATCAATCTCCATGCAGTCCAAAAATTCCGATGGAAGTCCCGTAAACGACAACGGCAGCCCGCTTGCCCGCGCGACGCAAATCAAGGCCGTGCCGAGCATGTCGATCAGCACTTGGCACTAAGTGAACGACTATGGCCTCTGCATCTCCTCGCCTTACGATAAAGAACGCATTGATCTGCGACCAGGTGCGGCGGGAGGACAATGGGAAGCTTTTGGTTATCGGCGTGTATCACGGAAGCATCCAGGTGAAGACCTTTCCGGTCGCCATGGAGATCCAACTGCTGGCGTCTTTCCGCGCCAACAAACTGGGCGATCTCGAATTTGAAGTGCGTGCGTTGGACGGCGCCAAGGAACTTGCCAAGGGTACAGGTTCCATGAACATTTCGAGGACTGGAGATGGGACCGTCGCCCTTCCCCCAATGCCACTCAAGGTTGACGGTCCGACATTGTTGTCGTTTGAGCTTTTCCAATACGGCGACAAGTGGCGCCTGCTCGCCTCGATGCCCATAGAACAGGTCTAGCGCGCACCGGAGATGCGTGTTGCAGGAGGCATGATGGGTCCAGCTGATTCCAGCTGGACCCATCATGCTCCAGTCATTTCGTCTTTTTCCACCGCGCCCGCACGGCCATCTCCTTTCGCGACAAGATCCATACCCGATTCGAACTGACCCACTACCGTCACGGCATCATCGATGCTGCTGGCGATACTGCATGGGCGTGATGGCGGTCCATCGCCTGAACGCCCTCACCAGCGGCCCGGGCTCGGAGTAGCCCAGCAGGTAGGCGATCTGCGGCAGGCGCATGTTCGTGTCGGCCAGGTAGTGCTTGGCGAGGTCGCAGCGCACCCCGTCGACGAGGTCGCGATAGCTGGTGTCGCGCTCGCCGAGCCGGCGCTCGAGCGTCTTGCTGCTCATCCCGAAATAGCGCGCCACGTCCTCGAAGGGAGTGGCGCCCTTGGCCAGCCGATGCACGACGTATTCGCGGACATCATGGACGATGTCGCGATCGGGCGGCCGGGGGCCGATGATCCTGCGGCAGGCGGCCTCCAGCGTGGCCAGCAGCCGGTTGTCGGCGCCCAGCACCGGCAGCCGCAGGGTCTCCTCCGAAAACAGGATCGCATCCCATTCGGCCTGGAAGCGGATGGGACAGCCCAGGATGGCTTCGTAGTCGATACGCTCGTTGGGCCGGCTGTGAATGAACTCGACGCGCACCGGGGTCGCCTTCGCCTGCGTCAGTTCCCGCGCGCCCTTCACGAACTGCGCCGACACCCGCTCGGAATTGTGCCGCAGCCTGCGCAGCGAGGGATCGGCGTCGCGGAAGCGCAGCGCACTGACCGGCCCGGCCGATTCGAGAACTGCGAGCGTGCCCTCGTTGGCGACGCCGAGATAGCGCTTCACGTTGACCAGCGCGTCGCCGAGGGTCGGCGAGTTCAGCGCAATGAAACCCAGCAGGCCGTTGTCGCGAACGTCGTGCGCGGCGCCGAGCTTCAGGCCATAGGCGGGCTCTGCCAGCAACTGCGCCGCCCGCTCGATCAGCGCCATGAAGGCGGCATAGGGAATGCTGGTTTCGGAGTTGGCGAGGTCGGTGCGCGACAATCCGACGTCCTTCAGCGGACCATCGAGCGCGTGCCCGGCGCGTCGCAGGTCGTCCGCGATGTAGGTGGCCCACCGGGCCTCGATCATCTGAACCCGCATCTGCCGTTTTCCGCGAATGGCCGTGCCGCGTGACGGCAAGGGTCAAGAATCTGACGGGCGAAGTCAATGCGGAGCAAGCCTGTGGCGCGCAAGTTGTCCCGAGACTGGGGAACGACGGCGCGGCCACCCGAAAGCGCCGGCGCGACTGTGCCTGTCCGCGTTCGGCTCCTCACCTGTCTTCCGGAGGACGGCGAGCTGGACTGCTTCGGCGGCGGGTCGTCCGGCCGGCATGAGGAGGAATCGAATGAAGGACGACCGGCTCGAAAATCGGGACAATCAACGCGATCAAGCCCGGTCGCAGGGCGAACACGCGCTCAATGCGGAACACACGAACGGCAAGCGCTCCCTCAAGCTCAAGCAGCGCGTGATCGCGGGCGTCGTCCTCGGCTCGTTCTTCTTCCTCGTCGTCGGCTGCTGGTACTGGGTCGGCCTCGACAAACCCAAGATCGACCGCTCCAACTTCAACTTCAATCATCA
>CADECW010000056.1:0-6337 GCA_902825855.1 uncultured Rhodospirillales bacterium | reverse complement strand
CAGCTTCATGGTGTGGGCAACGCGCGCAAGATCGCGCAGCGCGATCCTGCGCGCGCGTGTCTTTACAGCTTGCTCCAGGGAGCTGTTGGGCACGAGAGCATATATCAGTGTGCAGTCTAGCGCCTGAGCGGCACGGCGCAGGGTGCTGAGCTGGACCGAGCCCGAAGCCTCGGACTTCTCCAGCGCATCGATGGTCTGTGGTCGGACCTTCATGCGGGCAGCCAGTTGCACGCCGCTCATGCCGAGCGCATCGCGGATCGCCCGTATCCACCCCTTGGGCGGTGGTGCGAAGCGCTCCTCCGGCTTCAAACCCGAAAGCCGCTCATCGAGCCTTTGTCTTGCGCGCCGTGTGAGTTCCTTTTTTCTCATTTCATAGACCGGTTCTATCTTGTCTGATCAGTTGGTAGCAGATTTCAGGCTAGTCTAGTGCTTGATTTCAAAGGGAAAATTGCCCGCTCGTCTCCAAGCGTTGCCCCGCTCACCTTCCACAGCACACCTAGTCCATCTTGCCGGTCAGCCACCGCCGCAGCCTTTCGCAAAGGCCCGTCGGGGGTGGCGGCGGCGGCGACCAGGACGGCGTGAAGACGCCGTCATAGTGGCTGACGATGGGATCGGGAGTGCGTCTTCCCGAGGTCGGGCGGAACAGCCGGTCGCCGGCGGCATACCGGGCCGTGTAGTCGGCGTAGGAGAGCCTCTCGTCCTTCACCGGCGGCACCAGCAGATCGAGCAGCAAATCGGGATCAGCCCATTGCGCAAAGACGGCGCGATGGGCTTTCAGCGTCTCGGCCGCACAGTCGCTGAGGCCGAAGACTTCGAACAGGCAGGCGAGCTTCACCGGCTGCCCGGCCGTGAGGCCATCGCGCAAGTAGAGTGCATCGCCGACCAGCGGCTGGCCCTGCACCGTCGGCCCGGGCCCCGGCCGGCCTGCGTCGTCGTGGTAGTCGTAAAGATAGGGATACGGCAGCGCGCGCCGGCTGTAGCGGTAGAGATCGAGGTCGTAGAGATCGAAGCCCGCCGCGCGGCAGAAGTTGTCGAGGTCGGCGAAGGCGGGACAGCCCGACATCTTCTCGGTGAAGCGCACCTCCGTCACCAGCCCCAGCACAGGCTGGAGATCTGCGCCGCGCAGCACATCGAGCTCGGCGCCCTCGACATCGAGCTTCAGGAAGTCGGCGCGCTTGCCGGCGAGCGCATCGCGAAGGCTGGTGGTTGCCAGCTCGATCTCCGACTGGACCCGCAGGACGTCGCCGACGTCGAAGCGGCCGCACCAGGCCGGATCGTTGGGGTAGAACGAACTGGTGGCCGGGTATTGCCCGACATGCAGTGTGCGCGTGCCTCGTCCGGCAGCGAGCGCCAGCGGCAGGTAGGTGACGTTCTTCTCACCGGCAGCCTGCAGGCGGGCGCATTCCTCGGGATCGGGTTCGAAGGCGACGACGCGCACGCCGTCGCCGAACACCTTCCAGAACCATTCGACGCCGCCGCGCGCGCCGACATCGACGACGACCAGCGGATCCTCGGCGAAGGCGCCCGACTGAACGAGCCTCTGCGTCATCGGCGGCTCGGCCACGATATGGAGATTGGGCATGCCCGTCGTTATCTACACCACTGTGCGCGGGAAGGCGTCCACAGATCGTGCCACTTCAGGTGGTTTTCACCGAAGTCATCGACAGCATGGCCTGAATGTGGGTCCCCACAAGGAACAGGAGCCGTTGATGCCCGGCAACCTGAGGGTTTTCTCGCGGGTCCCAAGACACTGGCGATCCATTGTCCTTATCTTCGGGCCGCGCGGCCTTGGTCACCACTTTGTAGCGCCACCTGCGCAAGTTTCACTTCAATCCTCCGCCCGTCCCTGCAGCGTCGTCTTGAACCCGTTCGCCCACTCGATGCTGAGCTCGATGGTCTTGTCGCCGAACACGTGCGTCACCCGTGCCACGTCGTCATTGCCGAGCGTCTGGCTCTCGAGCACGAAGCTCTTGCCGTCGGCGGACCAGGCGCCGCGCGCGGCGCTCGGCCCGTAGGGCATGCGTCCGCCCACGGCGAAGCGGCCGTCGAAGCCGATCGGGCCACCGAATCGCCCGACCGCCGCATTCGGCGGACCGCCGTCGAGCTCGAACTCGTAGGACGGCTGCGGATCGTCGAGCTTCAAGGTGACCGACTTGAGGCGCTGCGAATCGTTGGTGGCGAACCGCCAGGTCTTGCCCGACACGGTCCGGGCCAACGCCGGCGGCCCGCTCGCTCCCGCACCGGCGCCAGCCGCAGACGGCCGCTCGAGCGCCGCCGCCTTCACCCGTTCGGCGAGCTCGGCCGTGGCCGACTGATCGGCAGGGATGGCCGAGTCGGAAACCGCCGCGGCGGCGAGGTATCCCACCAGCGTCTGCGGGCGGATGCGTGGCGTGCTGACCACGTTGCCGTCCGGACCGACGAAGCGCTGCGAGCCGGTCGCCACCGCCACGATGTCGAGCCTGGGCATCACGACGATGAACTGGCCGTGGAGGCCGACCGCCATGAAGGCGTCGCGCGTCGGCATCGCCCAGAACTGGCGACCGTAGCGCAGGTCGCCCGTCCAGCTCTCGCGCATGTCGATGTCGGCCTGGCGCACGCCCTCGATCCAGGCCGCCGGCAGGACCTGCCTGCCGTCCCACTGGCCGCCGCGCAGCCAGAGATAGCCTATCTTCGCCATGTCGCGCGGCTGCAGGTAGAGACCCCAGCCGCCGGTCGAGATGCCCTGCGGGTCGGCCTGCCACAGCACGTCGTCGATGCCGAGCGGCCCGAACAGCCGCTCCCGCGCATAGTCGACGGCGCTCCTGCCGGTGAGCTTGCCGACGATGGCCGACAGCAGGTGGCTGTTGCCGCTGTTGTAGTAGAAGCGCGTCCCGGGCGCCTCGGCCATGGGCTGGTCGAGGATGAATTGCGGCCAGTCGCGCGTGCGCACCATGGGGAGGATGGAGTCGAGGGCGGCGCTCAGCCCCTCGTGCCAGGCGAGGCCCGATGTCATGTCGAGCAGCTGCCGCACCGTGATCGCCCTCTTGGCCTCGTCGAGGCCGGCGATGGTGCGGTCGGCGAAGAGGTCGACGACCCGCCGTTCGGTGCTGTCGAGCAGGCCGTCGCCCAGCGCCATGCCGACCAGTGTGCTGGTGACCGACTTGGTCACCGAATAGACGTGGTGCCTGAGCCCGGCGCGGAACGGCGCATAGGTCGCCTCGAGCACGATCCGGCCATGGCGCGTCACCAGCACGCTGTCCATGTCGTTGAGTGTGCCGAACTCGACCAGGCGAGCGAGCCGCTGGGAGCTCATGCCCTGCTCCTCGGGCGAGGACACGGCCCAGCCGCGGGTCGGCCAAGGGTAAGTCGCCTGCTGCGCCGTCGCGAACGGCGCCGAGATCACCAGCAGGATCGCCAGAAGCGTTGTCGCCAGAAGCGTGGTCGTGAGCCGATGCATCGTCGCCCCCGTCCTCGTGCGGACCAAGGCTACGGGCGGCCGGGCATCCGTTCAACCATCCCGGAGGCCTGCACAAGGGGCGGCCGACTCGCACGATCGGCCGGGCCGCTCTGGAAAGCATCTCCTGGTTGTGACCACACTGACGACGGCGATGCTCGAGTTGTGGGGGAGATTGCAGCATGAACCGCAGCATCTCGAAGAGGCGGCGAAGATTTCTCGCTCTCCTCGGTGCACTTCCGGCAGGGTTCCTCGGCGCGCACAGCCACGCCCAGCCGAGGCAGTTGAACCTGACCTGCTTCTATGCGCCTGAAACGTACCAGGCGAAAGGAGCGCAGTTCCTCGCCGACAGGATTGCCCGGGACTCGTCGGGCGCGATCCAGGTTTCCATCGAGTGGGAGATCTTGATGCCTCTCGACGAGGCGACCGTCGGGGTCAGCGCGCTCATGGCCTATTGCGCCCCGTGCGCTGCCAAGGCCGAACCACTCCTGAACCTCGCGATGCTGCCGATGCTCGCGGCGACGTTCGAAGAAACCGCAACCCTCCATCGGGTCGCGCGACCGTATTGCAGCGCCGCCCTTGCCCGCCATGGCCAGGTGCTGCTGGCCACCCAACCTTGGCTTCCAGGGGCGTTGTGGAGCAACTTTCCCATTCGCTCGGTTGCCGACCTCAAGGGTATCGCCGTCGCAGTGGCCGCATCGCCGGGCGCCTCCCACACCGAGTCGGGGTGGGGGAGACCTTTTGCCAGGCTGGGCGCCGCACAGTCCGCCTCCCTGGCCGGCGCCGAAGTGGTACTGGCGAGCAGCTATTCGGGACACATCCTGAAGCTCGCCCAGGAGTTCGCCTACTTCACCGAGATATTCTTCGCGACGCACGTAACCTTCCTGGCCGCGAGGCACGACGTGTTCAGCTCGCTGCCGGAAGCGGAGCAACGGATTCTCCGCGGGGCCGGCCGCGACACCGAGCTTGCGATGTGGAAGCTCATGTCCGATCAGTTGCTTCGCCGGCAACAGGAGATCGCTGCTCTGGGAGTAAGGGTCGTCGCCCAACCTCCCGCCGACCTTCTGGCAGCCATTCGCGAAGCGGCGCAACCGGACATTCAAGCCTGGGCCCGATCCGTCGGTGCGGACGGCAGCGCGGTCCTCGCCGACTACCATCGCGCCATCGGGCATCGCGACATCGGGCGCAAGTGACGAAAGTCACAGCCAAAGCGGCGAAAACGCGTCATACCGCCTTGCCATTGCCGGAATGTTGGTAGAGACCAATTCCCCTTCATCCGTGGGAGATGTCGCCCGATGCGTCGTATGTTCGTGTTGCTTGTGCTGTTCGTCACTGCGTGTGAAGGAAGCTTCGTCCGACCCGAGAACCTCGGCCGCAAGGTCGAGATCAACAAGAGCTACGAAGCGCGCGACAACTGCCTGAAGCAGCAGGCCAGCGCCGACGGCACGAACGGCATCGACCCGGCGACGCTGGCCCACGCCGCCGCGCTCGCCTGCGAGAAGGAAACCGAGCGCCTGATCGCTGCCGCCAACACAGACGGCGACAGCAAGGTGACTCTGTCGATCCGGCAGGATACCGAGTTCCGCGCCAGGAAGTACGTCATGCAGGCGCGCGGGCTGACCACCTTCCAGTAAGCGTGCAGCTGTTTTCGGAGAAGCGGGGCTGACGGCTCGCGCTGACAACTCGCGCTGCGAGCTCACTGGGCTTTCGCTTTCGCGAGCTTCGGCGAGGCCGGCGTAGCGGCGCTCCCTCCGGCGGTCGCTACGGCCGGCAGGGCGCCGCTCTTCAACGGCGCCGACCAGTCGTTTCGCCGGCAAGGCGGCAGATTGCTCGCCCGTCGATAGCCCGCCACCGTGCGCGGCACGAACCGCTTGCCGGTCTCGGCTTGGATCGAAGCGGCAATCTCACAGTCGTGATGGCCGCTCGCCATGCGCCGCAGGATGTCGCTGCAGCGGGAATCCCAGGACGAGTTCCATTTTTTCATGGCGTGCCCGTGCCGGCCGGCTCTTCGACCGCCCACGGTTCCGGCGCGCGCTGTTCGAGCTCCGCCAGCTCGCGCTCGTAGCACGCCGCCTTGGCGACCTTGCCGATGCGCCGGAAGGCGTCGCGCAAGGTGCGCACGCGCACCGGCACGGGTTCGGGCTCGAACCGCTTCGGCGCCTTGCCGGCCAGTGCGTCGAGCATGGCCCGGCAGCGCTTCTTGCGGCGCTGGCGCTCCTCGAACCTCGCCTGCACAAGCTTGCGGAACTCGGCGGGCTTCGGCATCCACTGCGAGCCGCGGATGGCGGCGAGCGTGGCGGTCGACCACAGTTCGTCGCCGAGATCGCCGTTGGCCTCCAGCCACACCGCGAGGCGCAGCCGCGTCTCCTCGGCCTTGAGCCTGGTGTTGGGCTCGAACGCCATCACCAGCTTGGCCAGGCAGAAGCCGGCATGGCGCTCGCTGGTCCGGTCCTGGCCGTCGAGGATCTCCAGCGCCAGCCTGAGCTCGGCCGCGGCAGGCAGCGTCGCCGGCGGTGTCCACGGCACGTCCGGATGGTCGGGCAACAGGCTATCCGCCAGCACACGCTCGACCGAGCGCGGCAAGCGTCTCGCTGAGGCCGCCGGCTCCCTGGGTGGCGTCGTCGCGGCGATGGCGTTCGGCATATCGTCCCTCCATGAGGCGAGTGAATTTCTCGGGCTGCAGCAACCAGTCGAAGGTGAACCAGCGGTGAAACGGGCCGTCTCGCCTCCTCAGGAACTCGGCGCGCGCCGCAGACTCGAGCGCAGCACGCCAGCCATCGAGGCCGCCGCACTCGTCGAGCCGGGCCATCAGCGCAATGCGCCGCGGGCCATTCAGGAACATCACCTCGGGCCAACCTTCACGCGCCGCCGCCTGGTTCCAGAGCGCGACGGCCTGCTCGGCGT
>CADECW010000055.1:45960-47231 GCA_902825855.1 uncultured Rhodospirillales bacterium | reverse complement strand
GGAAGGTGATCGGCAGCAGCATGGCGATGGTGGCCACCGGGCCGATGCCCGGCAGGACGCCGATCAAGGTCCCCACCATGCAGCCCAGCAGCGCGTAGAGAAGATTCTGAAAGGAAATAGCCACGCTCAGGCCGAGCGCCAGATTGTTCAGCAGGTCCATTTGTTCACCACATACGCGACGTCGGTCCGTCCTTCACACCAAGTGAAGTGACGCCGCGGGCCTCCCGAAATAACCCTATTCGCCGTGGCTTACGGGAGCCTGACATCGTCGCCCGAGAACGTCGCCAGACGGCTTCAATCCCCATTTTGATTCGGTTTGGCCTCGCGGATCGGGCTAGAACCTCCCATCGAAATGCATACGAGATGAACATGAACGACTCCGTCGAGGTTCGGGATCAGAGGTTTTCCTCCGTCGTCGGCAAGTCGGTGACGATGGAGAAGCTGGCAGGGGGCTTCCTGTTCACCGAAGGGCCGCTCTGGCATGCCCGCGACGGATACCTGCTGTTCAGTGACATGCCGGGTGACCATATACGCAAGTGGACGGCTGCCGAGGGCATTGCGACCTTCCGCAAGCCATGCGCCCAGTCCAACGGGCTCACCTGGGATCGCCAGGGCCGCCTGATCGTGTGCCAGCACGCGACCAGCACTCTGACCCGCACCGAGAGCAGCGGCGCGAGTGTCGTTCTTGCCAGCCACCACAAGGGCAAGGAGCTGAACAGCCCCAATGATGTCGTGACGAGCTCCGGCGGCGCCATCTACTTCAGCGATCCGACCTATGGCCGTCTGGAATACTACGGCAATCCGCGACCGCTGCAGCTCGACTTCCGCGGCGTCTGGCGAGTCGGCGCCGATGCGCGAACGCCGGTGCTGCTGGCCGGCGACTTCGGCCAGCCCAACGGCCTCTGCTTCTCGCTCGACGAGCGGCACCTGTTCGTCAACGACACCGAACGCAGGCACATCCGCCGTTTCGACGTCACTGCTGACGGCGGGCTCGCCGATGGTCGCGTCTGGGCAGAGACCACGGGCTCCGGAAAGGGAGCACCGGACGGCATGAAGATCGACAGTGCCGGCAACATCTATTGCTGTGGCCCCGGCGGCATCCACGTCTTCGCCCCCGACGCCGCCTGTCTTGGCGTCATCCGCACCCCAGAGACGGCGGCCAATTTCTGCTTCGGCGACAACGATCTCCGCAGCCTCTACATAACGGCTTCGACGTCGCTCTATCGCGTGCGAGTGGCGACGCCCGGCACGGCGCAATGGCGCGCTTGAAG
>CADECW010000055.1:25595-45860 GCA_902825855.1 uncultured Rhodospirillales bacterium | reverse complement strand
TTTCTCCGCCGCTGAGGCTTGCGACGATCTGGAGTGCGGCGTCGGCCCGGAACTTGAAGCGGGCCAGGCTGGCGCGACAGGTATTCTCGTCGGCGTCGGGATTGAGGCGGCGGAAGTTGTCGCGAATCGACGCCCTGGGTTCGAGCAGACTCACCTGCTGATCGAGCACGGCGAAGTCGGTCATCAGGCGCACCGTTCCGGCCCACGGCACCAGCCGGCCGGCGATCAGGGCGAGCAACGTCGTCTTGCCCGTGCCGTTAGCGCCGGTGACGGCGATACGTTCAGGTCCCGTGATGGCAAAGGTGAGATTGCGGATCACCGGCCGACGGTCGTAGCCAGCGCTTGCTGCGTCGATCCTGAGCACGGACTTCGTCAACGGCAGCCCTGTCGGAGGAGCAGCGACGGTCAGGCGTTGCAGCACCTCGATGCGCCGGCGCGCCTTCTCGGCATCGTCGAGGGCCTGCTGGCGCCGGCGCTCGACCAGGCGCGCGCTCTTTCCCCCGGTGGCCTCGCTGCGATTGCGCAGCGCGTTGAGCTGGATGCGCGGAATGTCGCCGCGGGCACGCTTCTTTTGTCCGGCGCGATCCTTGCGGGCCTTTCGTTCGGCTGTCGCCTGCGCGCGCTCGGCGATGTCGGCTACGCGCCGTTCGGCGTCGGCGAGATCGTGCTCCGCCGCTGCCAGCTCGAGCGCCTTGCGTTCGCGATAGTGACTGAAATTGCCGCCGTACCGCGTGGCGCCAAGCCCGGTGAGCTCGACGATCGCGTCCAGCGTCTCGAGCAATTCGCGGTCGTGGCTGACGACGATTGCGCCGCTGCGCCAGCTCGTCAGGAGCTCGATGACCGCCCGCCGGCCGTCGCGGTCGAGGTTGTTGGTCGGCTCATCCAGCAGGATGAAGTCAGGCTCGGCGAAGACGAGTGCCGCCAGCCCCATGCGGGTGCGTTGACCTCCTGACAGCGTCGACAGCAGCGTTCCGGGTGCCGCATCGAGGCCGAGCTGGTCGAGCGCCGCCGCCATCCGGGCTTCGAGAGTCCAGTCGGCGCATGCAAGCCCGTCGGCATCGGCGTCGCCGAGCTCGGCGCGACGCAGGAGGGCAAGCGCTTCGCTCGCGCCGAACAGGTCTGCCACCGTCTGGCGTGCATCGGCCTGCATGGTCTGGCGCAGCACGCCGAGCCTGCCCGCGATCGACACGTCGCCCGATTGCAGCGGCAGGTCGCCGGCGATCAGCTTGAGCAGCGTGCTCTTGCCGACGCCGTTGCGTCCGACGAGGCCGGTACGCTCGCGGCCGAAGCTCAGGTCGAGATTGGAGAGGACGGACCGCCCGTCAGGCGTCGACCAGGCAAGACAGGAGACTGTGATTGAAGCAGGCATGAAGACGGATTTCCCCGAGAGCAAGGTTTTGGGTTGCTGTCGGTTGGAGATCCATCGCTGCACATCCTGTTGGCTTTGAAGCGGCCGGGAACGTAGCCTCGGCGGGCACCATATTCAAGACGAACGAGGGAAAAAAACGCCGATGAGCAAACCCCTGCGCCTGGGCGTCGCCTACGATTTTCGCAATCCGCCGGAATCGGGCCTGAGCAATCCGGCGCTCTATGCCGCGATCCTGGAGCAGGTGGAGTGGCTCGACGGCCTCGGGCTCGACCTGGTGTGGTTCACCGAACATCACTTCGTCGACGACGGCTACCTGCCGTCGTGGATTCCCGTCGCTGCCGTCATGGCCGGCCGCACCAGACGCGTGCGCTTCTCCTGCGACGTCTGCCTGTTGCCGTTCAATCATCCGCTGCGCCTCGCGGAGGATCTCGCGGTGCTCGACAATATAAGCAATGGGCGCGTCGAGATTGGCGTGGGCATGGGCTATGCGCCGCACGAGTTCAGGGGCTTCGGCCTGCCGCTCTCGCGCCGCGTGTCGCTGACCGACGAAGGGCTCGACGTGCTGAAGCGCGCCTTCACCGGCGAGAAGTTCAGCTACACCGGCAAACGCTACGACTTCTCCGATGTGAAGATCACGCCGGGCTATGTGCAGCCCGGCGGGCCACCGCTGTGGGTGGCGGCGATGTCGGAGGCAGGTGCGCTGCGCGCTGCACGAGTCGGCGCCAACCTGCTGCCGCAGGGACCGCGCCGGCAGTCGCTCGATCCCTGGTTGGCGCAACTCAAGGCCGAAGGCCGCGATCCGGATGGTCATCGCATCGGCATCATAAAGTCCTGCCTGGTGACGGACGATCGTGAGCGCGACTGGGGCAAGGTGCGTGTGGCCGAGCGACGACGCATGGACATCTACAATCGCTTCCGCGAGGAAGCCGGCGGCCATGGCGGCGTGCAGGGCATCGCCGAGGCCGATCGCATCCCGCAGACCTGGGTGGTGGGCGATGTCGAGCACTGTGTGAGCGAGCTTGCGGCCTTCATCCGCGAGTACGGCCTCACCGACATCGTCACCTGGGCGGTGCCGCCGGGGCTCACGCCCGACGACACCAATGCCAGCCTCGAGCGCTTCGCGCGCGACGTGGCGCCACGCCTCAGGGCGATGTTCGGCGCGCCCTGAGGCCGACCAGTCGCTACGCCGGCTGCGGCACCTGACGTTGCGAAGGGAAGGGTGGGAACAGCAGCGCGATCAGCATCGCCCCCAATCCCATGCCGGCAGAGGCAATATAGAGCCAGCCGTAGCTGCCAGTGGTGTCGTAGATCCAGCCGCCCACCGCCGGTCCGAACGCCATGCCGAGGCTGGAGAAGATCGTCGAGGCGCCGAGCACCGTGCCCATGATGCGCATCGGGAAGTATTCGCGCGCGATCACGGCATAGAGCGGCATGATGCCGCCGTAGATCAGGCCGAACACCGCCGCGACGGCGTAGAACTCGCCGAGCTGACGCACGAAGAAGTAGGCGCCGGCGCCGAGCGCCTGGGCAAACAGCCCGATCACCAGCACGCGCTTGGCGCCGAAGCGATCGCCCGCGAGGCCGAACAGGACGCGGCCGCCCAGTCCGGCCAAACCCTCGACACTGTAGATCGTGACGGCGGCCATCACCGGCAGGCCGCAGGCGATGGCGTAGCTCACGGTGTGGAAGATCGGCCCGGAATGCGTGGCGCAGCAGGCAAAATAGGTGAGCGACAGCACCCAGAACTGCGGCGAGCGCAGCGCCTGGCCCGCCGTCAGGCCGGGATCGGCAACGCCCATCGTCATCCCAGGAGCGGCTGCCACGCGCTCGCGCTCGTCGATCACCTCGGGCGCACGGCGCACCAGGAAGGCCGTCGGCACGAGGAGGACCCAGGCCATTATCGCGATCACGAGCTGGGCGGTGCGCCAGTCGTAGTTGGTGATCAGCCAGCTCGCGAACGGCGAGACCGTCATTGGCGCCATGCCCATGCCGGCGGAGACCAGAGACACGGCCAGGCTGCGATGTTTCTCGAACCAGCCGGTCACCGTCGTCATCGTCGGTATGAAAACCGCGCCGGTGGCGCCGCCGACGAGCAGGCCGTAGATGAGCTGGAATTCAAGCAGGCTGCTGGCGCGGCTGGCGAGCGCGATGCCCAGTCCCAGCAGGATGGCGCCGCACAACACGACGGGAAGCGGTCCGAAACGGTCGGTCAGCGCGCCCCAGCCGAAGGCGGCGACGCCCATCACCAGGAAGACGATCGTCATGGCGCCCGACACGCCGGTGCGCGACCATCCGGTCGCGTCCGCCATCGGCTGCAGGAAGACCGCCAGCGAGAACACGGAGCCGATGGCCACACATCCCAACAGGCCGCCGGCGGCGACCACGACCCAACCGTAAAACAGTTTCATCCGTTGCTCCTCGATGGGCTTGGATAACACTTAACTAAAAGGTTAAGTGATCTCGACCCCTCTGTCCACCCCCTGAGGACGAACGGCGATGGCGAAAAGATACAATCGGGACAAGTTTATTTTCGTCCCGTCATCCCGAGCGGAGCCGCCCGTAGGGCGGCGCAGTCGAGGGACCTCTTCTTATTGACGCATCGACAAGAAGAGGTCCCTCCACTCCGCGCTTCGCGCTCCGGTCGGGATGACGGGTGGGGAGGCGGCGCCTCAACAATACAGTTGCTCCACTCCGCTTCGCTCCGGTCGGGATGACGGGGGAAGGAAGATCACGCCTCGCCGTAGTGCACGCGCCGATAGGCGCGCGACGGGATCAGGTCGTCGGTGTGAATGTCCCATACCGAGCCGATGTTGGCCGCCTGATGTTCGCGGAACAGCGGTGCGAAGCGGCCCATCTCGGTGACGGCGGCGCCGCGCAGCCCGAAGCCGGTCGCCACGCCGGCAAGATCGCCGCGGCCGTGCATGGCCTCGCCGGGATCGATGCCGTTGGCGCGGAACTTGTGGAACTCGGCACCATAGCCGCCGTCGTTCATCACCGAGATCAGCATGCGGATGCCTTGGCGGCGGATCGTCTCCAGCTCCTGGATATGCATAAGCAGGCTGCCGTCGCCCTCGATCAGCATGACCTTGCCGTCGCCGCGCGCCGCGGCGATGCCGATGGCGGCCGGCAGGCCCGAGCCGATGGCGCCGAACTCGTTGATCACATGATATTTGTCGGCCGGCCGTCCCTTCATGTGGGTCATGGCAATGCTGAAATAGTGGCCGCCGCCCACCACGATGTCCCAGTCCTTGGGGATCGCCTGGTCGAGCTCGAGGATCGCCTTGCGCGGATCGACGGTGTTGGGCTGAACCTGGAATTCCTTGGAGTCCGGCGAATCGCCCGCGATCTGCTTCGCCATGTCGCCCTCGCGGAAGCCGGTGCGCGACACGCCGCGCGCCTTCATCTGCGCCAAGATGGCCTCGGCCGCAGCCTTGGCGTCGGCGCGAACGTGCAGGTCGGCGGTGCGCAGGCCTTGCCACAGGCCGCGCGGGTTGGTGTCGATCTGCACCGTACGCGCGCCCGGGTAGAGGTAGCCGCCTTCGGTCGTGTAGTGGCCGAGACCGGCGCCGATACCGATCACCAGGTCGGCCTCGGCAAAGCGTTCGCGCGAGAAATCGCTGGCGAACGAACCGGCGATGTCGAGCGCATAGGGATTGCCGTCGAACAGACCCTTGCCCAGCAGCGAGGTCGCCATCAGCGCGCCCGACTGCTCGGCCAGAGCCTCGATCGCCTGGCGCGCGCCCGAACGGATGACCCCGCGGCCGGCGACGATGATCGGCTTCTCGGCCTCGGCGATCATGTCGACGACGCGATCGACCATGGCGGGATCGGGCAACGGCCGCTGCGCCATGGGCACCAGCTCGGAGGAGGGCGTGTAGTCGGTGAGGTGCGGCCACGCCTGCTTCTGCAGGTCCATCGGCACGGAGAGCACCACCGGCTTGCGCTCGGCCTGGGCGATCTGGAAGGCCTCACGCACGTTGTCGAGCACGCGGTCGACATGCTTGATGCCGACAAAGGCTGCACCGCAGGCGAGCGCCAGGGGCGCCATGTCGATCTGCTGGATATACCAGGAGGCAGTGAGCGGAGAATCACCGGCGAACACCACCAGGGGCGTGTTGGAGCGTGCCGAGATGGTGAGCGCCGTCATGATCTGGGTGAAGCCCGGCCCACAGGTCGTCGAGGCGACGCCGACCTTGCCGGTGGCGCGCGCATAGCCGTCGGCCATGGCGACGGCGCAGTGCTCGTGGCGGGCGTGCACCACCTTCATGCCGGGCAGCTTCGACATCGCCACCGACCAGTACATGTTGGCGTCGCCCATCAGCGTGAACAGCGTGTCCACGCCCTCGGCCGCAAAGGCGCGGGCCAGCATGTCGGTTACCTGCAGCTTGCTCATCTCGGTGTCTCCCTGTTTCCGAACAGGCCGCGCAACCAGGACAGGAACGCGCGCCACATGAGGTTGCCCGCCCGCAACTCGGCGGCGGGAGGCGTCGGTGGTCGCGTTGCCGGCGGAGGCTCCGGCGACGCCTGGGGCGCCGCCGTCGCCGGCCGCCGCTCGGCCACCAGCTTGGCAAGATTTGTCGAGAACTCGGCCAGCAGGGCGCGCGCGACATGCACGCCGCCGGCATTGGCGAAGGTCTCGAGCGGACCGGAGACGGTGAAATTGCCGTCGATGGCGAGTTCGGTCGTCTCCTTGCCCGTGACCTTGACGTTGCCCGTGGCCAGCGCGCGCGAGGCGCCGCGGCCGTCGATGCCGCGTCCCTCGATGGTGCAGGTGCGCGCCGCATGATCGAAGGCGAGCGTGGCTTCGCCACGGAACACCGCGACCGTCGGGCCGAACTTCACGCGCACCGAACCGCGCCACAGCCCGTCGCCCTGGTCAGGGGAGAGGCTGGCGCCGGGAATGCAGGAGGCGACCAGCGCGGGGTCGCTCAACAATGGCCACACTTCGTCGGCCGGCAACGCAATCGTGGTCTGCTCGCTGAGGGACGGCATGGCTAGGCGGCGGCCCGCCGTTCTGCCTCGTCATGCATGATGGTGGTGCGCCAGTGGATGCGCGGCTCTTCGATCGGATAGCCGCCGCAGGCCTTGTGCAGGCCGCAGCGATTGTCCCAGATCACGATGTCGCCCTTCTGCCACTTGTGCTGGTACTGCGCCGGCGTGTCGACCATGTACGGCGTCAGCTCTTTCACCAGCGCATCGCTGTCGGCCTCGCTCATGCCCTGGATGCGCACGATGTGGTGGGGATTGGCATAGAGCGAGGTGCGCCCGGTCTCCTCGTGCACGCGCACGATGGGATAGACGGCCGGCGGCTTCTGGCGGTCTTCCGGCTCGAGCAGCTCATGGCCTTCGCGCTTCTTGCCGCCGTAGATGTATTCCGCCTTCAGTCCGGCGATGCACTCCTTGAGGCTGTCGGGCAGGGTGGCGTAGGCCTCGTACATGCTGGCGAAAGCCGTGTCGCCGCCAGTCGAGGGAATGGCCACGCCATAGAGCTGCGTGCCCTTGCAGACCTCCGTGTCCCACGGCGAATCGGTGTGCCAGTGGCCGCCGCGATTGTAGATCGCCTGGTTGACCTGGCCGTCGGCCTTGCGCGTGCCGATGCCCATGACGGTGAGCTCGGGATGCTCCGGGTCGCGCGTCTTCCTCACGCGATGGGGCTTCAGCCTGCCGAAGCGGCGCGAGTAGACCAGGAAGTCTTCCTTGGTCAGCGTCTGGCCGCGCACGATCATCACGATGCTGTCGAGCCAGGTGCGATAGAGCGTCTGCCAGTCAGCGTCGCCGAGCATGCGGACGTCGACGCCGCTGACCAGGGCGCCGATCTTGGGATGAGGCCGTTCGATGTGCATGGCGCAAGTCTACGCCCACCATGGTGCTGGTAAAGCGTCACAGGATCGCCCAGCATCCCGGCCGAACCGAAGCGGAGGAGATTGTGCGTCGCATCGCGGCTTTCGTTTTCGCTGTCCTTCTTGCGCTGCCGGCCCTGCCGGGCGCCCGGGCCCAGGAGGTCTATCCCAGCCGGCCGATCACCATCGTCTCGCCCTACGCTCCGGGCGGCGCCAGCGATTTCCTGGCGCGCACGCTCGCCGAGGCCATGCGCGTGCGATTGCAGCAGCCCTTGATCGTTCAGAACGTGGCGGGCGCAGGCGGCGCCGTCGGCTCGATCCAGGCCGCGAAAGCGAAGCCTGACGGCTACACGCTGCTGCTGAACCATGTCGGCCTCAGCACCATCCCGTCGCTCTACAAGAAGCTCAACTTCGATCCGCTGGCGTCCTTCGAGACCATCGGCTTGTTCGCCGAGGCACCGATGGTCATGCTGGCGCGCAAGGACTTCGCGCCGAACACCCTCGCCGAGCTGGTGGCCTATGCCAAGGCTAACAAGGAAAAGCTCACCTTCGCGTCGTCGGGCATGGGCAGTGCGACCCATCTCTGCGCCATGCTGTTCCAGGAGGCGATCGGCATCCCGCTTACCATGGTGCAATACAAGGGCGCGGGTCCGGCGCTCCTCGACATCCGCAGCGGCCAGGTCGATGTGATCTGCGATCTGCCGACCACGACGTCGGGCGCCGTCCGCGCGGGCGAGCTCAAGGCCTTCGTGCTGACCGCAGCCAGGCGCATGGCCTCGTTGCCCGACGTACCGACAGCGGCGGAGGTCGGGATGCCCGCTCTCGACATCAGCACATGGTTCGGGCTCTACGCCCCCGTCGGCACGCCGCGGCCGATCATCGATATTCTGAGCAGGACGCTGCGCGAGATCGTGGTCGACAAGGGCGTTGCCCAGCAGCTCGAGAGAATCGAGACCGAGCTTTTTACGCCTGACAAGGCGACGCCGGAGGCCCTGCGCGCCAAGCTTTCCTCGCAGATCGACCTGTGGCGGCCGATCATCGAGAAAGCCGGCATCCAGGCAGAATAGAGGAGACGGATCATGGATCTCGGATTGAAGGGCAAGAAGGTCGCCGTCACGGGCGGCAGCAAGGGCATCGGCCGCGCCATCGCCGAGGGCTTTGCCGCGGAGGGCGCCGGCGTGTCGATCTGCGCGCGCAACGCAACCGAAGTCGATGCGACCGTGGCGGCGCTGAAGTCCAAGGGCATCAAGGCGTTCGGCCAGGCCCTCGATGTCGCCGACGGCCCGGCGCTGTCGGCCTGGGTCGCCGCCAGCGCGGATGCGCTGGGCGGCCTCGATGCCCTGGTCTGCAACGTGAGCGCGCTCGCGGTCGGCGATTCGGCCGAGAGCTGGCAGAAATCCTTTTCGGTCGACATGATGCACACCGTCAACGCCGTGCAGGCGGCCGTGCCGTTCCTCGAGAAGTCGAGCTCGGGTTCGATCGTGCTGATCTCCAGCGTTTCCGGCTTCGAGGTCGATTTCGCCGCCGGTTCCTATGGCGCCATCAAGGCGGCGCTGATCCACTACGCCAAAGGTTTGAGCCGCCAGCTCGTCGGCAAGGGCATCCGCGTCAACTGCGTGTCGCCCGGCAATACCTATTTCGACGGCGGCATCTGGCAGAACATCGAGAAGAACATGCCCGACCTCTTCGCTTCGACGCTCAAGGTCAACCCGACCGGCAAGTTCGGCACCGCCGAGGAGGTGGCGAACGGCGTCGTCTTCATCTCGAGCCCGATGGCCAGCCGTATCTCCGGGACGAACCTGGTGATCGACGGCGCGCTCACGGTGGCTGTGTAAAGGGGACCGGCTCATGAGCGGACATGGCAAGCACACGATCCATCGGGATTGCGTCCACCACGGCTGGGACAATTCCTTCAAGCCGCGCATCTCCATCAAGCCCGGCGAGACCGTCGAGTTCGAGACGCTGGACGCCTCGTCGGGCCAGCTCTCGAAGACTTCGACCGCGGCCGATCTGGCGAAGCTCGATCTCGGCCGGGTCAACCCGGTGACTGGCCCGGTATTCATCGACGGCGCCCGGCCGGGCGATGCGCTCAAGGTGACGCTGCTGTCGTTCAAGCCCTCGGGTTGGGGCTGGACCGGCAACATCCCGGGGTTCGGCCTGCTGGCCGACCAGTTCCCCGATGCCAGGCTGCATCACTGGCACTATGACGCGAGCCTGGCGCCCGCGATGTACGGGCCGGGCGGGCGCGTGCCGCTGAAGCCTTTCACCGGCACGATCGGCGTGGCGCCGGCGGCGGCCGGGCTGCACAGCATCATCCCGCCCCGCAACGTCGGCGGCAATATGGACGTGCGCGACATCGCCGAGGGCACGGAGCTCTGGCTGCCGGTCGAGGTCGCGGGCGCCCTGTTCTCGGTCGGCGACACGCACGCCGCGCAGGGCGACGGCGAGGTCTGCGGCACGGCGATCGAAAGCCCGATCGATGTCACTCTGAAGTTCGATCTGGTGAAGGGTGCCAACCTCAGGATGCCGCGCTACGTCACGCCCGGTCCGGTCACCAGCCATTTCGACAAGAAAGGCTATGAGGTCACCACCGGCATCGGCCCTGACCTGATGGAAGGGGCCCGCATGGCAGTCAGCGAGATGATCGACCTGCTGAGCCGTCGTTTTGGCTACTCGCCGATCGACGCTTACATGCTGTGCAGCGTGTGTGCGGACTTGCGCATCAGCTCCATCGTCGACGTGCCGAACTGGGTCGTCTCGATGTACTTCCCGCGGATCGTCCTGGAGTAGGCACTCGCCTCGGCGCCCTTGGCCGCGCCGAATGCCGGCTGCGGCCAAAGGTGCCCAGGCTTTGTCGGCAACTTCGTGGCCGCAGCGCCGTTTCATCTGCTGGTCCGAAGGGAAGCCGAATGCCAGAGACGATTGGTGTTGTCCGTCCACGCATCCTGATTGCTGAAGACAACGACCTGGTGGCGGAGGAGCTCGGCGTCGTCCGCGGCTGTGGCTATTCCGACAACGTCGTCCCGGCGCGGACCGAACAGGTTTTCGCCAACGCCATCCTTGATCTGCTGCCGACAGCGACAAGGTCGGCATTGGCGATGTCGCTCGAACGCGTCCCGCTGAAGCAGGGCGAAGTGCTGGAGGTTCCGGGCGCGCCTGTCGGCTACGTCTACTTCCCGATCGAAGGCCTGCTCTCGAGTTTTGTCGGCGCGACGGCGGCGACGCGCATCGAGGGCGCCACTATCGGACGTGACGGCATGACCGCGCCCGGCGTGCTGCTGGGCGACAGCGTCTCGTCCGGCCAGACGGTGGTGCAGGTAAGCGGGAGCGCCTGGCGCATCCCGGCCGCCACCTTGTACCGGCTGAGCGACAGCGACCCGGCGCTGCGCCGTCATTTGCTGGGTCACGTCGGCAAGGCGTTGCGCCACCTCGGCGAAACGCTGTCGTACAGTGGCCGCGCAATGATCGTCGAGCGGCTGGCGCACTGGCTGCTGCAGGCGACATGGCGGCTGGGGAGCCGGCGACTCGAAATGACGCACGATGCGCTGGCGGAAATCCTCGGCGTGCGCAGGCCGAGTGTGACAACCAGCTTACAGGTGCTTGAAGGCAAGCGCCTGATCCGATCGACACGGCGCGCCGTCGTGATACTCGATCCGGTTGGATTGGTGGAGCTGGCTCGGCGCTGATCGCCGGTTCGGAACGTGGGCCCGGGTCTTCGGGCATACAAATCTGCTGCCAGCTGCAACTGCCGCCACGGTCACGGCATTAGCACGGCATGCAATCCAGACACTACAACGCGCGCCCTGTCGTGCTGCGGGAACTCTCCCTGCTGCGCGCACTGGGTGCCAGCCTTCGCACTGCCAGCCGACCCGGCAAGCTCCACCGTCCGTCGCTTGCCATCTTGCCGAAGCCGGATCCGGCGAGCATCGCTCCCCCTGTGCCCGATGAGAGGCCATGAGGGGCGAGGCTTCGCGCAAACGCTCCGTGGCGATCAATCGAATCCGAAGCGCACCGCCTTCAACGCCGCCTCTTCGACAGCCTGGACCACCCGGTGGAATGATCGCTCTGCAGCCGTGGCGCGCTGCGGTGTTCGCGCTGGTTGCAGCACGAACAGCAGCAACGTACGGCCCGGCACCTCGATATGATCGCCGAACTTCGAGCGTCCGAGCGCGGTGTCGCCGGGCTTGTGCGTGTCCAGGAGCCTGATCCAGCGGCTGCCGCCTGCGGCTGTCGGCAGCGTGAACGGTACCGGTTCAGTGTGGGCGTTCATGATGATCAGCAGGGTAGAATCGTCGCCGACCCGGCGGATGCCGGTCTCCTGGGCGCGCCCATCGAGCAGCACTCCGAGACATCGCGCGAGCCCGTCCTCCCAGTTCTCCTGCTTCATCTCCGAGCCGTCCGGCTTCAGCCACGTCACGTCCTTGACGCCGATCTCCTCGTCGTAGGCCCCCGTCAGGAAGCGGCCCCTCCGCAGCATCGGCAGGGCGCGGCGGATCATCAGAAGTTTGCGGACGAACTCGGCCTGGGCACGACCATCGGGGCCGATGCCGCTCCAGTCGACCCACGTGATCTCGTTGTCCTGGCAATAGGCGTTGTTGTTGCCGCCCTGGGTGCGCGCGAATTCGTCGCCTCCCAGGAGCATCGGCGTGCCGCGCGACAACAGCAGGGTCGCCAGCATGTTGCGCATCTGGACCATCCGGATCTCGCGGATCGACGGGTCGTCGGTCGGCCCCTCGACGCCGTAGTTGGCCGAAAGGTTGTGGCCGTGGCCGTCGCGGTTGTCCTCGCCGTTGGCCTCGTTGTGCTTGTCGTTATAGGAGACGAGGTCGGCGAGCGAAAAGCCGTCATGCGCCGCCACGAAGTTGATCGATGCCCACGGCTTGCGGCCACGCTTGGCGAACAGATCGGCCGAAGCGGTGAGCCGCGCCGCGAGCTGCGGCAGCTGGCCTTCGTCGCCGCGCCAGTAGGCGCGCAGCGTGTCGCGGTAGCGGTCGTTCCATTCGGCCCAGCCCGGCGAGAAGCGTCCGACCTGATAGCCGCCAGGGCCGATGTCCCACGGCTCGGCGATCAATTTGACCTGGCCGAGAGTCGGATCCTGCCGGCAGGCATCGAGGAAGCGTCCGTCCTCGTCGAAGCCATGCGGCTCGCGCGCCAGGATGGTCGCGAGATCAAAGCGGAAGCCGTCGACACGCATGTCGTTGGCCCAGTAGCGCAGGCTGTCCATGACCATCTGCAGCACGCGCGAGTTGGAAAGGTTCACCGTGTTGCCGGTGCCGGTGTCGTTGATGTAGTGCCGCGGGTCGGGCGCCAGCCTGTAGTAGGAAGCGTTGTCGATACCCTTGAATGAGAGAGTGGGTCCGAGTTGGTTGCCTTCCGCGGTGTGATTGTAGACGACGTCGAGGATCAGCTCGAGCCCGGCGTCGTGCAGATGAGCGACCATTTCCTTGAATTCGGCGAAAGCGAAGTCGGCATTGGCCGCGTAACGCCGCGCCGGTGCGAAGAAGCCGATGGTGTTGTAGCCCCAGTAGTTCTTCAGCCCCTTGTCGAGCAGATTGCTGTCGTCGACGAAGGTGTGAACCGGCAGCAGTTCCACCGTCGTGACACCGAGTGAGGCCAGATAGGCGGTGATCTCCGCGCTGGCCAGTCCGGCGTAGGTGCCGCGCAACGCCTCGGGTAGCGACGGATGGCGTTTCGTCAGGCCGCGCACGTGCGCTTCGTAGACGATGGTGTTCTCCCAAGGGATGCGCCGCCGGCCGTTGCCCCAGGTGAAAGCGGTGTCCACCACGGCGGCCTTCATCGCGTACGGTGCGCTGTCGCGTTCGTCGAAGCTCAGGTCGTCGCCGCTTTCGAGCTTGTACCCGAACAAGGCCGGATTCCATGTGATGTGACCGATGATCTGCTTGGCGTAGGGATCGAGCAGCAGCTTGTTGGGATTGAAGCGATGGCCGGCCGCAGGCTCGTACGGCCCGTGAACGCGATAGCCGTACACCGTGCCTGGCCGTGCGTCGGGCAGGTAGCCGTGCCAGACCTCGTCCGTGTACTCGGGCAGGGCGATGCGCTCGATCTCACGCTGGCCGCCCTCCTCGAACAGGCAGAGCTCGACCCTGCTCGCATTGGCCGAGAACAGCGCAAAGTTGACGCCGAGCCCATCCCAAGTCGCGCCAAGCGGATAGGGCAGACCTTCCAAAAGGCGCGAGCGGCGGACCGGTGAGGGGGGCAGGGTGATTTCCTTCGGCGGCTGAGCGAATGCAACGTGCGGTACCGTTTTCGGCTCCGCCGCGGCGCGAAGTCAGAAGATGAACTCCGGACCGCCGTATGTCTACGGCGCGACGGAGGCGATAACCCGGCGGCATGACACCGGGAGTTGGAGCCAGCCCGGCCGGCGTCTTGATATTGTCCTTGCGGGACGACGCCGTCGCGGTCGAGCGGGAACTTCCCGGTCAGTCGTCGCCCGCTGTGGCGACAGGATTGTCCTGCACCAGCTTGTGGCCGGTGTAGCTGCGGGTGTGCGGTGGCGGCAGCTTGCCCCCGGCGAACTGCTGCTTCAGCTCCTTCTTGCGGGCCATCATGCGCTCGCCCAGGGCCGCCATGTCCAGGCCTGCCTCGCGCGCCAGGGCAAACAGGCCTTCCGCGCGCCTCTCCTCCTCCTTGACGTGGTGCTTGATCAGCTCCGACAGCACCTTGACCTTTGCGTCGTAGAATTCGGCGTCCGGCTCGCTGTCGAGCAGCTCGGCAATCAGGACCTTGGCGCCGTCATGCTCGACATAGGCCTCGTCGAGCACGTCCTCTTCGTCGATCTTGTCCTTGCAGGCCGGGTAGAAGACCTCCTCCTCGACCATCGCGTGGATCATCAGCTCGGTGCAGATCTGTTGGACCAGCATCTTCTTGCGGTCTTCGTCGCGCGCCTTCTCGGCCTTCTCGAAAAGGTCCTCGACCTTGCGATGGTCTTCCTTGAGCATGGCGATGGCGTCGTGCTTGTCGCGGCTGGGCATGGTGGGACCTCGTGCGGGATTGCTGATGAAAACCACACCCAGAACGAGGCACACTGGCCGACGTTCCGATGAAGGGCGTCGAGAATGTCGGCTGCGCCACAGCCTCGCCAAGTGCATTGATGTGAACAAAGCGCTCTTTGGACGTGCCGGTCGTACCGCGAGCGCTTACGATGGACAGCGGGGAGAGACCGACATTGTTGAAGAAAGCCAAGTATTGGCGGGAGTTCACGGCTGCCACTCGCCCGGCGGCGGAAAAGGCGGCGGCCGACTGGTGGGCCGAGCAGACCGGATTCGACAAGGTCAGCGGCTGGACACTTCCGGCGCCCGACGCACCCTCCGACGGCGAGCTGCAATGGACGGTCACCATTATCTACAAGCCGTCCGAGCCTGAGCCGGGACCGGCAACGCTCCATTGATCCCGTGACATGAATCCTGACAAGTGTGGGTCAAGGCACTTCGACCCACCCTTGCCGGGATCGCTCGTCACTTACCAGTAGCTCGGTGCGTTGTAGTACTTGTCCACCTGACGGCCGTAGTCCGGCGTCCAGCGGAAATCCTCGTTCATGTCGTAGCTTGGCGCATTTTCGAGAATCCGTTTGTCGAGATTGACGACATAGCCACCCTTGGTCTCGTCGTACTTCAGTGTTGACCAGGGCAGCGGATGGTATTTTTCGCCGATGCCGAGGAAGCCGCCGAACGACATGATGGCGTAGATCGCCTTGCCGCTCACTTTGTCGAGCATGATGTCGTCGACCGTCCCAAGTTTCTCGCCCTGTATGTTGTAGACATCCGTTCCCTCGACCTTTTCGGCCGCGATCAGGCTCCCGGACGTGATCCTGGTCTCCTCGCTCGCCATGCTTGCCTCCGTTGGAATGTAAAGCGGGAGCAACAGCAGCCCCCGATGCAACGAACGACACGCCCCTCATGAACGTTGCGAGCTCCGTCGGATTCCTGCGCGAGTCTCGACGGGCAGCGGTCATGACGTCGGCGCGGAAGGTGCACGCAAGCCGCTTGCAAAGCATCGGCCTTGACTCTAGGAGCGTCGTATTGGGGGAGTTTCATGAACGAGATCGAGTCGGTGATTGCCCGGCGCCTGGCGTTTCTCGAGCGCGAACTCGATCGCATGGGGGGTGCGGCCGACGATGCCGAGCATGAGCTCAGGCTCAATCCGACTGATCCGAACGCGCGTCGGCGACTCGAGGCGATCTACGCCCTGGCCGGCAAGACCTGGGCCCAGATCCAGGAGCTGAGAGCGCGCCAGCCTGGCAGCCATGCCGTCATCCACTACGACCGCCATGCCGATGCTCTGGCCGACCGAGCCTATCGCCAGGCGCTGCTGTAGGAACTTGCTGGAGAAGGTTTCCACCATCGCGGCTGCATGTATGCTGGAGGTGGTGACAATGGCCCTTGAGCATCGATCTTGATCGTCAGTTCCTTTCCTCGCGCGGTCCGCGAGATCGAGCACATGACGATCCCCCTGAAGGACGGCACCCGGCTCGCCGCGCGGCTATGGCTGCCGGAGGATGCCGAGGCCCAGCCGGTGCCCGCGCTGCTGGAGTATCTGCCCTACCGCAAGCGCGACGGCACCTACCAGCGCGACGCGCTGACCCATCCGTATCTCGCCGGGCACGGCTATGCCGCCGTGCGCGTCGATATCCGCGGTTCCGGTGAATCCGGCGGCGTGCTGAGCGACGAGTACAGCCAGCAGGAACTCGACGATGCGCTGGAGGTGATCGCCTGGCTTGCCGCCCAGGCATGGTGCAGCGGCGCGGTCGGCATGTTCGGCATCTCATGGGGCGGCTTCAATGCGCTGCAGGTCGCGGCGCTGCAGCCGCCGGCGCTGAAGGCCATCGTCACGCTGTGCTCGACCGACGACCGCTACGCCGACGACGTGCACTACATGGGCGGCGCCAAGCTCGCCTCGGCCGATCTCGGCTGGGGCGGCTTCTTCTTCGGTGACATGTGCCACCCGCCCGACCCGCTCCTGGTCGGCGAGCGCTGGCGCGAGATGTGGCTGAAGCGCCTGGCGGGCGTGCCGTTGTTCCTCGAGCGCTGGCTGAAACACCAGCGACGCGACGCCTACTGGCGGCACGGCTCGGTGTGCGAGGACTTCAGCGCCATCAGATGCCCGGTCTACGCCGTCGGCGGCTGGACCGACGGCTACAGCAACGCGATCCCGCGCCTGCTGGAACATCTTGGAGCGCCACGCAAGGGACTGATCGGGCCATGGGCGCATGCCTATCCGCATTTCGCCAAGCCTGGCCCGGAGGTCGGGTTCCTGCAGGAGATGCTGCGCTGGTGGGATCATTGGCTGAAGGGCGAGCCGACGGGCGTCATGGACGGGCCGATGTTGCGGGCCTGGATGACGGCGAGCCATCGGCCCGCGACGCATCACGAGACGCTGCCGGGGCGCTGGGTGGGCGAACCCGTCTGGCCGCCCGCGGATCGCAAGCCACATCGCCTGTTCTTCACGGACTCCGGCTTGCGGCCGGTGCAGGCATCGCTCGCGCCGTGCGATGTGCACTCGGCGCAGACGGTCGGCAGCGAAGGCGGCGAATGGTGCCCGTTCGGCCGAGGCGATGATCAGGCGGGAGACCAGCGGCCCGACGACCAGCGCTCGTTGCTGTTCGAGACGCCGCCGCTCGACGAGCCGCTCGAGATCCTGGGCGCGGCGATCGTCACGCTCGACGTTGCCTGCGACAGGCCGGTTGCCAATCTCGTGGCCCGGCTGTGCGACGTCCATCCGTCGGGCGAATCGCTGCGCGTCAGCTACGGCGTCCTGAACCTCACGCATCGTGACAGCCACGCCGCGCCCGAGCCGTTGGTGCCGGGCCAACGGTACCGCGTGCGTCTGAAACTCAACGATTGCGGCGCGACATTTCCGGCCGGCCATCGCATCCGGCTCGCGCTCTCGACGACGTACTGGCCGATGATCTGGCCGGCGCCGCACGATGCCACCGTGACGCTCCTCGACGGCATGCTCGACCTGCCGGCGCGTTCGCCTCGGCCGGAAGATGAAACGCTGCCGCCCTTGCCGATGCCGGAAACGGCGGCGCCGGCTGTTGATACGCTCGGCTTCGAGCTTGGCGGGGAAGGCAAGTACGACCTCGACATCAGGGACGACGACCCGCTGAGCGCCGTTGCCGAGATGCACAAGGTCCAGACCAAGCGGCGCGGCGACTGGCAGGTGCGTTTCGAGACCTGGCTGCGCATGTCGTGCACGCGCGAGGCGTTTCGCCTGCAGGCGAGCCTTCGCGCCAGCGAGGGCGGCCAGGAGGTCTGTCACCGCGAGTGGGACGCGGTCATACCGCGCGATCTGGTGTGACGATGCCTCCAACACGCATTCCGGTCGCATTCCGCTTTAGCGCGCCAGCGAATTGAGCCAGCGTCCAAGCTGATCGAACGGGCTGTCCCGGCGCGCGGTCTGCTGTGTCCGCGCGCGTTGCGGCGTGCGCTGCGGTGGCGCCTGCGCGACCTGTGGCGCGGGATCCTGGCGAAGCTGATCCAGCAGGTCGCGGTCGATGTCGCCGGTCTGCGGCTGGCCTCTGCTCTGCTGGTAGCTCATTACGGCGTTGGCGGTCATGCGCCCGGCGACGCCGTCGGCCGGCCCGGGATTGAAGCCGAAGCCATGCAGGCGCTTCTGGACTTCCCGAACCTCCTCGCCAGCCAACGGCTCGGGCGTGGCGGCGTTGGGTGCCGCAATATTCGCTGGTGGGGGCTCCGGCATCGGTTCGGTCGCCGTGGTGCCACTCGGGACGGTCGGCTCCGAGGTCGCGACCGCGACAGGAGGTGCCGGCTCGACCGGCGTCGCGGCAACGGTCGGCGGGGCGGCGCCCGGTGGCGCGGCGACTGGTGGCGGGGTGGGCGGGGCTAGCGAGGCGATGCCGAGCGCGATCAGCGCCCCTACCGCGACGCCCGCCGTCAACACCTGCTGGCGCCGGCGGGCACGGTCATAGGCCTTCAGAGCTTCGCGTCGTTCCTGCTGCGCCGCCGCGAGGCCGCCGGCCGATTGACGCGCCGTGCGCTCGCCGAGCTTGCGCGAGAAGTCGGCCATCACATCGACGAACATGGCGTCGTCGGAGGGCGGCCTGTCGCGACGGGCAGCCTGCGGCCGGATCTTGCCCCACCATGAACCAATCGTGGAACCTATCGTGCCGTGGCCCAACATGATCACACCTCGTCATTGCTGGAGATACGTCATCGGCGCGGCGTCATTCCGTGACCAATCGGAGACCAACCCACAGGCTGTCGTGTTATGATTCCGGGGGTTGCAAGATGAAGGGTGAGGGATGGTTTCCCGCAGAGTTGTGTTCGGCGGCGGGCTGGCCAGCCTGGCGTTGGCGGGTTGCGGTGGGCAACAGCCTGTGGCCCGGCGTGGCGGAGATGTCTATATCGACCACCCGCCGACGGGACCGACCGGGCTGGACGCCGTCATCGACATCAGTCATGGCGTCGCGGTCAGCGACTTCGGCGCGATCCGCCGCAGCGGCATCCTGGGGCTCATCCACAAGGCGACCGAGGGTGGCGACTGGATCGATCAGTCCTATTCCATCCGGCGGCCACAAGCCGAGCAGGCGGGGCTGCTGTGGGGCGCTTATCACTTCGGCACGCGGCAATATTCCGGTTCCGACCAGGCGATGGCCTTCCTCTCCGTCGCGCGGCCGGACCCGTCGACGGTGATTGCCCTCGATCTCGAGCCCAATGACGGCAATCCGCGCAACACCATGACCTTGCCCCAGGCCGAGGCCTTCGTGCAGGTCGTACGCCAGCAGACCGGCCGGCTGCCGCTGCTCTACACCCATCCGCAATGGGCCAACGGCGAGAAATACGGCCGCCGAGGGCTGAGCCTCGGCCAGCCGATACAGCCCGGCTCGCTGCTGGCGCGCTGCGATCTCTGGCTCGCCGACTATCGCGAACAGCCCGACATCCCCTGGGCGTGGTCCGATCGCGGCTGGAAGCTCTGGCAGTACGCCGCCAACCAGACCCAGACCGACGTTGCCTACGGCTCGCACACCCGGGCGGTGGCGGGCGTCGCCTATTGCGATCGCAATCTGTACAACGGCGACGCCAACTCGCTTTACCGGTTCTGGAACAGCCGCCCCCGGTCGTAGGGCGGCTTCTCGCTCACCTTCGCGTCAACCGTTGCCGGTGATGCGCAGGATCGCATCGATGACCTTGTCGACCGGACCGCTCAGCAGCCAGCCGATGACGTTGAGGTTCTGCCCGAGCTGGGTGCCGACCAGCGGCAGGATGAAGATCAGGCCGATGAGGATCATCATGCCGTAGCCTTCGAGCCGCGCCAGCGGCCGCGCGAGCACGTCGGGCAGCAGGCCTACCGCGACGCGCCCGCCGTCGAGCGGCGGCAGCGGGATCATGTTGAACACCGCAAGCACGACGTTGATGATGATCGCGTTCTGGAGATTGAGCACCGTCCATCGCTGCGCGTCCGCCGGGACGAAGCCGATGGCGTGGACCAGCAGTGCTGCCGCGATCGCCATCGCAATGTTGATGCCGGGACCCGCTGCCGCCACCAGCACCATGTCGCGCCGTGGATTCTTCAGCGCCCGGAAATTGACCGGCACGGGCTTGGCGTAGCCGAACAGGAAAGGGGCATGCAGGAACAGCAGCAGCCCGGGCAGCAGGATGGTCCCGAACGGGTCGATGTGCTTCAGCGGATTGAAGCTGACGCGGCCGAGTTGCCACGCCGTGTTGTCGCCGCGCAGATACGCCACGAAGCCGTGGCTCGCCTCGTGCAGGGTGATCGCCAGCAGCACGGGCAGCACCCATGTCGAGGCGGTATAGAGGGTGCTGGCGAGTTGCTGGTCCATTGGCGCTTTGATGGCAGGCGGTCGCGGGTGCGTCAAACGTCCCGGCAACCGGGCTGCGCGCGAAAGAAAAGCGTCCCGGCGAGCGTCAGGACGGCAGCAGGCCTCGTGTGCCATCCTGTTGCCGACGACTGGCGAGGAGGGGGCGGCATGCTGTCGGCGCGCGAGCGTCGGTTCATCGACACGCGACGGATCGGCCATCTGGCGACCGCCGATGCACGGGCGGCGCCGCACGTCGT
>CADECW010000055.1:0-25495 GCA_902825855.1 uncultured Rhodospirillales bacterium | reverse complement strand
CGCGACGGATCGGCCATCTGGCGACCGCCGATGCACGGGCGGCGCCGCACGTCGTACCGGTCTGCTTCGGGCTGATGGACGACACGCTCTACATCACCATCGACCGCAAGCCCAAACGGGCGAGTGCCCGGCCATTGAAGCGGCTGGGCAACATCCTGGAAAATCCGCAGGCAGCCATCGTCTTCGATCACTACGACGAGGACTGGCGCCGGCTTGCCTGGGTGATGCTGCGGGGCCGGGCGGAGATCCTGGCCGACGGTCCGGAGCATGGCCGGGCGCAGGCGCTGCTGCAGGGCCGCTACCGCCAGCTCGCCGCCATGCAGCTCGCCGGGCTTCCCGTCATCGCCATCCGTATCAAGCGGACGGCAAGCTGGGGCGACCTCGGCGATTGACGAGAATCGCGCGATCTCTGCCCGTTGCGGCGCCAGGGCCGTGTCAGCGATGCGGCCGGATGTCGTTGTTGACCTTCCGGTCGCCCGACGCCCAGCGCCGCAGTGTTTCATGCGCCGTGGTGCGCTGGCGCGCGGCGATCTCGCCGGCGTCGGGCGGGTCGGAGGTGAATTCGACCAGCAGACCGTCGGGATCCTGGACGTAGATCGACTTGCAGTAGCCGTGGTCGACCTCGCGTACTTTCAGGTCCGCAGCCTCGAGCCGCTGCTTGATGCGGTCCTGGGTTTGGTCGGTGACGGCGAGCGCGATATGGATAAATGTCGGCTGCTTGTTCGCCCGATAGGCGGCAGCTGCTTCGGGATCGGCGAAGTTGAAGAAAGCGAGCGCTCCTCCGTCGCCGATGCCGTAGAAGGCGTGGCTGTAGCTCATGCGCCGGCCGGGAAACTCCGGGAACTCGGCCTCTTCGATCCAGGCCGCGAGCAACGGCAGGCCGACGATGTCCTCGTAGAAGTGACGCGTGCGCTCCTGGTCGGCGCAGACATAGGCGTTGTGATGCAGTCGCAACGGCAAGGCAGGATTGCTCATCAGGCTTCTCCTCTTCCTCACGGCAGGCGGGCGAAGTATCGACCTTTTCGCCTGTCCGGTCACACCGTCAGATACTGGTGAACGATACGCTCGTCGGCGCGGAGGTCGGCGGGCGTGCCGGTGAAACGCACTTCGCCCTTCTCCAGGATGTAGACGCGGTCGGCGAGCGCCATCACGAACTGCAGGTTCTGCTCGGCCAGCACGATCGACAGCCCGGTCGCCTTGAGCTCGGCGACGCGCTGCTGCAGCAGCTCGACGATCAACGGCGCCAGCCCTTCCGACGGCTCGTCGAGCAGCAGCAGCTCGGGGTTGCCCATCAGGGTGCGGGCGATGGTCAGCATCTGCTGCTGGCCGCCAGACAGCACGCCGCCGCGCCGGTCGCGGATCTCCGCAAGGTCGGGGAACAGCGCGAACACCTGCTCCTCGCGCCAGGTCGTCTTGCCGCCGGCGCCGGTGCGCCGCGCGATGTCGAGGTTCTCCCATACCGAGAGCTCGGGGAAGATGCGCCGATCCTCTGGCACGAAACCGATGCCGAGCCGGCAGATGCGATGCGGCCCCAGTCGGGCGATGTCCTGGCCCTTCCACATCACGTGGCCCTGGCGCGGCGGCGTCAGTCCCATGATCGAGCGCATGGTCGTGGTCTTGCCGACTCCGTTACGGCCGATCAGCGCGATGCATTCGCCGGCCCTCACCTCGAGAGACACGCCGAACAGCACCTGGCTCAGCCCGTAGGCGGTATGGATGCCGTCGACCTTGAGGTCAGCCCCCTGCTCAACCATGGGCGTGCTCCCCGAGATAGACGCGCTTGACCTCGGGGTCGTTCCGCACGGTGTCGGGCGTGCCCGAGGCGATGATCTCGCCGTGATGCAGCACCGAGATGCGCTCGGCGATGCCGAACACCACCGACATGTCGTGCTCGGTGAAGAGCAGGGTGAGCCCGCGCGCCTTCACGATGTCGCGCACCGAAGCGATGGTCTCGCCGGTCTCCTGCGGCGACATGCCGGCCGTCGGCTCGTCGAGCAGCAGCAGGCGCGGCTGGGAGGCGAGCGCGATTGCAAGCTCGAGCTGCTTCTGCTTGCCGTAGCTCAGCTCGCCCGCGGTCTCCTCGGCTTCGGAAGCAAGCCCCACAAGCTCGAGCAGCTCCTGGGTGCCCTGGCGATGCAGGGAGCGGCCGGGCCGGAACAGGTTCCACTGCTGGCCTTCGTGGGCGATCAGCGCCACCTGCACGTTCTCGAACACGGTGAGACGGGGATAGATGTTGATGCGCTGGAAGGAGCGCGCGATACCCAGCCGCACGATCTTCTGCGGCGGCAGTCCGACCAGGCTGCGTCCTTCGAAAGCCACACTGCCCTTGTCCGGCCGCAGATGGCCGGTGATCAGGTTGAAGAAGGTGGTCTTGCCCGCGCCGTTGGGACCGATCACGGCGTGGGTCTCGCCGGCCAGAAGCTCGAAGGACACGTCGCGCGTGGCGACGAAGCCCGCGAACGACTTCCAGAGGCCGTCGATGCTGAGCATCGCGGTCATCGTTTGCTCCCACGCGCCGTCACCCGTCTCACCAGGCCGATCAGGCCGTCGGGCAGGACCAGCACGATCACCAGCAGGATCAGGCCCAGCACCGTCGGCCAGTAGGGCGTGTACTGGTTGGTGAAAGTCTGCAGCAGGTGCAGCACGGTCGCGCCGATGATCGGGCCGATGAAGGAATAGATGCCGCCGAGCAGCGCCATGATCAGGACCTGCGCCGATTCGGTCCAGAAGGCGTTCTCGATGTACATGCCGCGGTGGTACATGCCGAACAATGCGCCGGCGAGGCCGCCGAAGGTGCCGGCGACGGTGAAGGCCGCCCAGCGCATGCGCCTGGTGTCGATGCCGATGAAGCCCGCGCGCACGTTGTTCTCGCGCACCGCGACCAGGGTGAGGCCGAAGGCCGAATGGCAGATCACCCACAATGCCGCAATACCCGCCGTCACCACGATCAGCGTGAAGTAGAAGTAGCTCACGTGGTTGGCCAGCATCGCCGGCACCTTGATGCCGGTGAAGCCGTCGTCGCCGCCGGTCACTTCCTTCCATTTGAAGGCGACGCCCCACACCAGCATGGCGAAGGCGAGCGTCAGCATGGCGAAGTAGATCTGCGTCAGGCGCACGCAGAAATAGCCGACCACCGCGGCCACCAGCCCGGCCAGCACCACGGCGACCGGCAGGGCGAAGACGAGCGGCCAGCCGTAGGTCGTGAGCAGGATGGCGCAGGCATAGCCGCCGATGGCGAAGTAGGCGGCATGGCCGAACGATATGTTGCCGGTGAAGCCGATCAGCACGTTGAGGCTGAGCGCAAACAGGGAGTAGATCAGCACTTCGGTCGTGAGGTCGACGGCGTAACGGCTGCCGCTCAACGGCATCAGTGCCAGCAGCAGGACGACGATTGCCGAGGCAATCAGGTAGCGGCGTTGTGGCATGGTCAGTGCCCCGTCTCGGGCCGGCCGAGAAGACCCCACGGCCGCACGATCAGCACCGCCAGCATCAGCACATAGGGCAGCACGTCCTGCCAGTTGGGGGCCAGCACCGTGCCGAACTGCACGACGAAGCCGAAAGCCAGCGCGCCCAGGAAGGAGCCCCACAGGTTGCCCAGCCCGCCGATGATGACGATGATGAAGCACTCGTTGATGATGGTGGCGTCCATGCCCGGGACCAGCGCGATGCGCGGGGCGGCCAGCGCACCGCCGATGCCGGCCAGGGCCGAACCGATGGTGAATACGGCGGCATAGACCATCGGCACGTTGACGCCGAGCGCGGCCAGCATCTCGCGATCCTGGGTGGCGGCGCGCACGACGCGGCCCCACCGCGTGCGATCGACCAGGAACCACATGGCGACGGCGATCAGCGGGCCGACGACGCAGAGGAAGAGCTGGTACTGCGGCAGCATGACGAAGCCGAGATTGACCGCGCCGCCCAGGCCGGGCGGATAACCGACCGAGTACTGGTCGGTGCCCCAGATCATCTTCGCCGCGTCGCTCATCAGGAGCACGATCGCGAAGGTGAACAGGAGCTGCATGAGGTGCTCCTTGTCATAGAGGTGGCGCAGCAGCAGCCGCTCGATGACGAAGGCGATCACCGCGAGCGCCGCGCCGGCCGCCAGGACGCCGACGAAGAACGGCGCGCCCCAGCTCTTGGCCACGGTGAACACGATGTAGGCGCCGAACATGTAGAACATGCCGTGCGCGAAATTGATCACTCTCAGGACGCCGAAGATCAGGTTCAGGCCGGAGGCGATGATGAACATGTTCATGGCGAGCGCGAGGCCATAGAACGCGTTCAGCGTGAACATCGTGAGGGTCATCGATCGGGCCCGTGTGCAGGAGAAGCCATGCGTCTGCCGGACCGCGCTCACCCAGCTCGCTCACTATGATGAGCGGGCTGGAAGCTCGCGGTCCGGAAAGGCAAGAATGACGTGTGACTACTGCGTAATCGCCTTTGGCTGGATATACTCAGCCGGCTCCATCATGCGGTAGGCGCGGTCGGGCTTCTTGACCATCGGACCCCAGAACTGGCCGATGTTGGCCTGGTGGGTCTTGGGATCGATGGTGAGCGAGCCGACCGGCGTGCTGATGGTCAGTCCCTCGAGCGCCTCGGCGACCTTGTCGGGATCGGTCGACTTGGCCTTCTCCATCGCCGCCGCCGCATACATCACGCCGATGTAACCCAGCGCCGCCCATTGCGGGGTTTCCTGGGTGTTGAGCTTCTTGGCGAGCTTGGCCTGGAATTCCTTGTGGGAGGGATCGTTGCCCTTGTACCAGAGCTCGTAGGTGTTCGAGATCACGTTGTCGGGGTACTCGCCCTTGAGCTCGCCCGCGATCTCGTGGCTGCCGACCTCGCCACCCGAAATCCACTTGATCTTGTTGAAGAAGCCGAGTGGTGCCGCCTGCTTGACCCACGACACGAAGTGCGGCCCCCACAGGCCCGACAGCACGCCGTCGCAGCCTGCGGCCATGACCTGCGGGATGAACGGATTGAAGTCGGTGGCGCCGAGCTTGGGCTTCAAGGTCAGCACGATCTTGGCGTCCGGTGCGTGCTTGGGCAGCGTCTTCAGGATGCCGGCCTCGAGGTCGTTGCCGTAGGCGTAGTCGAGCTCGAGATGACAGATCTTGCTGAGCTTGTTCCTGCCGGCCAGGATCGCCATCGCCTCGCCTTCCTGGTCGGTGTTCGCCGACGTGCGGAAGACGTACTTGTGCAGTTTGTCCGTCGTGATCTGGATGCTCTTGGGAATGGTCGAAATGTAGACGACCTTCTCCTGCTTGGAGACTTCCGTCATGGCCAGGCCGACCGACGAGGCGAGCCCGCCCAGCACGATGTCGACCTTGTCCTTGGTGATCAGCTCCTTCATCGTCGAGGAGGCCGTCGCCGGATTGAGCTTGTCGTCGCGTTCAAGCGATTCGACCTTGCGTCCCATGATGCCGCCCTTGGCGTTCAGTTCCTCGATCGCCATCTGGTGGCCGACCAGGGCCGGCGCGCCGTAGACGGCGCCGCCGCCGGTCAATGGATAGAGAACGCCGATCTTGATGGGACCCTGCTGGGCAAACGCCGTTCCGGCGCCGAGCACGCCTACGGCAACGACCATTGCACTGTATTTCATGTTGGGTTTCCTCCCGATTTGTCCGCACGCTTCTTGGGTACGCGGTTTACAGTCTCCCCGTTGGCAATAGATCAATACGCGGCTGGTTCGACAAGAAGTTTGATGACGGCTGGTGCTACAGTCGGGACGAACGCCAGCTGAAGGAAACACGATGTCCGAACCGCTTCCCGCCCTCTGCCTGATCGCCATGCCCGGCCGCCGCCGGCGCACCATCGAGCTTGGACAGGAGGCCGAACGGCGCGGCTTTGCCGGGCTCTATGTGCCGAGCCCGACCGGCGGCATGTCGACCTGCGAGGCGCTGGCATGGAACACCGGGAAGATCACCTTCGCCACCTCGATCGCGCCGATCTACCAGCGCACAATCGTCGATTTCGCGCAGAGCTCGGCAATGATGCACGAGATCTCGGGGGGCCGCTTCCGCCTCGGCATCGGCATTGCCCATGGACCGTCCTACGTGCGCATGGGCGTGACGCCGGGCAAGCCGCTCGCCGACACGCGGAGCTTCATCGAGAAGTTCCGCGCCGAGACGTCCTACGGCCCGCTGCCGCCCATCATCGTCGCGGCGCTGCGCAAGAAGATGGTGGCGCTGTCGGGCGAGCTTGCCGAGGGCGTCGTGTTCGCCAACGTCGTGCTGTCGCACATGGGCCAGTCGCTGGCGGCGCTGCCCGCGGCAAAACGCAATGATCCCGCGTTCTTCATCGGCAACATGATCCCGACCTGCATCAGCGACGATGTCGAGGCGGCGCGGGCGGTGAACCGGCGCACCCTCACCAACTACGCATTTCTGCCCAACTACCGGAACTACTGGAAGGAGGCGGGCTTCGTCGAGGAGATGGACGGCATCGAGAAGGCGATCGCCGAGGGCCGCCGCGACGACGTGCCCAAGTTCCTGACCGACAGATGGCTGGGCGAAACCACGCTGTTCGGTCCGGCGTCCAAGGTGCGTGACGGCGTCGCCGCGTGGCGCGCGGCGGGCGTGCACACGCCGATCCTGGTACCGTCCTCGGCGGCCGGCAATCAGATGAAGGCGATCGACGAGATGTTCGCGGCGTTTGCCTCGTAGCCATGACGTGTCGGCACCTCACCGTCATTCAGACCGGAGCGCGAAGTGCGGACACCACCCCCGTCATCCCGACCGGAGTTCGGTTCCGGTCGGGACGACGGGGTGTTCAGGCGGCGTACGCCTTCGTCGCCTCGCCGTGCGCCCACTTGGCGGCTTCCTCCGGCGCCATGCCCTGGATCGCCTTGGCGTACATGTCGACGATGATGTACTTGCTGATCACCTCGGCGGCCTTGCGGTCGGGTGGTCCGGCATAGCCCGACAGCCGGGCGAATGACGGCAGGTTGCGGAACGGCTTCAGCACCGGATCGACGTCCCATACTGCGTGCTCCTCCCATTCCTTGGTGGGGCCGCAGGTGAAGCCCTGCTGCGAGACGAACCACTGCTCGTAGACCGGCTTGGAGTGGGCCCAGCGCAGGAAGTCCTTGGCTGCCTTCTGGTTCTTCGAGTAGCCCATCAACATGTGGGTCTGCGGGCCCGGCATGTTGAACTGGCCGAACGGCCCCTTTGGAATGCGCGCATGCTGGATGTCCTGCCACATCGGCGTGCCCTTCTCGGTCTTGTAGGTGTCGGGCTTCTTCTTGGCCTCGATGTAGATCGAGGCGCCGTTGTTGGTGGCGCTGATGGTCTGCGACAGGAAGGCCCGGTTGTTGTTGGTGTCGTCCCAGGCCAGTCCGCCTTCGTCCATTGTCTCCTTCCACATCGCGACTGCGAACTTGATCGACTCGACCGTCTCCTTGGTGTTCAGGCACACGGTCTTGCCGTCAGCTTCGATCTCCTTGCCGCCCCACGACCAGAGGTAGGGATACCACCAGCTTGGCGCGTCGCCGAACGTGTGCCCGGCGGTCTGGCCGATGGGCCGCCCCTTGGCTTTCAGCTTCTTCCCGGCATCGCGGAACGTGTCCCAGGTCTCGGGGAAGGTCGTGTGCCCGACTTCCTCCAGCCACGATTTGCGATAGGCGATGAGCCCGCCACCGATCGTCCACGGCACTCCGATCCACTTGCCGTTGACCGTGCAGATCAGCCGGGCGATCTCGTGGAAGCCGCCCTGGGCCTTGCCGATCTCCTCGGCCACGTCGCTGGAATCTGCCAGGCCTCCGGCATAGAGCTGCGGCCAGTTGTTCACCGCCATGATGATGTCGGCGCCGGTGCCGGCCTGGATCGCCGAGGTGATGCGCGACTGCAGGTCGTTGGCATTGATGGTCTCGAGCTTGAGCGTGATGCCGGTCGCCTTCTTGCATTCCTGCGTGAATGGGCCCTTGAGCAGCACATCGGACGCCGGCACGAAATCCGCCCAGCGCAGCCAATGGACCTGAGTCTCCTGGGCGATCGCGGGTGCCCGGCCGCTGGCCAGGATGGCGGCCATGCCGCCCGATGCAGACAGTGTCAGAACTTTACGCCGCGCAATGCGAGCCATAGTTTCCTCCTGTCGTTTGCATGAACCGGTGTGAGCGTAGGCGTGGGCTGGAAATACGGTGTCCCGATCGCGCCAGGCGCGCCGGGAAGTCGTCTGCCAACTATGCGTCTCGAAGAAACTGCATCACTGCCGCGGGGGCGAAAGGCCATGCCGCGGACAACGCCGGGGCCGAGCATAGACCTGTTCACCGAAGGATCACAGGCCGGCGCGGGGTTGCCGTCTACTCTGGCCCTAAGGGAGGAAAGACTGCCAATGAAGTCGCTTGCCGTCGCTTTCGCATTGATCCTGGCCTTGGCTGGCTGCGCCCAGTTCCAGCAGCAGTCCGCCCTGTCCACAGGCATCTCCCCGGGCGAGGTCGAGTGGGCGCGCAAAAGCGGCCGCAACACCGTGAGCGGCAACACCAGCGTGAAGAGCGCAGGCACCACCTATACCTGCGCCGGCCAGTCGGCCAACCTGATCCCCGAGACCGCCTATGCCCGGGCGCGCATGACGGCGATCTTCGGCAACGCCACGCGCGGCCAGCGCGCCGCCAGCCTCGGGCCGGTGAAGTTCGAACGCGACGACCCGCTCTATGTCCAGACCCTGCGTACGACGCGCTGCGACAACTCGGGCAGCTTCTCCTTCCCGGGCGTGCCGGATGGCGTGTGGTACGTCACGACCAGCGTCAAATGGCAGGGCTCCTCGCAGGTCGAGGGCAGCTCGATGATGCAGCGCGTCGACGTCCAGGGCGCCCGGTTGGTCAAGGTCATGCTGCCATGAGCGGGTAGCGCACCCCCGGCAAAGCCACTAGGCTCCTTCGAAATCAGCATCGGAGGAACGTGCCATGGCTACTGCTGCAGTCCTCGAAACCCCGACCGCCGCGTACGATGTCGAAGACGTCGAATATCTTCGCCACGGCGACAAGCCGTTGCTCGCGACCATCTTCAAGCCGCGCGGTGCCGGCCCGTTCCCAGCCATGATCGAATGCCATGGCGGCGCCTGGTGCATGAGCGATCGCAAGACCGAGCGGCTGCGCCACGAATACATGGCCTCTCACGGCGTCGTGTCGATCGCCCTCGATTTCCGTTCGGGCAACGAGGACCCCTATCCGGCGTCGGTGCAGGACATCAACTACGCGGTGCGCTGGGCCAAGGCCAACGCACGCTCCCTCAAGACCAGGCCCGACCTGGTCGGGTTGTCCGGCCAGTCGAGCGGCGGCCATCTCGCCATGCTGGTTGCCATGCGCCCGCACGATCCGCGCTATTCGGCGATCCCGCTGCCCGCAGGATCGGCGCCGCAGGATGCCAGCGTCCGATGCGTGATCATGTCCTGGCCGGTGATCAATCCGCTCAGCCGCTACCGTCATGCCAAACGTGCCGAGGCCAGCGCCAATCCGCCAGCCTGGCCCAAGTCGATCATCGGCCGCCACGATTCCTACTGGCAGTCGGAAGCGAACATGTCGGAAGGCAGCCCGACCATGGCGCTCGAGCGTGGCGAGAAGCTGCTGACGCCGCCCGCGATCTGGTTCCAGGCGCACGGCGACATCATGCACGACTACAAGGACACCGAATCGGCCTTCGACGGCAACGAGCCGCAGCGCTTCTGTGCGGCGTACGCCAAGGCCGGCGGCTCGATCGCTCTCGAATACATCGACATGGAGCGCCAGCCCGGCTCATCGCCGGACCTTGCCAAGTGCGGCCCCATGTTCGGACAGATGATCGGGTTCATCGAACGACACGTGAGGGTCTAGAAAACGCACCCGCAAAGGGGCGCTCGAGAAAAACGGGGGAAACGATCATGACCAGGACGATCAATCGCCGCGGCGTCCTCGGGGCCGCGATGGCAGCCGGCGTGGCCGCGCCCGGCCTCGTGCGGGCGCAGGACGCGGTCGAATCGCTGAAGATCATCGTCGGCTTTCCGCCGGGCGGTAGCGCCGACGTCGTGAGCCGCCATCTCGGCGAGAGGCTGGCGCCGGGCTTTGCCCGCAACGTCATCGTCGACAATCGCCCGGGTGCGGCAGGCCGCATCGCCATCGAAATGCTCAAGAATTCGCCGCCCGACGGCCGCAGCCTGGTGCTGACGCCGGCCTCGACGGTCACGGTCTACACCGACATCTACAAGCAGCTCTCCTACAATCCGACGGCCGATCTCGCGCCGGTCTCCCTGGCGGCGACCTTCGTCCACGGGCTGGCCGTTGGCCCGGTGGTGCCGGCCGAAGTCAGGACGCTGGCCCAGTTCGCGGACTGGGCGAAGGCCAACCCGGCCAAGGCCAATTGCGGCAACCCGGGCGAGGGCTCCTTCCCGCACTTCCTCACCCTGGTGATGGCCAAGGCGCTCAACGCGCCGATCCAGCCGGTACCCTATCGCGGCGGCGCACCAGGGCTTGCCGACATGATGGCGGGTCAGGTCGCTGCCCTGATGCTGCCCGACGGATCGTTCCTGCCCTACACCAAGGACAATCGCGCGCGCGTGCTGGCAACCAGCGGCGAGCAGCGCTCGCCGTTCTATCCCGACGTCGCCACCTTCGCCGAGCAGGGCGTCAAGGAACTGGTGGTCACCGAATGGTTCGGCCTGTTCGCGCCGGCGGCGACACAGGCCGCCGTGGTGAGCCGCACCTCCGACGCCATTGCCAAGGCGCTGGCCAGCAAGGAGATCGCCCAGGCCTTCGCCAATCTCGGCATGGTGCCCAAGTCCAACACGCCGGCCGAACTCGCCGCCCTGATCAAGGTCGAAGCGGCAACCTGGGGCCCGATCATCCGCTCGACGGGTTTCAAGCCGATGGAGTAGGCCCTCGATGCGCGGCAGGGCATGATGCCTGCCGAAAAGAGTCGGAGGAGTTTTAGAATGTATCGGCGTTCGTTGATCGGGGCTGCCGCGTCGGCCGCCTTGCTGCCCGCTGTCGGTCGAGCGCAGTCCTTTCCTTCGAAGCAGCTCCGACTTTTCGTCGGTTTCGCGGCGGGTGGCGGCGGCGACATCGTGGCCCGTGTCCTGGCGGCGGAGCTGACGAGGAGCGCCGGCTATTCGGTGCTGGTCGAGAACAAGCCCGGCGCCGGCGGCAACATCGCCACTCGCGAAGCGCTGCGCGCGCCACCCGACGGCCATACCGTCCTGTTCGCCAATGTCGGCATGATGTCGGTCAATCCCTACGCCATGAAGGACGTCGGCTACGATCCGGTCGCCGACATCACGCCGGTCTGTCTCGCAGTCGATTTCTCCAACGTGCTGGTCGTGCATCCCAGCGTGCCGGCCAAGACGCTGGCTGAATATCTCGCGCTCGCAAAGCGGCCGGAGGGCATCCAGTACGGCTCGTCTGGCGTCGGCGGCGCCGGCCATCTCGCCGGCGAGCTTCTGAAGGCGCGCAGCGGTACCAACATGATCCATGTGCCGTTCCGCGGCGGCGGCCCGGCCATGAACGACCTGGTGGCAGGTCATGTGCCGTCGCTGATCGCGAGCGCGCCGACTGCCACGCCGCTGATGCGCGAGGGCCGTATCAGGGCACTCGCCGTCACCGGCGCCAAGCGCTCGCCGTTCGATCCCGACGTCCCGACCATCGCCGAGCAGGGCTTCCCGGGTTACGCGGCCACCAACTGGTATGCCGTGGTCGTGTCGTCAAAGGTCCCGCCTGAGATCGTGGCCCAGCTCAACACGATTCTGACCAAGGCGCTCAAGGCGCAGGAGGTCCAGACGGCCTACGCCCAGCAGGGCATGGAGACGATCGGCAGCACCCAGGCCGAAGCCGCGGCGCACATCGCCCGCGAGACCGAGGTCTGGAAAAAGGTCATCGCCGACGCCGGGATTCGCCTGGAGTGAGTGTGCGGAATCCCACTTAAGCCCAAGCGCGAGCACCACAGGATGCAGCCTCGCCGACCAAAGGGAGCACCATGGTCCGAGACGTATTCTGGATCGGCGCGATCACGGGGATCGCCCTTCTGTTGGGTGCCGGCTACATCGCTTCGGTACCGTCGCAGTCATCGGCCCATGCCGCCTGGTATGTGCCGGATGCCAAGACTTTCGACCGGCCTCAGCTCGAAAGGCGCGCCGAGGCGACGATCGGTGTATTGTCGCAGCGCGCGGACGAGAGCGACGACGAGACGGCCGATGCCGAGAACGCCCAACCCATCGATGCTCATGACGGCGTCTATGTCGGGGTGGTCACCATCCGCGGGGAAGGGCGCATCGTCACCTTCAAGCTCAGGGTGACCAACGGCGTCGGCTCGGGGACGCTGGTCCAGCGCGAGTGCGGAGTGACGCCGATCACGCTCAAGGTCTCGTCGACGGCCACCATCACCGGCCTGGCGCTGATGTTCAGCTCGACCTGCCTCAAGACCGAGACGGCGGTCCGCGGCCGCGCCGTAGGCGGGACGCTCCAGCTGCTGGTGGGCAACCAGTATCTGGTGTTGTCGAAGCCTAGCGACTGAGGCGCAGCAGCGGCACGAGCACCAGCGCGAAAGCGGTCGAGGCGGCGGAAACGACGATCAGCGGTCCCAGCCGTCCGTCGAACACGTTGTCGTAGAGCCAGGCGCCCACGGTGCTGGAGGCAAGGTCCGCGAGATTCATGATCGACATCAGCCCGGCAAAGGCGAAGCCTTCCGCGCGCCTGGGAGAGTAGTCGGCGGCGAGCGTCAGCGAGGCGATGGTGGCGATCATCAAGGCGACGCCGTTGGCGAAGTGCACGATCGCCGCGCTGACCGGGTCGGCAAGCAGCAGGAACGAGGCGGCCGACAGCGTGCCCAGCACGATGCTGAGATTGAGCAGCGCCTTCGAGCTCATGCCGCTCAGCATGAAGCGATGGGCCAGGGCGCCGGCGATCCAGCCGGCCGAGGCGATCGCGCCCAGGATGCCAATGTAGCTCTGCGAGAATTTGAGCTCGTCGGTCATGAAGTAATAGAGCGGCGTGCCGAAACCGGGCGCGAAGGAATAGAGGAAGAGGAACAGGCCGACGAGATAGAGCCTGGCCGACGTCGTCGCCGTCACGAGCGCCTGCAGGGTGCGGCGCATCTCGGGCGCGCTCGCGCTCGCCTTCTGCTCGTCGAGCAGGAACAGCGATGCCAGGAGTACGGCGATGGGGGCGATGGCGGCGATAACCGCGGCGGCCTGCACGGCGGTGAGGGCAGGCAGGCTCTCGACCAGCGCCCCGCCGGCGAACGAACTCGCCATGATGGCGATGTAGAACCACAGCCACTGCTGGCTGACGAAGGTGCTGCTGAGCCGGTAGGTCTGGCCGTTCTCCGCCAGCAGCGCGCCGCACAGCGTGCTGGCGGTCGCCATGGCGTAGGAGGTGAGCAGCAGCGGCAGGGCGATCGCGGCGGGTTCGGCCTGCCGGGCGATCGCGGCAAAGGCTGCGATGGCACAAAGACTGGCCGCGATAAGGTAGCTCTTGCGGCGATAGCCGAGCAGCGGGACGAAATCGGAGACCAGGCCGAAGACCGGCTTGATGACCCACGGGAAGTTGAGGACGGCGAAGTAGGCCGCCACCTGCAGCGCCGTCCAGCCGATGTCCTTCAGATAGTGCGTCAGCGGCTGGTAGATGATGCCGACGCGCGCCTGGCCGATGCCCTCGACGAGATAGACGATGGCGAAGAAGACCATCAGCCGGCTGACGTGCCGGGCGTCCTCCGCCGTTCGCGCGGGCGTTCCGAGGGTCAGGGCAGGATCGCTTCGCCCTCGATCTCGACCTTGGCCTGCGGATCGATCAGGGCCGAAACCTGGACCAGGGTCATGGCCGGAAAGTGCTTGCCGAGCGTGCCGCCCCATGCCGCGCCGATGGCCGCACCCGCAGCGTTGAACTCGGCGATGTCGGTCACGTAGGCGCGCAGCGCCACCAGGTGCTGCGGCTCGCCACCCGCTGCCTTCAGCACGGTCACGAGGTTGGAAAGCGCCACCCGCCACTGAGTGCCGGCATCGGTGCCCGGCGCGATGTGCGACTGTCCGGGCTCACGGCCGATCTGGCCCGCGATGCGTATGCTCTTGCTGCCCTTGGCAACGACGCCATGCGAGAAGCCGCGTGGCCGTGTCCAGCCCTCGGGCAGGATCGGCGTGTAGGCGATGTCGCTCATGTCCAACATTCTCCTTTCAGGCCACGGCCGCCGGCTGGCCGGACGCCGGCGCCGGCCCGCGATCCGCGCTCAGCACGACGCCCTCGTAGCCGCCGGCCGCCACCTTGTTGATCGTATTCACGTACTTCGGGGTGCCGCCATTGTAGACGAGATAGCGGATGGTGCCTTGCTCGTGACCCGGAACATTGGAGTTGTAGCCGGTGAACCACGACTTGGCCTTGCGCATCAGCATCATGGCGTACATGTCGACGACGTGCTTGGTCCAGCGCTGCTCGGCCGACTCGGTCGCCTCGACCTTGGTGTAGCCCCTGGCCTGCATGTACTCGAGCAGATCGGTGCACCAGTTCACGCCGGTCTCGATGCCGCGCGGATAGTTGGTCGACGCCGAACCGCTCTGCGGGCCGGACGGCATCAGCAGGTTGGGAAAGCCGTGGATCATCATGCCGAGGAAGGTCGAGATCGACGTGTGCCATTTGTCGGCGAGCTTGATGCCTCCGGCGCCCTGGATGTCGATCTTGTCGTAGGCGCCGGTGATGGCATCGAATCCCGTGGCATAGACGATTATGTCGAACTCGTAGTCGCGCTCGGTCGTCCGCAGGCCCCGTTCGGTGACGCGCACCAGCGGCGTCTCGCTGATGTCGACCAGCCGGACGTTGGGCCGGTTGAATGCCTCGAAGTAGTTGGTCTCCATCGGCACGCGCTGCACACCGAAGCCGTGGTCGCGCGGGATCAGTTTCTCGGCGACCTTGGGATCCTTGATCCGGCGGCGGATGCGATCGGCGATGTACTCGGAGAACTCGGCGTTGGCCTTCTCGTCGGTGAAGATCTCGCGGAAGTTCGCCAGCCAGATGCCGAAGCCCGGCCCGTCGTAGAGTTTGTCCCACAGCTCCAGCCGCTCCTCGCGGCTCACCTCGTAGAAGCCGCGCCGGTCGGGCTCGTGGACGAAGCCGCCCGGCGAGCGCGAGCAGGCGGCGAAGATCTCGTCATAGCGCTGGCGGATGTCGGCCATCTCCACCTCGGAGATCGGCCCGTTGTTGAGCGGGCAGCTCCAGTTCGGCCGGCGCTGGAACACGGTGAGTTCGCCCACCTTGTCGGCAATCTCGCCGATCACCTGGATGCCGGTGGCGCCCGTGCCGATCACGGCGACGCGCTTGCCCGTCATGTCGACCGGCTCGTGCGGCCAATGGAAGGTGTGGAACGAGCGGCCCTTGAAGCTCTCCATGCCCTCGAGCTTGGGCAGGGTCGGAATCGACAGCAGCCCGAGCGTCAGGATCAGGAAATGGCAAGTGAGCTCGCGGCCGTCGCCGGTGCGGACGTGCCACTTGTTCTCTGCTTCGTCGTAGCGCGCGCTGTCGACGCGGCAGTTGAACTGCATGTGCTTGCGCAGGCCGAACTTGTCGACGACGTGGTTGAGATAGCGCAGGTTCTCGGGCTGGCCAGAGAAGTGTTCCTTCCAGTGCCATTCGTCCAGAAGCTCACGCGAGAAGGAGTAGCCGTAGGTCCAGCTCTCCGAATCGAAGCGCGCTCCGGGATAGCGATTCCAGTACCAGGTGCCGCCGAGATTGCCGCCGGCCTCGAGCACGGTGGCATCGATGCCGAGGTCGAGCAGGCGCTTGATCTGGTAGATGCCGGCGACGCCGGCGCCGACGACGATGGCTTCATGGTGTTGCATGATCCCACTCTCGCACGAAAACGTGGCGTCTAGGGCCATGGATTGCCGACCTGCGGACCGGAATGCCGATTCATTCTTTATTGCATTGTAATCGCAATATTTCGTCCTGCGCAGAGAAGCGTGAGGGACGTGCGCTTGCTGACGCGGCTCTGACGTGCGCCTTGAAGCGAATGAGGTCCTGGTCGCTGAGGCGGGACCGCATCGCCTGCCGGCTACTCCTCGCCGTGCCGCCACGTCCACGGCGTGCTGCACTTGTGGCCATGCACGCCACGGTGTGCCGACGCAGCGGCGTCTTCCTGCGTGATATAGCGCGCCGAATAGGGAACGAAGGCGAGCGCGTAGCCGGCGGTCACCATGGCGGCGCCGAGGTCGATGCCGTCGGCCTTGCAAATCGCCGTGATCTCGTGATCGAAGCGGCCCATCTTCGTCGTGCAGGTGACTGTCTTCGCGCCGATCAGGTCCGCGAGATAATCCCGCGCCGCGTGGCCGGCAGGCCAGCCGTCGTCGCAGACCTGCGAAAGTTTGGGCGCATCGATGCCGTGCAATCGAAAGGTCGCGCCCCTGAGCTGGATGGTGTCGCCGTCGACGGCGACTTGCGCGGCAGCGGGCTGGCCGAGGACAAGGCCTGCGATTGCAACAAGGCAGGGTGAGAGCGCCGTCCTGACCATCGGTTTCTCCCGTTCATCGGCTCCGCTGTAATTCGCGCAATGCCTTCGCGCGCGGCGACAGTGCCTTCGGTGCTGAAGACCGACAAGCTCCTCCGTCCGTGACCTTGCCTTTTCACGGTCTTGTCACAAGAAGACCGATGATCGAAATTCCGCCAGGGTGATCAGCCACGGGAATCGGAGTAGCCCCAATGAGCGAACTGGGAACGGTGCTGGTGACCGGCGGTTCGGGTTTCATCGGTAGCTGGTGCGTGATCGAGCTGTTGCGGCAAGGCTATGCCGTGCGCACGACGGTGCGGCATCTCGCGCGTGAGAGCACGGTGCGCGCAGCGATCGGCAATGTCGTGGATCCCCAGGGTCGCCTGAGCTTCCATGCAGTCGAGCTTACCGCGGATGCCGGCTGGGAGGCGGCCGCAAGCGGCTGCGACTACATGCTCCATGTCGCGTCGCCGGTGGTCGCGGCCGAGCCGAGAAACGCCGACGAGCTCATCGTTCCCGCTCGCGACGGCACGCGACGCGCCGTTGGCGCCGCGCTCAAGGCCGGTGTTAAGCGCATCGTTCTCACCTCGTCCGTTGCGGCGGCCAGTCCGCGCGCCGGAGCAGGTGAGCGCGTCACCGACGAATCGGTATGGACGGATCTCGACGACCCGAGAGTTGGGGCCTACGCCCGCTCCAAGACGCTGGCCGAGCGGACCGCCTGGGACCTGATCGACAGCTCGGCTGGCGCCACGACGCTCGCCACCGTGAATCCCGCCCTGGTGGTCGGGCCTGTTCTCAGTCGCGACTTCTCCGCGTCGGTCCAGGTCGTCGAGCGCCTGCTGTCCGGCAAGGTGCCCGGACTGCCGCGCCTCGGCTTCAGCTTCGTCGATGTCCGCGACGTCGCCGACTTGCACGCGCGCGCGATGATCGCGCCGGAAGCGGCGGGCCAGCGCTTCATCGCCGCCAGGGACTTTGCCTGGATGGCAGATCTCGCGGCGCTGCTGCGCGCCAGCCTCGGCGATGCGGCAAGCAAGGTGCCGACGCGCCGGATTCCCGACTTCGTCCTGAGGTTTGCCGCGGTGTTCGACAGAAGCCTCGCGAGCGTCGTGCCGCGCCTCGGTGAAAGGCGGGCCTTCAGCTCGGCGAAGGCGCAGCGCGTGCTCGGCTGGCAGCCGCGTCCGGTGGAGGAGTCCGTGCTGGACTGCGCGAGGAGCCTGATCGCGGCCGGCGCAGTCTGATTCGCAGGAAGACCCACCGTTCACCTCCCTGTGATCCTGCGCGAGCCATCCGCTTGCCCGATGCTACAGTACCTCCGACATGCCCCGTGCTACCTGGACATGGACCTTCGACCTGGCGCCGCATGAATTGTGGCCGGTGCTGGCCGACACCAACCGCTTCAACGAGGCGATGGGCCTGCCGCCCTATGTGCTGGAGGAGACGCCGCAGCCCAACGGCACCGTCCTCCGCCGCGGCCGGGGCAAGGCCGCGGGCTTCACCTTGGAATGGGAGGAGAAGCCTTACGAGTGGGTCGCGGGCCGGCATTTCCGCCAGGCCCGCGAATTCACCAAGGGGCCGTTCCGTCGCTTCGGTCCGATCTTCGATCTCGAACCGGACGGCAAGGGCGGCAGCAAGGTGAGCTATACCCTGGAGTACGAGCCGCTGACCTTGACCGGCCGTCTGTTCGGGACGCGACTCGCCAGGCAGGCAGGCGGCGTGGTCGAGAAGCGAATCCTCGAAGCCGTCGCCTTCGCCAAAGGCGAGCGCAAGACCTGGTTTGACACGGCGCCGCCCAAGTTGCCCGAAGGCGCGCGCGAGCGTGCCGCGGCCCTGGCGGCCGAGGTCGATCGCAGCCCTTATGGCAACGGCCTCGGCCGCCCGCTTGCCGACCTGGTGTTAAGCGGCATGGCGACCGATCTCGCCCATCTCAAACCCAAGAAGCTGGCACTCGATCTCGGGGTGTCGCAGCGCACCGCCATCGAAGCCTGTCTGGCCGGCACGCGCGCAGGCCTGCTCGCAATGAAGTGGGACCTCTTGTGCACCAACTGCCGCGGCGCCAAGCTCACGGCCTCGGCGCTCTCCGAACTGCCGCGTGGCGCGCACTGCCCATCGTGCAACATCGACTACGACCGCGATTTCGAGAAGAACGTCGAGCTTTCTTTCGCACCCGCGCCCGCGGTGCGTCCGCTTGGCGTCGGCGGCTTCTGCCTGTCGGGCCCGATGGCCACGCCGCACGTCGCCGTCCAGCTCCTGCTGGCGCAGGGTGAGAAGCGCCGCATCGCGCTCGATCTGCCGGCGGGCTCCTATCGCCTGCGCACCTTGCATCCCGGCACTTTTGTCGATGTTGAGCATCGCGGCGGCGCCTTCCCGGGCGTGCGTGTCACGGACCAGGGCGTCGATGCGCTGCCCTCCGGCGAGGTGGGCACCATCGCTTTCGTGAACGATGCCGGCTTCGAGCTGGCGGCGCTGATCGAGGACCGCACCTGGACACGCGAGGCGCTGACCGCGCCCGAGGTAATCTCGCTGCAGGCCTTCCGCGACCTGTTCGCCGAGGCGACCTTGCGGCCGGGTGACGAGGCCGGCGTCAGTCAGGTGGCGCTGCTCTTCTCCGACCTCCGGGGATCGACGGCGCTCTACGAGCGTGTCGGCGATGCCGCGGCCTTCAACACGGTGCGCGGGCACTTCGCGTTGCTCGCTTCGATCGTGCGCGACCATGACGGTGCGGTGGTGAAGACGATTGGCGACGCGGTGATGGCGTCGTTCGGCGATCCGGCCCACGCGGTGAAGGCGGCGCTGGCGATGCAGACCCGCATCGTCGACCACGACCTGGTGCTGAAGCTCGGCATCCATGCCGGCCCGAGCGTCGTCGTGACCCTGAACGACCGGCTCGACTATTTCGGCTCGACGGTGAACATGGCAGCCCGCCTGCAAGGCCAGAGCGCCGGCGGCGACATCGTGCTGAGTCGCAGCGTCGCCGACGATCCGGCGGTGCAGCCGCTGTTGGCGGGGCTGAAGGCAAGCGAGGAGAGCGTGGCGCTGAAAGGTTTCAGCGACCCGATCCGCTTCGTGCGTCTCCAGGTATCATCGTGAACGCAGCGCAGGATGTTGGGTCACGTCCCGAAATGCGCCGCCATCACCGCCGCCGCCTCATCGTTCGCCTTGAGCCCTTGGCTCAGGAATCTGGTCAGGGAGAAGAAACCGTGGATGGTGCCGGGATAGTTGACGTAGGTCGTCTTGATGCCTGCATCGATCAGCCGGTCGGCATAGGCGCGGCCTTCGTCGCGCAATGGGTCGTAGCCCGCGGTCAGGACGAAGGCGGGCGGCAGGCCCTTCAGGTCCTTCGCCAGCAATGGTGACAGGCGCAGGTCGGCAAGGTCGGTGCCGGACGGCACATAGGCCTTCCAGAACCAGTCGATCAGTTCCTTGGTGAGAAAGTAACCCTCGGCGAAGGCTATGCGGGAGGCGCTCTGCTTGCTCGAATCGGTGGCGGGATAGATCAGCATCTGGAAAGCGGGGCCTTGGCTGTCACCGGCATCGCGCACGGCCTGGCAGACCACCGCAGCGATCGCGCCGCCCGCCGAATCGCCGCCGACGGCGATTCGCGCGGCGTCGACGCCGAACGACGCCGCGTTATCGCGAATGTGCCGGAAAGCCGCCACGCCATCATCGGTCGACGCCGGAAACGGATGCTCGGGCGACAGGCGGTAGTCGATCGAGATCACCTGGCAGCGGCTCTTGTTGGCCAGTCGGCGGCAGGTCGAATCATGAGTTTCGATGTTGCCGATCACGAAGCCGCCGCCATGATAGTAGACCAACGTCGGCAGGGAGCCGGCCGCGGCGCCCTGCGGCCGATAGCGGCGAAAGCGAATCTCGCCGCCCGGCCCCGCGAATGCGCCGTCGACGACTTCGCCGACCTGCATGGGATCGGCTTCGCTGTCCTCCGACATCTTGTCGACCGCTTGGCGACCCACCGCATAGGGAAGCGTGTTCAGCTTTGGCCGGCCGTCCTGGACGGCCTTCTCCATCAGGTCGAGCAGCATGCGGGCTTCGGCGTCGAGCATCGGTCACTCCCGGTCGAAAAGATGGCGATAGGCGAACAGGGCAGGCGCGCCGCCCGTATGGAGGAAGACGATATCGTCTTCCGGCGACCAGCGCCCGGCCCGGATCATCGCGATCAGGCCGGCCAGGCCCTTGCCCGAATAGACGGGGTCGAGGACCAGCGCCTCCAGACGCGCGGCGAGCCTGATCGCCTCGACCGTTGCGGCGTGCGGCACGCCGTAGGCCGGGCCAGCATGACCCGCCACGACCTCGACGTCAGCCTCGTCGAACGGCTGATCGAGAAGCTCGGCGGCGGCGCGGGCATAGGTCAGCACGTCGGCGCGCACGCGTTCGGGTTCGGCGTCGATGTCGATGCCGACGATGCGCGTGTCAGGCAGGCAGACACGCGCGCCGACGACCAGACCGGCCTGCGTGCCGGCACTGCCCGAGCAATGGACGATGGCTCGCGGTCCTATGCCGCGTGCCGCGCACTGCTCGGCGATCTCGGCGACCGTCGAGGCGTACGCCACGGCACCGAGCGGATCGGAGACGCCGTAGGGCACGACATAGGTCTTGCGGCCTTGCGCCTGCAGGCGTCCCGCGAGATCGCGGATGGCGCCGTTGCGATCGCCGTTCCACGGCACGTCGTGCAGGGTGGCGCCGAACAGGCGATTGAGCAGCGCATTGCCCGTGCGGCCGTACTCGGCCGACGGCGGCGCCAGCCGGCCATGGTAGACGGCGAGATGGCAATCGAGACCGAGCTTTGCCGCGGCAGCCGCGACCTGGCGCTGGCTGTTGGACTGCACCACGCCACCCGACACCAGTGTGTCGACGCCTCCCTGCAGCGCATGGTGCAGCACATAGTCGAGCTTGCGCAGCTTGTTGCCTCCGAACCCCGGCCCACTGCAGTCCTCGCGCTTGACCCATAGCCGCGGACCCGCCAGGTGCCGGCTGAGCCGCGTCATGGGCTCGAATGGCGTCGGCAGTGTGCAGAGTCCGACGCGCTCGAAGCGCGCCAGCGCCGCGTTGAGGCGACCGATGGCCTCGCGGCTCATGGCGTCAGAGCAGGAAGGCGCGGGCGTGCGCGGCAATGTCCGTGGCGCGCTCCCAGCTCATGCAGAAGCGGCCGCCCGGAACGATCTCCAGCCTGGCGTGCGGGCATTTCGCCTGCATCAGCGCGCGATGCCTGCCGTAGATGAAGTTCTCGCCGTACAGCATCAGCACGGGCAGCTCGAGCGCGGCCATGCCGCCCAGCGTGTCGAACCTGGAGAGCGCTCCCATCGCTTGCCAACGGTCGCGGCCGATCTCGAGCTGGGCGGTGTTGATGCGGTCCATCCACGACTGCGTCGGCTGCATCGGCGCGTGCTCGGGATCGTTCTCCAGCAGGAACTTTATCGACCGCGGCGCCGGGTAGCCCGATTCGTCGCTCGGCCGCACCTTGGCAATGTCGGCGATGTCGCTCTTCGCCGTGTCGGCGTCGCTGAAGTAGGGGATGTTGATCAGAACCGCCTTGTCGATGCGCCGCGGCCAGCGCGCGCCGAGCGCGATCGAGGTCGCCGCACCCACCGCTTCGCCCATGGCGAAGGCGTGCTCGATCTTCAACGCATCCATCACCTCGACGACGCAGCGTGCGTAGTCCTCGATGCCGGGCTGCCAGTCGATGTGGTCGGAATGGCCGTGGCTCGGATAGTCGATGGCGATGGCGCGGAAGTCGGGCGCCAGCGCCTGCAGCAGTTCGACCATGACGGCCGAGCTCTGCTGGTTGATGTGGCTCACCATGACAACGGGCCCGCTACCGCAGGCCCGCCAATGGATATGCCCGGCGAAAGTCTTTGCCAGGCCGCGATCGATGTTCAGGGTCACCCGCTGCTCTTTACTCCAGTTTGACGTTGGCGGCCTTGATGACGGCGGCCCACTTGTCCTGCTCCTCGCGCAGGAAGGCGGCGAGCTCGGCCGAGGTGCCGCCACCGATCACGCCGCCGACGGCGGCATACGCCTCGGCCAGCTGCGGGGTCTTCAGCGCCGCCGCAGCGGCATCGAAGATCCTCTTGCGCTGCTCCAGCAATGCGGCGCCCGGCGAGACCAGCGCATACCAGTTGTCGGAATTGACCTTGGGAAAGCCCATCTCGCGCATGGTCGGAACGTCGGGGAGCAATGGCGGGCGGGTATCCGAGGTCACGGCCAGCACCTTGATGGCGCCCGAGCGCACGTGCGGCAGCAGCACCGAGATGTCGAGCAGCACGGTGTCGACTGTGCCGGCCAGAAGGTCGTTGGTCGCCGGTGCGGCGCCGCGATAGGGCACGTGCAGCAGGTCGGTGCCGGTCTCGCGCTTGAACAGCTCGATGGCAAGGTGAGTGATGCCGCCGGTGCCGGCCGAGCCGCAGGTCACCTTGCCGGGATTGGCCTTGGCATAGGCAATGAAGCTCTTGAGGTCGTTGATCCCGAGTTTGCTGTTGATGGCGAACACCTCCTGCACGCGCACCACCAGGACCTGCGGGGCGATGTCCTTGGCCGGGTCGAACGGCATCTTGGGCATCAGGCTCTGCATGATGGCGCCGGCCGAGGCGCTCATCAGGCCCATGACGTGCGCATCGGTGCCGGCCTTGGCGACGAAGTCAATGCCGGTGACACCGGCGGCGCCGCTCTTGTTCTCGACCAGCACCGGCTGGCCGAGCAGGGGCGACATGCGCTCGGCGAGATTGCGGCCGAAGATGTCCGCCGGACCGCCCGCGGGGAACGGCACGACGAGGGTCATCGGTCTGCTGGGAAAGTTGGCCTGGGCTCGGGCCTGGCCATGCACAAAGGGCAATGCCGCCAATCCACCGACGGCTACGCGACGCGTGATACGCAAGATTCTTCCTCCCGATCGTTGCGCGAAGTCTGCGCGGGGAGGAGAGGTGAGGCAAGGGGCAGCGACGCTTACCCACCGTCATCCCGACCGGAGCGATGCTCACCCACCGTCATCCCGACCGGAGCGAAGCGGAGTGGAGGGACCCCCTCTTCACGAACTCATGAGCAGGTCTCTCCGCTGCGCCTCGCTACGCGAGGCTTCGGTCGAGATGACGGATTTTGCTAAAACTCGACGTCCAGTTCCTCGACCTCCTCGGGCTCGGACTTGGCTGCCAGGGTCCACTCGAGCATGGCCGGGAACCTCAACATCAGGTCGCGATAGCCGGCCGTTACGGCGTCGAGCTTCACGTCATATGTCGCAAAGCGCGAGCAGACCGGCGCATACATGGCGTCGGCCATGGTCGGCTTGGCGCCGAACAGGTAGGGCCCTCCATAGCGCTGCAAACACTCGCGCCAGATCGCCGTCACGCGGTCGATGTCGGCCTGGGCGCCTGCCCACACCTTGAAGCCCTCGTGTCGCACCTTGAGGTTCATGGGCAGCGCCGAGCGCAGGTTGGCGAAGCCCGAATGCATCTCGCCGCACACCGCCCGGCAATGGGCGCGCGCCACTGGGTCGATCGGCAGCAGGCCTGCCTTCGGTTTGATCTCGTTCAGGTACTCGGCGATCGCCAGGGTGTCCCAGACCTTGACCTTGCCGTGCTCCAGGCACGGCACAAGGAAGGACGGCGACAGCAGCAAAAGCTCGGCCCGCGTGGCCGGATCGTCGAACGGTGCGATCTTCTCTGCGAAATCCAGCCCGGCCATGCGGCACAACAAAAAGCCGCGCAGCGACCAAGAGGAATAGTTCTTGCTACTGACGGTCAGCGAAGCCTCGGCCATGCGGTTGGGGATGCAAGTTTCGAGCCGTTCTCAGCCCATGCTCTATTCGCTGTACCAGACCGCCGCCGACCTCATGCTGCCGATGCGGATCTGGGCGACGGCCGCCGGGCAGAGCCTGTCGGGCGGCGGCGACGTCGAGAGCTGGCGCGCTGCCGGTGCGCTCTGCGAGATGGTGAGCCGGGCGACGCTGACCCATCGCCGCCCGTCCTTCGGCATCACGGAGTCGAAGGTCGGCGACCGCGTGGTGCCGGTGCGCGAGGAGGAGGTCTTCGCGACGCCCTTCGGCACCCTGCTGCGTTTCGCCAAGGAAGGCGCGGCAGCGCAGCCCAAGGTGCTGCTGGTGGCGCCGCTCAGCGGCCATTTTGCCACCCTGCTGCGCGACACGGTGCGCGTGCTGCTGCCCGAGCACGACGTGCACATCACCGACTGGGCGAATGCGCGCGATGTGGGCATCTGGCACGGCCGCTTCGGCTTCGACGAGTATGTCGAGCACCTGATGTGGTTCCTGCGTGCGATGGGGCCGGGGTCGCACGTCGTGGCCGTATGCCAGCCCTGCGCGCAGGCGCTTGCCGCGGCCGCCCTGATGGCCGAGGACGACGATCCCTGCCAGCCGCGGTCGCTCACCCTGATGGCGGGGCCGATCGACACGCGCATCAATCCCACCAAAGTGAACGACCTCGCGACCGGCCGGCCGATCTCGTGGTTCGAGCGCAACCTGATCGCCCGCGTGCCGTTGCGCTATCCCGGTGCGACGCGGCGCGTCTATCCCGGTTTCCTGCAACTCACCGCCTTCATGAGTATGAACGCCGAGCGCCACATCAAGGCGCAGGTCGATCTCTACAAGGCGATGGCCAGGAACGAACGGGAGCAGGCCAGGACCATCAAGGATTTCTATGACGAGTACTTCGCCGTGCTCGACATGACGGCCGAGTTCTACCTCGAGACCGTGCAGTGGGTGTTCCAGGAGTTCCGCCTTGCTCGCAACCAGCTCGACTGGAAGGGCCGCCGCGTCGATCCCAAAGCGATCCGCCGCACGGCGCTGTTCACGGTCGAGGGCGAGCGCGACGACATCTGCTCGATCGGCCAGACTGTCGCAGCCCACGACCTCTGCACCAGCCTGCGTCCTTATCGCAAAAAGCACTACATGCAGGCCGGCGTCGGGCACTACGGCGTATTCAGCGGCAGGCGCTGGGCGGGCCAGATCTATCCTTTGGTACGCAATACAATTCTGGCGAATGAGTGAGCGCATCAATCCGACTGGAGCGACGCGACCTACCGTCATCCCGACCGGAGCGCGAAGCGCG
>CADECW010000054.1:19611-47343 GCA_902825855.1 uncultured Rhodospirillales bacterium | reverse complement strand
AACAGGTCCCTCCACTTCGCCTCGCTGCGCTCGGCTCCGGTCGGGATGACGGGGGGATAAGCATGGCCACGCCGGCGCAACGAGCTTCTCCCGCCAACGTCATCGACGTGGCCAGCATCGAGGTCATCTACAACCACGTCATCCTGGTGCTGAAGGGCGTGTCGCTCGCGGTGCCGGAAGGATCGATCGTGGCGCTGCTCGGCGCCAATGGCGCCGGAAAGTCGACGACGCTGAAGTCGATCTCGAACCTGCTCCTGGCCGAGCGCGGCGAGGTCACCAAGGGCCAGATCCACTGCCGCGGCGAGCGCGTCGACGGCCTGTCGCCCAACGATCTCGTGAAGCGTGGCGTCATCCAGGTGATGGAGGGCCGGCATTGCTTCGGCCACCTCACGGTCGAGGAGAACCTGCTCACCGGGGCGTTCATCCACGGCGGCAAGCGCCGCCAGATCGCCGACGACCTCGAGAAGGTCTACCACTACTTTCCCAGGCTGAAGGTGCGGCGCGCCAGCCAGGCGGGCTACACCTCGGGCGGCGAGCAGCAGATGACGGCGATCGGCCGCGCGCTGATGAGCCGGCCCAACACCATCCTGCTCGACGAGCCGTCGATGGGTCTCGCGCCGCAGCTCGTCGAGGAGATCTTCGAGATCGTGAAGAACCTCAACGAGCAGGAGAAGGTCTCCATCCTGCTGGCCGAACAGAACACCAACGTCGCCCTGCGCTACGCTCACTACGGCTACATCCTAGAGAACGGTCGTGTCGTGCTCGACGGCGATGCCGCCTCCCTGCGCGAGAACGAGGACGTCAAGGAATTCTACCTCGGCATCGGTGGCGAGGGCCGCCGCTCGTTCCGCGACGTCAAGCACTATCGCAGGCGCAAGCGCTGGCTCTAGGGGGACACTGTCTCAGTTTGAAATCTGCCTTGTCTGACTTGTCGCACGCCTAGAGGCTGCACAACGCGAAGCGCACGAGGTGCAAGGCGTTAGGAGGCGAAAGCGCGGACAAATGACGTGCTGCTGGACGCGTGGAAAGGGAGGCAGCAAATGAGCAGCTTGACTGACAGGTTCGTCGCGCCGGCGATCGCCATCGCGCTCATCGCTGGTTGCTCGACGCAACAAGTATTGACGCCGCAGGAATCGGCTGGGGCAGCTCCGGTCGCCCCCATCCAGTTTCGGGTGGTTCCGGAAGAGAGTAATCCGACAGCTTGCAAGAGGTTCGACGCGCAGCTTTTTCGAGGTCATACGTTCAGGATGAAGGGTGACACCGCTTCTTTCACCTCAGCCAGTGGCCTCACCAACAACATGGCGCAAACATCGCCGGGCGTGTACACGCTGGACTACTTCACATTCGGCAGCGTTACGCTCCGGGCCGTCGTAAACGTGGCGAGTTCACCAGAGTCGCTCACTGTCACCGAGTCGAGGTTCTGGAACTGTCGTTGGAGTGCTGTGGCCTCATAGGTCGGCAGCGAGACAGAACCCTCAAACCGAGACAGTGCCCTTTGGGGCTACCTCGAAGGTAATTGCCGCTCATGCGACCGCCGCCGATGCTGGCGAGATGTGGACCGCTCTTGCCTTCGCCATCGTCGGCGCCATTCACCTCATGCCGATTGCGCCCATATTCGCGCCGGAGGCACTGTCGCGTCTCTACGGTATTGCGCCGACCGATTCGACGCTTCTGGTTCTGATGCGCCATCGTGCGATGCTGCTGGCCCTGGTCGGCATCCTCTGCCTGTGGGCGGCCTGGTGGCCTGCGGTGCGACCGGCCGCGCTCCTGGCGGCTGCGATCAACATCGCAGGCTTCCTCGGCTTCTACGCGCTCTACGGCAATCCGGCCGGCGCGTTGCGCACCATCGCCATAGCCGACCTGGTCGCGTTACCGCCTCTGGCCTTTGCCGCCTGGACGACGCTGGTACGCAGTTGACGGCTTCAGGCCGAATTGTCCGACAGCTTCATCAGGATGAGGCCGCTAACGATCAGCACGGCTGCCGCGATGCGCCCGAAGCTCGCCTGCTCGCCCAGGATGACGATGCCGAAGATGAAGGCGCCGGCGGCGCCGATGCCCGTCCACACGGAGTAGGCGGTACCGAGCGGCAGTGTCTTCATGGAGATCGACAGCAGGACCATGCTCGCGACCATGCCCACAAGACTGATGACGGTCGGCCAGAGCTTCGTGAAGCCGTCCGAATGCTTCATCGCGGAAGCCCACACGATCTCCAGCAGGCCCGCGACACCCAGATATACCCAAGCCATAGCGGCTCTCCTTACCCAGAGCCGGGCCGTCCCGGACATGTGCCCATTGGATTGGGGCAAGGACGTGGCCTCGCGCCGTCCCATGTAGGCAGGCAGCGCTGCGGCTTCAATCGACTGTGGATAGGCCTTAGAAAAGATCAGGCCGCCTTGCTCTCCGACGCCTTCCTGGGGATCGGCGGCGCGAAGCGGAAGGCGGCACCCAGCCGGTTCCAGGCGTTGATGTTGGCGACCGCTACACTGAGCGCAATCACCTCGTTCTCGCTGAAGTGCCGACGCACGCTGTCATAGGCCTCGTCCGGCACGCTGCGCCCGTCGAGCCGCGTCAGCGTCTCGGCCCAGGCGAGCGCCGCACATTCCTTGTCCGAGAAGATGCCGGCTTCGGGCCAGGTCGCCACCAGGTCGAGCTTCTCCTGGGGCAGGCCGAGCCGCCGCGACACGTTGAGATGGATCTGCAGGCAGAAGGCGCAGTTGTTGATCTGCGACACGCGCAGCTTGGCGAGTTCGACGATCGTCTTGTCGAGGCCGGATTCCTCGGTGCTCCTGCCCATGGCCAGCAAGGCGGCCTGCGCGGCGGGCGCGGCCTTCTGAAAGGTCTCGTAGGAGATGCGGACGTTGGACATGGGCTGCTCCATGATATTCGAGTTCTGATATAGAGCTTCGGTCCGCCTTTCAAGTACGGCCCGCTCCGGCCTGGCTGCATGGGCACCCGCCCTTGGCAAAGGGCCGGCCCGGCGGCTACCGTCCCGCAAAGCCAAAGGAAGCGCCCATGTCCAAGCACTACGACACGCTGGAGACCCGCACCCCGGCAGAGCGCGAGAAGGCGCTGATGCAGGCCCTGCCGCAGCAGATCGACCACGCCAAGGCCAATGCTCCGTTCTTCAAGGACTGGCTGAAGGATGTCGATGCCGCCACGGTGACCTCGCGTGAGGCGCTCGCCAGGTTGCCGGTGCTGCGCAAGTCCATGCTGGGCGAGGTGCAGAAGAAGCACCCGCCGATGGGCGGGTTGATCACCGTACCCATGAGCAAGGTACGGCACGTCTTCATGTCGCCCGGGCCGATCTTCGAGATCGACACTGACGAGCCCGACTATTTCCGCGGCGCGCGGGCCATGCATGCGGCAGGCTTCCGGCCGGGCCACGTCGTCTACAATACCTTCTCTTATCACCTGACGCCTGCGGGGATCATGATGGAATCGGCATTGCGGGCGCTGGGCTGCGCCGTGGTGCCGGGCGGCGTCGGCAACACCGAATTGCAGCTCGATGCCATCGCCGGCATCCGGCCCGACTGCTACGTCGGCACACCGTCGTTCCTGAAGATCCTGATCGAGAAGGCAGCCGAGCTCGGCAAGGACATCTCCTCGCTCAAGCACGCGTTCGTCGGCGCCGAAGCGCTGCCGCCGTCGCTGCGACAGATGTTCATCGACAAGGGCATGACCTGCCTGCAGAGCTACGGCACGGCCGACCTGGGCACGATCGCCTACGAATCGGAGGCGATCCAGGGCATGACGGTCGATGAAGGCGTGATCGTCGAGATCGTACGCCCCGGCACCGGCGACCCTGTGCCCGAAGGTGATGTCGGCGAGGTCGTCGTCACGACCTTCAACCGCGCCTATCCGCTGGTCCGCTTCGGCACCGGCGACATGTCCGCCGTCCTGTCCGGCCCCAGCCCCTGCGGGCGCACCAACATGCGCATCAAGGGTTGGATGGGCCGCGCCGACCAGCGCACCAAGGTGCGCGGCATGTTCGTCGACCCCGAGCAGATCGCGGAGATCGCCAGGAAGCATCCGGGCCTCGGCCGACTGCGCCTGGTCGTCGACTGGGTCAATCAGGCCGACACGATGACGCTCAAGGTCGAGGCGCCTTCACCTTCCGGCGATCTCGAGAAGGCGATGGAAGGCACCATCCGCACCGTCTGCAAGGTCGGCGGCAAGGTCGAGTTCGCCAAGCCCGGCACCCTGCCCAACGACGGCAAGGTCATCGACGACGTCCGCAAGTACACATGACGCAGGGGCGACGGCCGGCGATGCCGACCGCCTCTGCCCTCAGTTCACGTCGAGCTTCAGCCCTTCCTTGTCGATCACGCCCTTCCAAAGCGCGATCTGCGCCGTGACGAACTTGTCGAACTCGGCCGGCGTGCCGTAGGCGGGGAAGCCCGCCATGGTCGAGAAGCGCTCCTTGGTCTTGGCATCGTCGAGCCAGCCCTTCATCTGGGCGTTGTACGCCTCGATGACAGGCTTGGGCGTCGTACCCGGCAGGAACACCCCGAACCAGGTCGACACGTCGAACGGCTTCAATTCGGGCATTGTCTCGCAGATCGGCACGAGGTCGGGCGTCAGCGGATTGCGCTGCGCCGAGGTCAGCCCCAGCGCCCTGAGCTTGCCGGCCCGCACGAACTCGATCGAGGTCGTGAGGTTGTCGAAGAAGAACTGGGTCACGCCCGCCGTCAGATCCTGGAGCGCGGGCGCCGCGCCGCGGTAGGGGATGTGTTCGGCCTTGGTACCGGTGAGCTGCAGGAACCAGGCACCAGACAGGTGCGGCGACTGGCCGGTGCCGGAGGACGCATAGGACACCTTGCCGTCCTGCGCCTTCAGCCAGGCGACGAACTCGGGGACGGTCTTGGCCGGGACCGAGGGATGGACCACCAGCACGTTGGGGGCGGTGATGACGCAGGACACCGGCGCCAGGTTCTGCGGCCCGTAGGGCATGTTGCGGTAGAGCGAGTAGGCGATCGACTGCGGGCCGATATTGCCCATCAGGGCGGTATGGCCGTCGGGGGCGGCCTTCACGACCTCGTTGGAGCCGATCACGCCACCCGCACCCGACTTGTTGTCGGCCACGCAGGACTGGCCCCAGGCCTGCTGCAGGTACTGGGCCAGCAGGCGGGCGACGATGTCGGTCGTACCGCCGGGGGCCGCCGGGACGACGATGCGGATTCCCTGGCTCGGCTTCCAGGGGCCATCAGCGGTGGCGCCGCGCGGCAACAGATTGGCCACCGGGAGAATGGTCGCAGCGGTCAGGGCGGCGCGGCGGGAAAGCAATCGTTTCACGGGTTTCCTCGTCGTTCATTAAATATCGTTTAGGTCCTCCCGTAACACGTGCGCACTGGCAAATCCGCCACATTTCCCGTATCAATTCGTTGTGCGGTTGCCCTGGTCTCCCCCCTTCAAATGGGTCCGCGCCAAGGAGGATCATCTTGAAGAGACGCACCTTCGTCTCCGGCAGCGCGGCGCTGGCTGCCGCCGGTTTTGCATCGACGACCGCCCGGGCCGCGAGCATCAAGCCTTACAGCTGGGACCTCAATCCGCCGACCGACACGCGCGAGAATTTCATCGCCTGGGGCAAGTCCCGCGGCGAGGATCCGGCGTTCCTCGGTCAGCGCTGGGACCGCTTCCAGGCCCTGGTCCGCAACAAGGACATCTGGGGTCAGGCGACCATCCGCGCCTTCCTGCTGACGCCGCGCGAGGAGTTCTCGGCGATCAATCCGGCAATCCACAAGCGTGCCTACGAGCATGCCTTCCTCGACATCGGCTATGGCGTGACCATGTCGGGCCCGCACGTCCAGGGCCGCATGACCAACGTGATCGACGTCAAGCGCGGCGAGAAGGTGCTGGAGATCGGCACCGGGTCGGGCGTGCAGTCGGCCTACATCGCCAACCTGACCGAGAACGCCTACACGATCGAGATCATCGCGCCGCTGGCGGCCCGCACCCGCGGCCTCTACGACAAGCTGATCGAGAAGGGCTACACCGAGTTCAAGCATATCAAGACCAAGGCCGCCGACGGCTACTACGGCTGGGCAGAGGCCGGCCCCTTCGACAAGATCATCGTGACCTGCGGCATCGACCACGTGCCGCCGCCGCTTCTGCAGCAGCTGAAGTCGGGCGGCCTGATGGTGATCCCGGTCGGCCCGCCGGGCGCGCAGCGCGTGCTCAAGGTTACCAAGACCCAGGGCGCCGACGGCTCCATCACCACTGCCCGCGAGGACATCTACGGCGGCAAGATCGTGCCGTTCGTGCCCTTCACCAAGCTCGATGGCGACAAGATCGTCGGTACGCATAACCGGTAGTCGGGAGTGCGGGCCTTGGCCCGCATCTTCTTCATGAGTGCGGGCCGGAGCCCGCGCTCCCATAAGACTGAAACGGAGTCCCCCCCTTGACCGTCACGGTCGATCTCGACAATCGCCCGCCGCTTTCCTTCTATCTGTCCGTAGGCCTGGTCGCCGGCAGCATCATTGCGCTGCAGATCGGCATCATGCGCGTGTTTTCCGTCGGCAGCTGGGCGCACTTCGGCTCGCTGGTGGTGAGCCTCGCAATGTTCGGCTTCGGCCTGACCAGTGCCGTGATGTGCGTCGGCAAGGGCTGGTTCGAAAGCCGCTGGCAAGGCGCGGTCAAGGGCGCGCTGCTGGCCTTCGGCCCGCTGATGGTGGTGTGCAACCTCGCCGCCCAGCAGGTGCCGTTCAATGCCATTTTCCTGGTATCGGACCCGATGCAGAAGTGGCGCCTGTTCGCCAACTTCGTGCTCTATTTCCTGCCGTTCCTGGCGGGCGCGCTGTATCTCGGCGTGGTCTTCCTCAAGGCGCAGAAGACCTTCAATCGCGTCTACTTCGCCGATCTCGTCGGCTCCGGCCTGTGCGGTCTCTCCGTACTGCTCGCCATGTACTACTTCCGCCCCGACGATCTGATCATGGCGCCGCTGCTGCTGTGGCTGGCTGGCGGCATCCTGTGGTTCGTCGCGCTGGGCGACCGGCGCGGCATCCTGGCCATCGTAATCGTGGCGATCGCGTCGGCTGCGGTTCACTACACTGCGCCGGCCGTGCTCGGCATCCCGAAGCTCGCGGTGTCGGACTACAAGGGCGTCAGCTACGCCCGCAAGTTCCCGGACAACCAGCGCACCTACGAGCGCGCCTCGCCGTTCGGCTACCTCGAGGTCTATTCCAGCTCCTACCTGCATTTCGCGCCGGGCCTGTCGGACAACGCGGCGTTCAACCTGAAAAAGATGCCGTCGAACGCCTATCTCGGCCTGTACATCGACTCCGAAGGGCCGTCGGGCATCATCAAGGACCTGCCGGCGGACGAGACGGCGTACTTCAAGTACCTGCCGATGGTGTATCCCTACCTGCTCAAGAAGGACCCCAACACCTTCGTCGTGCAGTTCGGCGGCGGCATCTCGACGGCGGTGGCGCTGAAGTCGGGCTCCGAGCACGTCACCGTAGCCGAGGGCAATCCCGCCATCCTGACGGCATTCCGCGAGGACAAGGGCCTGCGCGACTTCACCGGCGACGTCCTGAACAATCCCAAGGTCTCAGTCATCGACTATGACGGCCGCCTCTACCTTGCCAACACGAAGAACCGTTACGACATCATCGACCTGTCGCTGGCCGATTCGGCCGGCCTGTCGAGCCCGGGCGGCTTCTCCATTGTCGAGAAGTACTCCTATAGCCGCGAGGCGATGAGCGCCTACATGCGCGCGCTCAAGCCGGGCGGCATCCTGTCGGTGACGCTGTGGAACAAGGAAGAGCCGCCCAAGTCGGTGCTTAAGCTCTACGCCACCATGGTGGCCGCTGCGCGTGACGTCGAGGGCGCCGACGTCGCCAAGGATTTCTATGTCGCCTCGGCGTATCTCTCGACTGCAACTGTCCTGTTCAAGCGCGGCGGCTTCACGCCCGAGGAGATCGCCCAGCTCAACGCCCACACCAAGGCGATGTCGTTCGACGCGATCTACTATCCGGGCATCACCGTCGATACGGGCGAGCTCAAGCAGATCCTGCAGGATTACCACGACCAGTTCTTCTTCGCCGGTGCGCCGGCCGACCCGACCGCCCCGCCCGAGACGGAGCCCAACGACAAGCCGCCGCCGGGCGCGACCACCACTACCGCTACCGACGGCAAGACCGAGGTCAAGGAAGAAGGCCCGCCAACCCCGCGCGTGCCGGCCACCGTGCTCGGCAGGCTGGCCTGGCACTATCTGATCAACGGCGGCTGGGACAAGGTGGCGGACGAGTACGTGTTCGATAGCCGCGTGCTCACCAACCACCAGCCCTACTTTGCCGCCTATATCAAGGTGAAGGACCTGCTGAAATTCACCGACCGGCTCGAGCTGGTGCAGGACGAGTGGGGTTATCTGCTGTTGTGGGCGACGCTCGGCATCGCCGCCGTCTTCGCCTTCACGCTGGTGCTGTTCCCCCTGATCTTCGGCTGGCGCACCATCTTCAGCCGCTATCCCGGCAAGTTCGGCACGATGATCTACTTCCTGTGCCTCGGGCTGGGCTACATCATCGTCGAGGTCGGGATGATCTCCCACTTCATCCTGGCGCTTTCCAACGCCACGGTGTCGGCGTCGGTGCTGATCACGGGCATGCTGGTCTTCTCGGGCATCGGCAGCTTCTTCTCGGAACGCTTCCTCGATCGCGCGCGCAGCGTGATGCCTGGCATCTTTCTCGCGATCTTCCTGATCCTGGCGTTCTACGCCTTCACCATCGACTACGCGCTCGACTGGATCGGCACGCTGCCCTATGCGCTGCGCATCGTGCTCTGCCTGCTGCTGATCCTGCCGCCGGCTTTCCTGATGGGCTTCCCCATGCCGACGGCCATGACCACGCTGGGTCGCCTGGGCAAGGACCACATGTTCCTGTGGGCCTGGGGCATCAACGGCTGCTTCTCGGTGATCGGCGCCGCGCTGGTACCGATCGTCGCGACGAGTTTCGGCCTGCCTGCCGTGGTGCTGGTCGGCGCGTTCGCCTATCTCGTGGCCCTGCCGGCCTTCTTCTCCGTTCTGATGCCGCTCAAGCCCCAGGCAATGGGGGTTGGACGGCCGGCGGCGGCGTGAAGCGGCGGGCGCTGCTGCTGGGGGCGTTGCTGATGCCGACCGCCGCGCACGCCCGCCCGTCGAAGAAGCCGGCCAAGCAGCCGACCGGTAAGTCGGCGGCCAAGCCGAAGCCGTTTGGCGCGCAGCCGCTGAACGAGGGCAGGACGCAGCTGGTCGCCTTCAACGCCTCGGCTTTTCCCTATCGCAGCGTCGTTCCCGGCAGCAGCAAGCCGTTCCTCGACGTGAAGAATGGCAAGCAGCTCGGCCACACCAGCCTGCGCGGCGAAGTCTACTGGGAGCAGCCGACCTACAGCGATCGCCGATCGCTGCTCTATCTGCCGGCGGGCTTCGATCCGCAGCGTCCGGTACTGATTGTGCTCTACTTCCACGGCCAGGGCGCCACGTTGGAGCGCGACGTAGTCATGCGGCAGGCCGTGCCGCGTCAGATTGCGGAATCGGGCCAGAACATTGCCCTGGTCGCACCGCAGCTGGCCGTCGATGCCGCCGATTCCAGCGCCGGCAACTTCTGGAAGCCCGGCCACTTCGCCGCCTATGTCGACGAGGCGGCCGAGCGCCTGATGCGGCTCTACGGCGATCGCGCCGCCGGCCGACAACTCAACCTCGCGTCGGTCGTGGTCGTTGCCTACAGTGGCGGCTACCTTCCGGCGGCCTATGCGCTCGACCGGGGCGGCGCCAGCCACCGGGTCAAGGGCGCCATCCTGCTGGATGCGCTGTATGGCGACGAGGACAAGTACGCTGCCTGGATGGCGGGGCGCCGACGGCAGGCCTTCCTGCTCAGTGCCTACACAGAATCGACCAAGGACGAAAACGCGGCGCTGCAGGGCATGCTCGACAAGAGGCGCGTGGCTTACGGCAGGAGCCTGCCCACGACGCTCAATGCCGGCACGGTGGCCTTCGTGCCGTGCGGCGGTCTCGACATGCATGGCGACTTTGTTACGCGCGCGTGGCGGCCCGATCCCCTGAAAGCCGCACTGGCCATGATTCCCGGCTACGCACTGGTTCGTGATAAGAAGGGGGCATGAGCGATTCCCTGCGCCAGGAACTTCTCGACATCTTCGTCGGCCGCGCCACCAGACGCTACGGCTTAAGCGCGATCAACCAGCTCCAGCATGCGCTGCAGTCGGCCGCCCACGCGGAGGCCGACGATGCACCGCCGGCCACGGTGCTCGCCTCGCTGCTGCACGACGTTGGCCACATGATCCATCAGCTCGGCGAGGATCCCGCGTCGCGCGGCATCGACGACGTGCATGAGGTGCTGGGCGCGAAGTGGCTCGCCGAGCGCTTCGGCCCGGCGGTCAGCGAACCGGTCCGTCTGCATGTCTCGGCCAAGCGCTATCTTTGCACGATCGAGTCTGACTACTTCGGCAAACTCGCTCCCGACTCGGTACGTAGCCTGAAGCTGCAGGGCGGCCTGATGTCGGCCGACGAGGTCGAAGCCTTTCGCGCCAACTCGCACCACGCCGAGGCCGTCCGGCTGCGCCGCTACGACGAGGCCGCCAAGGACCCGCGCGCCACCACGCCGGACTTCGATCACTATCTGCGTCACGTCGCCGCCTGCCGCCTGTGATCATGATCGGCCGCTCAGACGTCGAGGCTGCATGGAGCCTCATCCGACCGCATGTTCGCCGCACGCCGGTCATCGAGTTGCCGGCCGGATCACTCGGCCTCGGCGCATCCCTGGCGTTGAAGCTCGAATCGTTGCAGGTCAGCGGCACGTTCAAGGGCCGCGGCGCGTTCCACAAGCTCCTGGCCTCGAAGGTGCCGCCGGCGGGAATCATTGCGGCATCGGGCGGCAATCACGGCGTGGCGGCGGCTTACGCGGCACGCGCGCTTGGCTACAAGGCCGAGATCTTCGTGCCCACCATATCCTCGGCCGCCAAGGTCGCGCGCCTGAAAAGCTACGGCGCCATCGTCCACCAGGTCGGCGCCGTCTATGCCGAGGCACGTGCGGCATCGGAAAAGCGCGCGGCCGAAACCGGCGCGCTCGTCGTGCAGGCCTATGAGGATCCGGTGGTGTTCGCCGGCGCCGGCAGCGTCGCCCTGGAATTCACCGAGCAGGCGAGGTTCGACACCCTGCTCGTGGCGGTCGGTGGCGGCGGATTGATCGCGGGCTGCGCCGCGGCAATCGGCGAGGGCACGAAGATCGTTGCCGTCGAGACCGACGGCACGCCGACGCTGCACGAGGCCTTGCGCGCCGGCCAGCCCGTCGAGGTGAAGATCTCCGGCATCGCCGCCGATGCGCTGGGGGCCAGCCGCATCGGTGCGCCGAATTTCGAGATCGCCCGCAAGCTGGTGCGCGAATCGGTGCTGGTGAGCGACGACGCCGTGCGCAAGGCTCAGCGCGCCTTGTGGGAAGAACTGCACGTGGTCGCCGAGCCATCCGGCGCGACCGGCCTCGCCGCCTTGATGGCCGGCGCCTATCGTCCGGCACAAGGCGAACGCGTCGCCACGCTGATCTGCGGCGCCAATACGGAGCCGGGATCGGTGCTCACATCTAACGCGTGACGCTGGTCACCACCGCCCGGTTGGCGCGGCTGCCGTCGCTGAAGTCGTAGCGGATGGCGAACTTGTCGGCCGGCGAGATCCACCACCTCGAAACCGATCGCTGCCCGGCGGGCCCTTGCTCCTGCATCTCGATCAGGAAAGTGTCGATCATGGCGTCGCCGGGCCCAGTCCGCTTTTCGGCGCGCACCACGTTCAGGGTGTAGTGCCAGTTCTTGCCGCCCGAACTGAAATCGGCCTCGATCTTCTTGCCGACGGCGAGTGGCCAAAGTCGCTCCGGTTTCAGCGCATTGATATAGGCAGTGGTGTCGCTGCCGTCGGGCGAGGGATTGTCGAACAGCAGGGCGCGCAGCTTGTAGGGCTTGCCGCCGACGATCTCCATGGTGCAGTCCATGCCGTCGCGACCCTTGGCCATCACTTTGGTGCCGCTGTCGTAGGTGAAGGTTGTGCCGGGATCAGGGCAGGCGAAGTCCATGGTCTGGGCATTGGCCGCGGCCGAGGAGAGAAGGGCGGCTGCGAGAGCCGCGGCGAAGCGCAGTGTCATTCGGCCGATATCATAGCCAACGGCCGTCAGCTTGCCAGCCAGACGTCGTGCCAGGTCGCGGCCAGGAAATTGGGATCATTCGAGTGGTTCTGCACACGGTTGCTGGCCACGGTGATCGACTCGAGCTCGACGAGCGGCAGGTTGGGGCATTCCCGCGTGATGGTCTTCTGGAATTCGGCGACCAGTGCCTTGCGCTGACCAGGATCGGTCTCGACCTTGATCTTCTCGACCAGGGCGTCGACTTCGTCGGTATGGAAGCCCGAGGCATTGCGGAAGGGCACGCCCTTCCTGATGCCGTCCGAGGTGAAGTAGTGCGTGGTCGCCGGCACCGGCTCCGATGGATTGACCTGGTTGGAGATCGCGAGGTCGAAATCGTAGTCGGTGTAGATGCGCTTGAGCGAGGTCGACCGGTCGGGGACGATGAGATTGATGTCGACGCCGACATCCTCCAACCCCTGCTCGACGATGGCGCCGACCTTGCCGTTCTCGGGGAACCAGCCGGCCGCCACGAGGTTCAGGGTGAAACGTTTGCCGCCGGCCTTTCTCGGATAGCCCGCCGCGTCGAGCAGGGCGGCCGCTTTCTTTGGATCGTAGGCGGTGCTGAACGTATCCGGCGCGAAATAGGTGCTGTTGGGCGAGTAGATCGGGCTCGTACCCGGCCGCGCATGGCCGTAGTAGACGTTCTTGGCGATCAGGGTCCGGTCGACCGCAAAGAACATCGCCTGCCGCACTTCGCGCCTGGCGAAGATCGGGTTGCGCATGTTGCATTCCAGCGTGGTCGCCCACACGGCCTCTTCGTACCCCTTGCTCGTGGCGACGAACTTGGCCATCGCGGTAAGCCGCCTGATCTCGGCCGGCGGCACCGGGTTGAGCACGCCGATATGGACCTCACCTGCCTCGAGGACGGCGGTACGACCGGCCGGATCACGCACATAGCGAATGATCAGCCGATCGAGGTAGGGCGTGTCGCGGCGCCAGTAGCTCTCGTTCCTGGCGTACTCGACGTGGCTGCCGCGCACCCACTGCTTGAACGCCCACGGGCCTGTGCCGATGGGCGCGTCGTTGGCCGGGTTGGTGAGGGGATCGCTACCGGCATAGACGTGCTTCGGCACGATGTAGTTCACGCTGCCGCTGAGCAGGGACGCGAAGAAGAATTCGGGAACCGGCTTGTTGAAACGCAGCACGACGGAGTCGGCGTCCGGCGCAACGACCTCTACGAGTTCCGTCAGCGCTGTCGAGGCGGCATGCTTCCGCCAGATCTCGCCGATCGAATAGACGACGTCGTCGACGGTCATGTCCTTGCCGTCGTGGAACGTCACGCCCTTGCGGATCCTGACGGTGTAGGACTTGAAGTCGGCGGCCGGCTGCCACGCCTCGGCCAGCTCGCCCTGGAAGGTGCCGTCCATGCGCCGGCTGGCCAGGCGCTCCAGCACTTTCGACGAGGAGAAGGTAGGCGACGGGCCGCCGCCCGAGGGGACATAGCAGGCCTGCGGCTCGCCGCCGCCCCACGTGGCGACCAGCGTGCCGCCGCGCCTGGGTGTTTCCTGCGCAAGGCCGGTCGTGTCGGCGAGAGCGGCCGTCATGAGGCCAACCCCGAACGAGCGCCGCGAAATCCTGATTACCGTACCTGACATACTCCGGATTAGAAGATCAGGGCTGTGGCTTTATGCGGGCAGCGTGGAATAGGCCGCCCGGCCGACCGCCAGAAGGGCCTTCTGCTCGTTGAAAACGTCGACATCGACCACGCCCACGCTCTTGCCGGCGCGCCGCACCTTGGCCGTGATGACGAGTCCGGTCTTTATGGCGGGCCTCAGATAGTCGACGCGGAAGTTGATGGTCGGCAGACCGCGGCGCAGCGCCATGATCAGCGCATAGTCGCCAACCGTGTCGATGATCGCCGCCAGCGGGCCGCCATGCCATTGGCCGGTGCCTTTGCCGCGCTCGAACTCGGGCCTCATGGCGCAAGTCATGGTGAGCCGCTCGTTGGCCGGATCGGCCTCGGTCACCTTCAGGCCGAGGAAGGCGATGAAGGGCGAGTTGTCGAGCATCTTCTGCAGCTCGTCCCTGGTCAGGGGAACCACTTCGTTGCTCACGGCGCCACCACGACCTTGCCGAACACTTCACGATCCTCGATGACGCGCAAGGCCTCGCGTGCGTCCTTGAGAGGGAACACTTTGTCGATCAGCACTTTCAGCTTGCCGGCCTGCACCAGCCTCAGGAGCTCCTCGATGTCCGAGCGCATCCAGCCGTTGGAGCCCAGCACCTTCAGTTCGAATGTCCAGATGAAGCGGATGTCCTCCTTGGGATCGAAGCCCGCGGTAGCGCCGCACGTCAGCAGGCGACCGCCGACCTTCAGCACTTTCAGAGACTTCACCCACGTATCGCCGCCGGTATAGTTCACGACCACGTCGACTCCGCGGTCCGTGCCGCTGCCGCGCCGTGTCGGCTTGCCGTAGAGCTCGTAGACCTCTTTCTGGAAGTCGTGGGTGACGTAGTTGATGGTCTTGTCGGCGCCGAGCTCCATCAGCCGCCTGGCCTTGGCGTCGGTTCCGGCGCAGGCGACGACCTCGGCGCCGGCGAGCTTGGCGAGCTGCAGGCAGCACACGCCGACGCCGCCCGAGGCGCCCAGGATGAGCACCCTCTCACCCTTCGCCACATGGCCGTTGGTGGTCATCATGCGTAGCGCCGTGCCGTAGGCCACGGGCAGCGCCGCGGCATCGGCGAAGCTCACGCCATCGGGGATCCTGACGAGCTGGTGCGCGCGCGCCTTGCAAAGCTCGGCCAGACCGCCATGCACCGTCTCGCCCATCAGTCCGCCTTCTACCCGGTTGATGGGGTCGACCAGGACGCGATCGCCCTTCTTCCAGCCGGTGACGCCCGGTCCGACTTCGGCGATCTCACCGGCAACGTCGAGGCCCATGATCGCCGGCATCGGCACCTTGATGCCGGGCATGCCGCGGCGGGTGAAGACGTCGTGATAGTTCAGCGACGAAGCCTTTACCGACACGATCACGTCGCCCTCGCCGGCCTTCGGGTCGGGGAAGTCGGTCTCGTAGTTCAGACGGTCGGGAGTGCCATGCTCGCGGACGACGGCTGCTTTCATTCTCAGGATTCTCCTCCGCTGGGGATCTGCTTGGCGAGCTGGCGCTTGTCGATCTTGTTGGTGCCGGCAAGCGGCATCTCGTCGATGAAGATGACCTGACGCGGATGCTGGTAGGCCGGCGCGTTGGCGAGTGCGTAGCTCTTGACTGCCTTTTCGTCGAGCTCAGCGTCGCCCGTCCGCACGATGAAGGCGATGGGCTTGTGGCCCTTCAGCTCGTCGGGGATCGGGATGACCGCCGCCTGGTGGATGGCGGGATGTCGCTCCAGCATCTTCTCCACCTCGCCGGGATAGATGTTCTCTCCGCCGCAGACGAACATGTCGTCGGCGCGGCCGACGAAGAAGTAGAAGCCGTTGTCGTCGCGGCGGAACACGTCACCGGTGCGATAGAAGCCGTCCGGCGTCATGGCCTTGGCCGTGACCTCGGGCAGCTTGTGATAGTGCGTCATCAGCGCGCCGCACTTCATCTCGAGCACGCCTTCGTCCTTTACTTCCTCGCCGTCACGCACCAGGCGCAGCTCGACCTCGGGATGCGGATAGCCGGTCGACAGCTCGGGTTGCGGGATGTCGTCGGGATGCGGGCCGAACACGACGGGCCCGGCCTCCGTCGTGCCGTAGCCGTTGCCAATCGCGGCCTTGGGAAACACCGTGCGGACCTGGTCGATCAGCGACTGGGTGATGGGTGCCGAGCCCATGCGCACGGCCTCGACCGCCGATAGATCGTTGCTCGCCAAGAGGTCCTTCTCGCGCAGCATCATGGCGATCATCGTCGGCACCGATGTCAGGAATTGCACGCGATGGCGCGCCGCAGCCTCGATGTAGCCTTTGGTGGTGAACTGCGGCAGCAACACGATGGTGTCGCCCTGGTTCAGCGTGGTCTGGCACATGGCAAGACCGTTCATGTGATAGAGGGGCGCCGCCACCAGCGACCGCTGGCCCTGCGGTACCGGTCGGCGCACGCGCTGGCTGATTGCCCAGAGATGCGAATAGTGCGACAGCACCACGCCCTTGGGCCGCCCGGTGGAACCCGAGGTGTAGAGAAACATCGCCGGTTCCTCGGGCCGCATCGTCAGCGGTGTGAACGGCCCCTCGTCGAGAAGCGACGCAAAGTCCTTGTCGAACGAGATCTTGGGCACGCTGTCAGGCGCTAGATTGAGGCGTGTCTTGTCACCGATCACCAGCTTGGCGTCGCAATCGTCGACAATGTAGGCGACCGTCTCGGCAGGCAGCTTGTAGTTCACCGGTACCGAGACCAGGCCGGCCTGCATGGTGCCGAGGAAGGTGATCAGGAATTCGGCGCGGTTGGCCGACAGGATGGCGACGCGATCGCCGCGCTTCAGCCCGCGCTTCAGGAGGCCGCGCGCGACCGCCCCGCTCAGGCGAAAGATGTCGTCGTAGGTATAGAGGCGCTCGCTGCCGTTTCCACCGGCGTCGATAAGCGCCAACGACTCGCGCGGCACGGCGCGCGAGATCGCATCGCCCTGGTTGTCCTGTGTGATGGTAACCATGGCGGCCTATTCGATGAACTCCAATACGGCGTTCATCGCCTGCTTTGCCGGTACGACCAGCCGCCCCGACGTCTGGACAGCGCCTGCGATCTTGCCTTCCTGCAACGCCTTCGCCGACTTGGCGACGGAGACGGTACGAAAGGTCAGCCCGGCCATGTACGCCTTGCGCCCTTCGGCATCGGGCACGGCATCGCCGAACTGGGATTTCAGCTCGGCCTCGGTGACGATGTCGAAGCGCGAATTTGCGATCACGACGCTCTTGCCGCCCTTGATGTCGCGCACCGCCTCGACGCCGAACATGTCGGCATAGAGCTTGGCGCCAGCCGCCGGATCGGGTTCGACGATGAGGGCCCGCACGACCGCGACCGTGCCGTTGGCGTGGTGGCGCCATTCGTCGCGCCACACCAGTTCGCGCGTGAAGTGATGGCAGTAGTAGACGCGGCCGTAGGGCACGACGCCCGCCTTCATGCGCACGGTACGGAAGCGGGCATCGTGCTCCTTGCCCGCGACCTTTACCGGCCGCGTGAACTCGACGGGCGGATCGACCGGCACGCCGACCTTGGCAAGCGACTCGTAGGTGACGGCGGAGTCCTCGGAACCGAACACCAGGCCGTTCAGGCCGAACGGGTAGGTGAGCAGGTCCATGCGGCCGGTCGTGGCTCCCTTGGGTACGGCAATGAGCTCGAGATAGTCGGTCCCGAACATGGCAAGATGGTTGATCGAGCCCAGCGAATGATAACCGCGCTCGGTCAGCGTGAAGCCCAGCCGCCGATAGATGTCGGCCGCGCGATCCATGTCGTCGCGGGCATTGATGACCACGTGGTCGAGCGTCGCCGCCGGCAGTGTCATGCAGAACCCCCTCCGCTTGCTCAGGCCTTACTCGGGCTTGATGCCCCTTTCACGGATGATGGCACCCCAGCGCATCGATTCCGACTTCACGAAAGCGGCGAATGTCGCTTGGCGATTGCCGACCGCCTCGGCGCCGAGCGCCGCCATCTGATCCCCCACCGGCTTGGACTGCAGCACTGCCGCCAGTGCGGCGTGCAGTTTGTCGGCGATCTCGCCGTGCGTGCCCTTGGGCAGGAACACGCCGTTCCAGCCGACCATTTCGTAGTCCGGCACGCCAGCCTCCGCCATGGTCGGCAGCTCAGGCACCAGCGGCGATCGCTTGTTGCTCGTGATGGCGAGCGCCCGCAGCTTGCCGTCCTTCACCATCGGCAGAGTGCCGGGCACGTTCTCGATCATGAAGGCGATCTGGCCGGCCACGAGGTCGGCGAGCGCCGGCGCGCCGCCCTTGTAGGGTACGTGCACCGCATCGATGCCGGTCATCGATTTCAGGAGTTCGGCCGCCAGGAACGGCGTGGTGCCGACGCCGCCCGAGCCGTAGTTCAGCTTGCCGGGATTGGCCCTGGCGTAGGACAGAAACTCCGCCACCGATCCCACCGGCAGCGACGGATGCACGACCAGCATCAGCGGCGCGGAGTTCACCATCGTCACCGGCACGAGGTCGACGAGGGGATCGAACGTCATTCTGGCGTAGAGATAGGGCGCCACCACCAGCGCGGTGTTGGCCATCAGCATGGTGTAGCCGTCGGCTGCGGCCTTGGCGACGATCTCGGCGCCGACAATGCCGCCGGCGCCCGGCTTGTTGTCGACCACCACCTGCTGGTCGAGCTTCTCGCTGAGATGCTGGGCAACGATGCGCGCCATGATGTCGAGCACGCCCGCTCCCGCGGCGAACGGCACGACGTAGCGGATCGGGCGGCTGGGCCAGGTCTGGGCAAGAGCCGGCGTCGCGGCGAGCAGCGAGCCGAGGAGTGCAGCGCGACGGGTGAGGGCGCCGGTCATGCCGGACTCTTAACTGCCGTCGCCGCGCTCGGCAACGCGCCGCCGGCAGGACCTCGTCGATCTCCCGGCTGTAGCCCGCCAGGATCGCCTCACGCGCTCTCGTTCGACAGCACGTCGCCGAACAGCTTCCAGGTCTCGCCGTCGAAGCGGGCAAGCTGGACTGCCTGGATGGGATAGAAGTCGGTCGGGCTGGTGTTGACCTTGATGCCAGGCAGCAGGATCGGCACCTCGAGGTTTCTCATGCTGGCCGCCTGCCTCATGAGGTTTGCGCGCGTGAGATCGTCGCCGCAGGCGGTGAGGCAGTGGCGCATCGTCGCCGACACCGCGTACGCATAGGTATAGGAGGAGTCCGCCAAGTTGCCTTGCGGGAGGTACTTTTCCATCCATGCCTTCCATTCGATGAAATCCGGCGCCTTCGCCCATTGCGGATCGGTCGCATCCTTGAGGTAGGCCGCCGTGATGATGTCCTTGCTGTTCTCCAGCCCGGCGGGCTTCAGGGTCGAAGCGATCGAGGCTGCGACGTTGGCAAGGTAGTGCTTGGGCTTCCAGCCGAGGTCGGCCACCTTGCGGATCGCCTGAGCCGCAGCCTTGGGACCGGCGTCGTTGAAGAACACGTCGGCGCCGGAATCCTTCAGCTGGATGATCTGGCTGTCGACGGTGGGGTCGGTGACCTCGTAGCTCACCGTCTTGATCAGGAACTTGTCTTTGTTCTTGCCGAAGCCTGCCTGGAAGCCGTGCAGGTAGTCCCTGCCGGAATCGTCGTTCTGGTAGAGCATGGCCACCTTGGCGTCGGGATGGTTGGCCATGATGTGCTTGGCGTAGATTGCTGCTTCGGTGGCGTAGTCGGGCTGCCAGCCCATGGTCCACGGGAACTCCTTGGGCATGCCCCACTTGGACGCGCCGGTGGCGACGAACAGCTGCGGCACCTTCTTCTGGTTCAGGTATTTCTGCACCACCGTGTTGGTCGGCGTGCCGAGCAGCTGATAGATGGCAAAGACCTGATCGTCCTCGACGAGCTTGCGCACCATCTCGACGGTCTTGGGTGGCTGGAAGCCGTCGTCGTAGGTGATGAAGTTGATCTTGCGGCCGTTGATGCCGCCCTGGTCGTTGACCATGTTCCAGTACGCGGTAATGCCCTTGCCGATCATGCCGTAGGCCGAGAGCGGTCCCGAGTAGGGGTTGGTATGGCCGAGCTTTATCTCCTTGTCGCTGACGCCCGGATCGTACTTCTTCTGCGCCCGCACGATGGTCGGCGTCGTCAGTGCAAACGCCGATGCCGACGCGACCAGTGTCCGACGATTGATCTTCGTCATTGAATTTCCTCCTCGACCGTTCTGTTGTTCGGAGTGCCGGGAGATTATCGGCTCAGAGCGCCTCGGGCGAGGTGAAGGGCAGGCCCAGCGCCTCTGCGACCGGACGGCAGGTCACCTTGCCCTCGTGCACGTTCAGGCCATTGCGCAGGTGCGCATCGTCCGCAATCGCCTTGCGCCAGCCCTTGTCGGCAAGCGCCAGCGCGAAGGGCAGGGTGGCGTTGTTCAAGGCGAAGGTCGACGTCCGCGCCACCGCGCCCGGCATGTTGGTGACGCAGTAGTGGATCACGCCTTCCTCGACGTAGGTCGGGTCGGAGTGCGAGGTCGGCCTCGACGTTTCACAGCAGCCGCCCTGGTCGATGGCGATGTCGACGATGACGCTGTTGGGCTTCATCGTGGCCACCATCTCGCGCGTGACCAGCTTGGGTGCGGCGGCACCCGGCACCAGCACGGCGCCGACCAGGAGATCGGCGCGACGCAGGATGGCTGAAAGCGCATCGCGGGTGGAGAAGATGGTGCGCAGCCCGGGGAACTGCGCCGCAAGACGACGCAACACCTCGGCCGAGCGGTCGACCACGAACACCGTGGCGCCCATGCCGAGCGCGATGGTGGCGGCATGCGTACCCGAGACGCCACCGCCCAGCACCACGACCTCGGCCGGCGGCACGCCCGGCACGCCGCCCAGGAGCACGCCGCGACCGCCGGCGGTGCGCTCGAGGTAGTGCGCGCCGACCTGTGGCGCCAGGCGGCCGGCGATTTCCGACATCGGCGTCAGCAACGGCAGCGTGCCCGTGGGCGAGGTGACGGTCTCGTAGGCGATGGCCGTGACCCCGCTCTTCAGCAGGTCTTCGGTCTGCGCCCGATCAGGGGCGAGATGCAGGTAGGTGAACAGCACCTGACCGCGTCGCAGCCGCTTGCGCTCGACCGCCAGCGGCTCCTTCACCTTCACGATCATCTCGCTGTCAGCAAAGACACCTTCGGCGCTGTCGACGATACGCGCGCCGGCGGCGACGTACTGGTCGTCGCCCAGCCCCGCACCCAGCCCCGCGTCGCGCTCGACCAGAACGTCGTGGCCGTGGTGCGCCAGCTCGGCGACCGACGAGGGCACCAGCCCGACGCGGTCCTCGTGATCCTTGATTTCCCTGGGGACGCCGACGCGCATGTTCGGATCAGAGCAGGTGACCGGCGCGCTCGGCCTTGGTCCGCAGGTAGTTCTCGTTGTGCCCGTTGGCCGGAAACGAGTGAGCGACCCGCTCGGCCACTTCGATGCCGTAGCGTTCGAGCTGGCTGATCTTCTGCGGATTGTTGGTCATCAGCCGCACGCGCTTGATGCCCATGCGCGAGAGCACCGTGGCGGCCGGAGCATAGATGCGCTCGTCGGCATCGAAGCCCAACTGTTCGTTGGCGTCGATGGTGTCGAAGCCGTCGTCCTGCAGCTCATAGGCGCGCAGCTTGTTCACCAGGCCGATGCCACGGCCTTCCTGCGCGAGATAGAGCAGCACGCCGGAGCCCTGCCTGGAGATTTCGGCGATGGCCCCGCGCAGCTGCACGCCGCAGTCGCAGCGCAGCGAACCCAGAAGGTCACCGGTGAAGCATTCCGAATGGAGCCGGATCAGCACCGGTTCCGTGGGGTCGATCTCGCCGACGACGATCGCGAGATGCTCCTTGCCGCCGTCGCTCGGTCGCCACGCGAGGATGCGGGCATTCTCCGCGCCCTCGAGCGGCACGTGCGCCTGGGCGACCTGCTGGAGGTTGCGCGCGGCGCTCTCCTCGTAGGTCAGCACGTCGGCGGCATCGACGTAGATCAGGTCCTGATCGCGCGCCCAGTCGCGGCGCTTGTTCTTGGGATCGTTCGTCAACGGCCCCAGCACGACGGCGGGCAGCAGGCGGGCGAGCTTGGCGAGCTCGATCGCGGTCTCGGCGATGCGCGGCGCATGACTGGCGACGGGCCGCGACAGGTAGCGCAACGCGGCATGCCGGCCGGCTTCCTCGGTCTCGTGCGGCTGCAGGATCACGTCGGCCGGCACGCCGTCGGGCAGGTCCAGGGTGATCGGCTTGTTGGTCTCGCCCATGCCGCCCGCGATATGCGGCGGAATCTCCATGCCGATCGCCTCGGCCCTCCGGCGCGTGGTGACCAGGACAGGGGCCAGCTGGGCCAACCCCTGCAGGCGCTGCAGGGCGCGCGGTCCGCAGGCTTCGGCGGCGATCACCAGGCCACCACCACCGTCATCGTCACGCAGGACGACGATGCCGCCGCGACGCAGCTCGGCCAGGGCACGCTCGACGGCGGCCAGGGCAGTGGCGGTACGGGAATGAACTTGACCCGGAATCATGCTTTACCTGGGGACATCCTTAGCACGGCGGGGCCCGTTTTGCCGAAGTGAACCGCTTTTGCCATCTTTTCGTACCAGATAGAGTGTTTCCAGGTCGCCAGCGGGTAACAGCAGAATGTCTGTAAACAATCGCGGCAAGAAAATCTTGCTGGTCGACGACGACCAGGGCTTGCGCACCGTGCTCGCCGAGCAGCTCGACCTCTATGACGGGTTCACCACCATCCAGGTCGGCACCGCGGCGGAGGGCATGGAGAAGGCGAAGCTCGCCCACTATGACGCCATCCTGCTCGATATCGGACTGCCCGACATGGACGGGCGCGAACTCTGCAAGCTGATGCGCCGCCAGGGCGTTCGTGCCCCCGTGATCATGCTGACTGCGGCCGATTCCGACGCCGACACGATTTTGGGCCTGGAATCGGGCGCCAACGACTACGTCACCAAACCCTTCCGCATCAACGTCCTGCTGGCCCGTCTGCGCGCCCATCTGCGCCAGCACGAGCGCAGCGAGGACGCGGTGATGACCATCGGCCCCTACGAGTTCCATCCCGCGGCCAAGATGCTGATGGAAAAGGCCGGCAAGAAGAAGATCCGCCTTACCGACAAGGAGGCCTCGATCCTGAAGTACCTGTTCCGCGCCGGCGACCGGCCGGTGGCGCGCGACGTGCTGCTGAACGAGGTCTGGGGCTACAACGCCGGCGTCACCACCCACACGCTCGAAACGCATATCTACCGCCTGCGCCAGAAGATCGAGCGCGATCCGGCCAGTGCCGCCATCCTTATCACCGACCGCGGCGGCTACCGCCTGCAGCCCTGAAGCGGCTTGCCAAAAGGTGACGGTTGCGTCATCTATGACGCTGCCCGAACGATCTGTGCCCCCGGGAGGGCCTTTTTGAGCACGCAACGCATCTACGCCCTGCCTGTCGAGACCACCGAGTGGCGGTTCGATGGGGCCACCGAGATTCAGTTCAACTGGGAATACGACGACGGCTCGGACGCGCTGCTGGAGCTTTACGACAAGGGCAAGAAGCAGCAGTGGGACGCCAGCACCCGGCTCGACTGGTCGCTCGCGCTCGATCCCGAGAATCCGATGGCGCTCAAGGACGAGGCGCTGACGATCTACGGCACAGACTACTGGCGCAGGATGAACGACAAGGAGAAGGGCTGGCTGCGGCTGAACCTGCAGGCCAACCAGATCTCGCAGTTCATGCACGGCGAGCAGGGCGCGCTGATCGCTACCGCCAAGATCGTCAGCACCGTGCCGGACATGAACGCGAAGTTCTATGCAGCGACCCAGGTGATGGACGAGGCGCGCCATGTCGAGGCCTACAAGCGCCTACTGCATGAGAAGTTCGATCTGGCCTATCCGATCAATCCTGCGCTGAAGTCGCTGCTCGAGCAGACGCTGAGTGATCGACGCTGGGACATGACCTATCTCGGCATGCAGGTGCTGATCGAGGGCCTGGCGCTCGCCGCCTTCCAGTCGATCCGCGACAAGTCCGGCAACACTCTGGCCAGTGCAGTCAACGCCTATGTCATGCAGGACGAAGCGCGCCACGTGTCGTTCGGCCGCCTGGCGTTGCGCGGCTACTATCCTCACCTGTCGGACGCCGAGCGCGACGAGCGCGAGCAGTTCGTCGTCGAGGCGCTCTATTTCATGCGCGACCGCTTCAATCAGTCGGAAGTGTGGGAGCGACTTGGCCTGCCCGCCGACGTGTTGAATGAACTGCACTACAATTCCAAGCAGATGCACTCGTTCCGCGGCCGCCTGTTCAGCCGCGTCGTGCCCACGGTCAAGGACATCGGCCTGTGGGGGGCGCGCGTGCAGAAGGCGTTCGCCGAAATGGGCGTGATGGAATACGCCGACATCGACGTGACCGAGCAGCTTGCCAACGACGGCAAGGTCGCCGACGAGTTCGACAGGAAGATGTTCGTCGAGAAGGCGATCGCAGCGGAATAGCGATCTCGTCATCCTGCGCGGCTGTCGGGAAGACGACCTCACCTTGGATTGATCTCCTTGCTGCCAGGGATGCGCTAGCGTGCCGTCCTCATCGGAAGGAGCATCCCATGCTGCGACGCGCACTTTTGGTTTTCACAGCCGCTGCGATCTGCTCGACGCCGCTTTGGGCGCAGGAAACGCGGCGCGTACGGGCCACGATCGAGAAAGTCGACGGCTCGACCCTCTACGTGAAGACGCGTGACGGCGAGGATCTGAAGATCACGGTCGCCGACAAACCGGTCTTCATGGCGATCGTCCCGGCGACGCTGGCCGATCTCAAGCCCGGCACCTTCGTCGGCTCGGGGGCCACACCGGGACCTGACGGAAACCTTGTCGCCATGGAAGTGCATATCTTCCCGGAGGCCATGCGCGGCACGGGCGAGGGGCATCGGCCGATGGACGGGCCGCCTCAGGCCACGATGACCAACGCCAACGTCGAGGTCTCGGTGGCCGGCGTCGATGGCCAGGTGCTGACGCTGAAATACAAGGATGGCGAGAAGAAGCTTCTGGTGACGCCCCAGACGGCCATCGTCGCCTATACGCCCGGCGATCGCGCCGAGCTGAAGCCCGGCATCAAGATCTTCATTGCCGCCGCGCAGAAACAACCTGACGGCTCACTGCAGGCCACGCGGATTTCCTACGGCCGAAACGGACTGACACCGCCGATGTAGAAACGTCAAAGCAGGATGACGACTACCAGCAGGACCGCCGGCACGATCAGCGGCCAGGCCACCAGGTGCAGCAGCAGGCCGCCCAGGACTGCGCCCACCAGATAGCCGACCCAGGTCAGCATCAACAGGCGTGGGGTGGTCACGGCGGGCAGCGGCGCCACTTCGGCCGGCCACAGCCGGTCGAGGGCTGCGTCGGCGGTACGGGCAAGCGTGCTGGTGACCACCACCGTGCTCACCGAAACGCCACCGAACTGGGTGATGGCCGAGGCTTGAAGTCCCATGGCGAATGCCAGGACGAGGACGGCGCTCTCGGCGGCGAGCGGCACGAAGCCCATCGCGCCGATAATGGCCGCTTCCAGCAGGATCGGGATCATGGACCTGGCCCACAACCGCAACAGCAGGCGCGCCAGCATGGCGCCGATGAAGAAGGCGACCAGCGGCGCGAGATGGCGGCCCGCATCGGGATAGCGGCCCTCGGCGAGGGCGATGCCGGCAAGCACCGTGTTGCCGGTCATGTTGGCGGCGAACACGCCGCCCATGGTTATGTAGCCCACCGCGTCGGCGATGCCGGCGATGATCGTGAGCAGCGTCGCCTGTATCTGCGGCCGGACGATCGCTACACCACGTCGTAGGTGATCTCGACCTCGGCGCCGAAGCAATGGCCCTGGCAGGTCAGGATCCAGTTGTTGGCGAGATCGTCGGACGTATAGATGTCGTTCTTGGCGAGCAGCACCTTGCCCTTGATGCGTTTGGCCGCGCACGAAGCGCAGAAGCCTTCCTCGCACGACGACAGGGGATTGAGGCCTGCATCGCGCGCCGCCTCGAGGATGGTCTTGCCCTTCGCGTAGGGCACCTTGTGGGTCTTGCCCTCGAAATGGATGGTGATGTGATCGGGGATGACATCGCCTTCTTCAGTAGGCTCGATCGGGATGGCGTCATTGCCGGAGGCCTCGAAACGCTCGATGCGCACGCGGTCGTGGCTCATGCCGTGCTCGAACAGCGTTTCCTCGACCAGCGACATGAACGGCCCGGGGCCGCAGAGATAGGCGTCGCCCGCTTCGAAGCCTTTCATTGCTGCCGCGATCTCCTCGGGTTTGGTGATGCCCTGCGTGGCGTCGAGGTGATGGATGATCTCGAGCCGCCCCGGATGGGCCTTTACGAGCGCCTCGAACTCGGCATCGAAGATCACCGATTGCTTGTCTCGGTTGGCGTAGAACAGGCGGATCTGCCGCTTCCCCGCCTTCAGAGCCGATTTGATCAGCGACATCATGGGCGTGATGCCGCTGCCGCCGCCGAACAGCAGCAGCGTCGCGCCGTTGTCGTTCAGCACGAAGCGGCCGGCCGGCGGCAGCACCTCCAGGGTGCCGCCTTCCTTGAGCGCATCGTGGAACCAGTTGGAACCCTTGCCACCGGTGACGCGCTTAACCGTCACCTTGGGCAGCCCGTCGGTCTCGGGCGCGCTCGACAGCGAATAGCAGCGATTGAAGGCGCCGTCGGGGTGACCCACCTTGAAGGTCAGGAACTGGCCGGCGCGATAGCGATACTTGTCGGCAAGGTCGGCAGGGACTTCGAGGACGAAGGAGCGCGCATCGGGCGTCTCTTGAATGATCTTGGCGATGCGCAGCTTGTTGTAGGACATTCGGTAAACCAGCGTTCAGGGACCATGCGATTTCCGGGCGAGACTCCTCTAGCAGACTGTGCTAGCTTCCGCTCGAAAAATGAACGGAGCGTCATCTTTGCCGCTCCGTCTCGGGATGGGACCGCGTAAAGCGCCAGGAGGCAAGAGCCAATGACGACGCAGAAGATTTATCAGCTCCCCGTGGAGGTCACGAACTGGAAGTTCGATGGCGCCACCGAGATTGCCTTCAACTGGGAATACGAGGACGGCTCGTCCGATCTGCTGAATCTCTACGAGAAGGGTAAGCAGCAGCAGTGGGACACCTCGACACGGATCGACTGGTCGCAGGAGCTGTTCGAGGAGAACCCGATGGGGATGTCGGACGAGACCATCCCGATCTACGGCACGCCCTTCTGGGACAAGATGACCGAGAAGGAGAGGAACTGGCTGCGCTTCAACCTGCAGTGCCATTCGATCTGTCAGTTCATGCACGGCGAGCAGGGCGCGCTGATCGCGACGGCCAAGATCGTCAACACCGTGCCGGACATGAACGCCAAGTTCTATGCCGCCACCCAGGTGATGGACGAGGCCCGCCATGTCGAGAGCTACAAGCGGTTGATCCACGAGAAGTTCAAGTCGGCCTATCCGATCACCGATTCGCTCAAGAACCTGCTCGAGCAGACGTTGAGCGACCGGCGCTGGGATATGACCTATCTCGGCATGCAGGTGCTGATCGAAGGGCTGGCGCTTGCCGCCTTCCAGCGCATCCGGGACAGCGCCAAGAACAACCTCGCCGCCTCGGTGAATGCCTACGTCATGCAGGACGAGGCGCGGCACGTCACCTTCGGCCGCATGGCTTTGCGCGAGTACTATCCGCACCTCTCCGACGCCGAGCGCGCCGAGCGCGAGGAGTTCACGGTCGAGGCGCTCTACTTCATGCGCGATCGCTTCAACCAGGCCGAAGTCTGGATGCGTTCGGGCCTGCCGGTGAAGGAGATGCTGGAGCACGCCTACCACTCGGGGGCCATGCAGCAGTTCCGCAGCCGCCTGTTCACCCGCATCGTGCCGATCCTCAAGGAGATCGGCCTGTTCGGGCCCAAGGTTCAGAAGGCGCTGGGCGACATGGGCGTCATGGGTTACGCCGAGATCGACGTCGAGAAGCTGATCGCCAACGACCTCAAGGTCGCCGACGACTTCGACGCCAAGAAGTTCGTCAAGGAAGCGATCGCGGC
>CADECW010000054.1:0-19511 GCA_902825855.1 uncultured Rhodospirillales bacterium | reverse complement strand
AGCGAGGTGAAGCGGAGGGGCCTTTTCTGTTGATGCGTCAACAAGAACAGGTCCCTCGGCTACGCCGCCCTTCGGGCGGCTCCGCTCGGGATGACGGGAAATGGCGAGGCGAAGCCTTTCTTTCCTCGGGATAACGCTTCCACTCAGTACGGCCTGTCGCCCCTGATCGTCACGCGATGGCCGTGGCGCACGTACGGGCGATAGTCGAACGTCGCGCGGTGCATGGCGCAGCGGTTGTCCCAGAAGGCGACCGAGTGCTTCTCCCAGCGGAAGCGGCACTGGAACTCCGGCGTCTCGCAGTGGCGTACCAGCATGTCCAGCAGTGCGTCGCTTTCGTGCTTCTTCAGGCCTTCGATGCGCTTGGTGAAGCCACGATTGACGAACAGGCATTTGCGGCCGGTCACTGGATGCGTGCGCACGATCGGATGGATTGCCTCGGGGAACTTCTTGTCGGAACGCTCGTACTCGCCGCGTGAGTAGACATGGGCGCTGGTGTGGAACGCCGACAGCCCCTCTACCAGGCGCCTGATCGGCTCCGACAGGGTCTCGTAGGCGAGATACATGTTGGCGAACGCCGTATCGCCGCCGACCGGTGGGGACTGATGCAGGTATAGGATCGAGCCCATGGGCGGCTCGGGCTCGCACGACATGTCGGAATGCCAGACCTCGCCGGTCGCGACCTCTGTCTTCTCGTCGGCATGAACGACCCGTATCTCCGGATGCCCTTCGATCTCGGCCCGGGCCGCCGGATGGACCAGGAGCTCGCCGAACAGCCGACCGAAGGCCTTGTGCTGCTCGACACTCATCTGCTGGTCGCGGAAGAACAGCACCTGATGCGCCATCAGCGCATCGTGCAACTCGCTCGCCTGCTGGTTGGAGAGCGAGGCGAGGTCGACGCCGGACACTTCCGCGCCGATCGCCGGCGTGAGCTTGCGGATCGCGATGGTTTCGTAGGTCATGAGGCGATGATCGGCCCGCCTCCTGTCGATTTCAACAGCGCCTATTTGCAGGTCTCGATGCGCGGTGGCGCGCCGATCACTGCGGCCACCCTGGTGATATCGAGACAGCGCGTCCCGATCCAGGCCTTGCCCTGCACGAAGATGGCGAACCGGGCGAAGGTGCCGGCCTGCTCCGCAGGCGTCGGCCGCGCCTGCGCGAGCAGCCAATAGAGGGCATAGAGGTTGCTGGTGGCGAAATCCGCCGCGGCAACGTCGAGATCCTTGCTCCACATCGCGGCATTCTTTGCCGCTGCTCCGGTCGGATCGGACAGGGCTGCCAGCCAGCTATGAGCGTTGGCGGCCAGCTGATCTGGCCCGCCGTTCTGCGCCTTGAGGTTCTTCACCTGCTGGGCCACGCCGATATAGCCCTTTCCCTCGATAGTGTTGCCGGCGCAGCCCTGGCGGCACAGCGCCACGAAGGTCAGATATTCGGCCAGGATGATCTCGATGTTGCCGTTGTTGTGCTGCCGCCAGGCGCGCGCCATGTGCCAGCCCTGCGTCAGCTCGCTGCCGGTCCACGGCTTGGCGGCAAGCGGCGTGTCGCGCTCGAGATCGCCGATGACGGCCTGCGCTGCCGACTGCCACTCGGCCGGAATCTGGGCGAACACCCGTCCGGTTGCAGCGAAAGTGACCAGAATGAAAACGATCAGGAATTTCACAATACCCTCCCTTAGTACCGACGCGCCCGTTTTCGATCGGCGCTTTCGTACTGAACCAGGTCGTCTGCGCGCATTTCCATGTCATCGCGCGGCATCAGCGTGCGCGTCTGAGCGGGCGTGATCAACCGATGATGTGGCGCGTCGTCGAGCGCCGCTCCGACATCCCAGCAGTCGTCCTCGTTGGTCACCCAGTCTTCGATGTCGAACTGGCGGAGATCGACGGCGTTGGAATGGGTGCGCAGGGTCTTGCGGCGGTCGTCGTTGGCATATTCATGGAAGTACGACATGGCCAGCTCACGCAAGGAGCGATAGACCGGGTCGCGCCAGCGCAGCCAGACGTGGTTGCTCTTGGAGATGGCGCCCCAGCAACCGTTGCGTCGGAAGACGGCAACGACGTGGTCCGAATCGCCCTTCGCCACGAGGTCCATGAGGAGCGGCGGTTCGCCGTGCAGCCACAGCGCGCAGGCCGCCGTCAGAGCGGCCTCGATGCAATGAGCGCGCCGATGGCGAAGCACGCCGCGTACCGACCGCAGCGTATCGCCTTGCTCTTCGAAGTTCGCGCTGAGCGCGATCAAGAATTGCTGGATGCGCCACGGTGTCGTCAGGGGACGCAGGAGGCGCGCTTCTTCGACGGTGAGACCCAGATCTGCAGCTGTAGGGCGGCGCTTGCGGACCAGCATGGGACCCTGTTCGCGCTATTTGCGCAGGTTCGCGTGGCTCTGCGAAAGGCCCCGGAACCCGAAAGACCATAACCGACCGACTCCGCGACACCGGCATGGCGCCTCGACGGGTTGGCGCGGATCATGGTCGAAAAAATTGACCTGATCCTGCCCGAGTCGGTGGACAAACGCTTGGACTGGCACTGAGAAATCGGCGCTAGGCTGGTGAACGAGAGCGAGCGAACAGCAAAGACACTCGCGGCGCTCGATGGGAAAACAGCAAAAAGCCATAAGTTTCCATCGCGATCATGCAGATCAGGATCCAGACACAGGCCCAAATTTGAAACAACGTCACCATTCCCAGACTCATTCGGTGTCCGACAGGCACTGCGGTGATACTACCTTCGCCGGCCGACGGCGGAGCTTTTCGACCAAACGATTTTCCGGCAGTGGCCTCGCTGCAAGACGATCCTTTTCTTGCGCTCAGTCGATCGTATCCGCTGTTACATCCAGGGGCGCCGCGACGACATCGCCAACCACCGGCACGACCTTGACGACCGCACTCGTTGCACGGAATGGCAGCGCCACCACACCGCATCCGGCGAGGCTCGCCGACATGGCAAGCATCAGCATCACGACCAGGAAGCGGCTGGGTTGCAGCAAATGGGTCACGAAGCCTTACCCTTCTTGTTGAGGCACCGCTCGTTCGGAGCCGCATCATTTTAGCAGAAAGCGAGGGCCCGCGCCCCGGTCGGCCAGATTTCGATTCTGACCGGCGCCGGGGGTGGCAAAAGTCACATCGGCAGAGTTGACCGGGGTCTACACCCGAGGGCGTTCCAGCGCGAAGGGATCCCCAATGAATGCATATTGGCTTCTGGCAAGACTGATTTGTCCGTCCCCGAGTGATGAGACGGCGCCGCAATTCTTGCAGCCCAGGATGGCAGCTGACGAGTTGCCGCCGTATCGCGAGCAACCATGGATCATCGACAAGCGTGGATACCGCAAGGTCGATCCCACCATGACGCTTGTCCCCGCAAACCGGATCTAGTTCTGCCTGGGCGGGGGTACCGCCTGGGGCAAAGGAGAAGTTCTTCGTTCGGTCAGCTCGATGAGTCGCTCGCCGGCATGCGCTCGGGGATGAGTGCCAATGCCGCCTCTGCCGAAGCCACCTTGGCCAGTTCGCGCAGGCTGTGAAGCGGCAGAACCCGACAGTGAGTCAGGGCTATGGCCACATTGACGCCAAGTCGAGCCCCCGCAAGCACGGCGTACAACCAAAAGGCGGGACGCCGGAGATATCCGCTGGCTCTGAGCAGCGCGCCGAGCCCTACTGAACGAATGGCCAGCTGCATCACGCCTCGGGCCGAAAGGTCAGTGCGGCTCGGCGACCAGATATGCCCGACTCGGTTCCCTTTGCTGCGGAACTCGACATAAACCCGCTCGATCTCGCGGTCGACCGTGATCGGCACCAGGCGGGCGATGTTCTGGCGTACCAGCAGCGAGCCTTCGACCGCGACCCTGTCGGTCGGTGTTCGAGGACCGAAGATTTCCGGCTCGAGGAGGAATTGGAGATGCCGCGCCAGTCCAGGCTGGCGGGCCGCGCGTTCGAGCTCATGCAGAAGCGCCACGACCCTGGCAACGAAGGCGGGGTCGTCGTGAGGCAACTCATCCGGCAGGCGCCGCGCGCCGAAGATGACGCCATCCACGATCAACCCGCGGCATTGCTCGACCAGGTCCGGACCTGGGTCCGGCAGGGCCATGAGCATGTCGAGACCGTTGCCACCTTCCCCGATGTCGGCCGCGGCGAACCACAAGGCGGTGAGGCCCTGCGCCATCTCCTTGCTGCCGTACGCCGGGTCGGCACCTGACGCGTGACGCTCGCATGGGCGAACGACTCGGCTATCGACATCGAAGGCGCGTTCGATGACGAGCGTGGTGTCGGCGAGCATGGCGCGCGCACCGGACGAGAGCGATCGCTGCCGCATGCGATAGAGCGCAAGCGGCTCGGACACCGGCAGGAACGCGACACCGGTGCGGGCGATGCGCAGGAAGAAGTCCATGTCCTCCGAGGTGCGCAAGGCGGTATCGAAGCCACCCTGCGTCACAACCAGCTCGCGATCGAGCACCACGCCATGGACAACCAGCGGACAGTCACGGACGAGGCTGTCGAACGTCGCAACGCCGGTCGGCGACCAGGAAGGACCATACCGCCCGGCCGAGGTGATCCTGCGCGAGCCGCAATACACGACCTTGGCACCACGATTCGACTCCAGCGTGCCAACCATACGGTCGACGAAGCGTGGCTCGATTGTGTCGTCCGAGTCGAGAAAGTGCAGCCAACGGCCCGTGGCTGCCGCAATGCCGCGATTTCGCGCCGCCGAAACACCCTCCGGCGTGCCGTCGTTGACGATCAGTGAAAACCGCTCGTCGCGTCCGGCATAGTCGTCTGCCACGCATCGCGTCGTATCCGTCGACCCGTCATCGACGACGATCGCCTGCCAGTCGCCGCGGGTCTGTGCCAACAGGCTGTCGAGCGTCTCGGCAAGCGTATCGGCGGCATTGTGCGCCGGAATGACCACTGAAAGTGTCATCGCCGGAGCGGCTCTTCGTCTACCAGGCACATGAGCGGGGGGTTGGTCGATCTGGGCGGCTCAGCCGTCATTCTTGCTTTCACAATTCCCTTTTATGCTACATCCGATCGATCCAACAGGTAGTGACAGGCGAGAAACATGAAACGACTGGCGCTTCTCGCGATGGTTGCTGCAGTTCCGGCCGCAGCCCAGGTGCAGGTGACGGGCCCCGATGACGCATTGACCTTTGCGCTGACGAGCCAGTCTTACGTTCTCACGGGGGAGATGGCCAGTCCGCGGGGTCGGCAAGAACGCTTGATACTGAACATGCGCGCGGTCACACGAGAGACCCAGGGCGAGAAGGGAATAGAGGGCACGGTGGAAATTTCAGCCCGGGTCGCCGACCGGCAGATGCCGCTGCTGTACAGCTTTCGCCTTCCCGCTCGAGCATCGTCGTTGGACGAGTCAGGTCTGATTGCCGCCGACATGGATGACTGCTGCGCGTTCCATCGCGAATACTACGATGCAGCTACCGGAGAGCGCCTGTTCGGGTCGACGGTGCCGATTGCTTCGCTGGCTTTGGAGGGTCCGAGGTTCAAGCGGCGTGTTGCGGCTTTCGTCGCCAGGATGGATGGCAACGAAGAGCACGGCACTTGGGGTGAAGATGCCGTCGGTCTGGTTACCTACGCCGCCGCTGATCGGGTTATCCGGCAAGTCCTGGTTACCGCGGCAGACCCTTTGATGGCCCGGCGTCTGCGCTCGCTCGACGACGAACGAACTGCCCTGGCCTGGGTCGACGGACGGACCGGCGCACCGATCGTCACGGTACCAGACAATGCAGCGGTGCAGCCGCAGCTACGTCTGCATTTCGCTACTTCCGACGTGGAAGTGAAGATCCGACTGCAGCATGACGAACTCGTGCTCGAGGGAGCGCCGGCTGGATTGACTCTGAAGGTACGGCCTTCAGACCCTATTGCAGGGGGATGGCGGGTAGTGACCGCTGTCGCGGCACCGTGGGCCAAGGGCGTACAGGAACAGTCGCTGAAAGGCCGATACGTGCTCTTCTCGCCTGCTCGCGTTCGGTCGGCCGGCAGCGTCCTCGACTGCGACAAGGCCTCATACGACCGGTCCTCGGTCCCTGCGGACGGTCTTTTCCAGGGTGCGGGCATCACCAGCGATCAGGCGGCTTCCCTTGGGATCACTCGGCCGCTCGCGCCTTCGTTCACGCTCACTTGCGACACCGGCGTGTTCGACTTCCATGGCGCGGACGATGGTCGATGGCTGATGGCCCTGGACAACGTGATCTATGGGTTCGAACGCGCAGTCGAATAGTTGAAGTCCCTTGGGCCAGGCACACGGCTCCTTCATGCCGCACGGCGTGCCCACCAGCGATAGAGCAATCCCATAAGGGGCGGCACTAGTCCCAGCCCGGTCACGAACGGTCCGATCTCGACAAAGAGGCAGTTCCAGCCGGTCTTCCACCGCAGCAGGCATTCGTATTCGCTCACTGAGAAAGCTGCCGCTGCAAGCACGACCGGATTGGCGAGGCTTCCTGCGATCCACAGTTTCCAGCCAGCGGCGTCAAATCCCGGCCGCCATCTGCAGATCAAGGCGCTTACCGCCGCTCCCACGGCCAGGGTCGCACTGAATCCCGCCACAGCCGTTGCATTGAAGAACAAGCCGGTGACACTTCCTATGATGGCGGCACCAACGACTTGTCCTGAGGCGAAGGGATGTAGCCGCATCGGCTGATCATATCTTGCATCTGCGCCGGGGAGCCAACCTCGCGAGCCAGGCACGAGATTGCCGTCGGCATCCCGACTGACACACTGCTACAAGCCCTGTAGCGTATGCGCGGGACCATGACATGAAATTTTCCACCGTGGCGCTGCTGACTTTTGGGCTGATCGCTTCTGTCGATGGGACTGCGTCAGCAGATCCATTCGATTGGAACATGGCCGCCGACACCGGAGGTATCTGGACCGCCGAGCTTGGCCGGGATGAACCCGGTGAGATCCGGTCGCTGATCGGCAGGACAACGGGCGGGCGACACCATCGTTACCTGGTCAGCGTCATCATCGACGGTTCCCGGCGCATCGACCTGATCGATGAGATGGGGAATGAGCTTCCAAAGCTCAGCTTCATTGGCAGGCGGATTGTCGTGACGATGGTCACCTGGCCAACCGGTGCGGACACGCCGTCCTCGACCACGCGCTGCTTCGGCTGGAATGCCGCCGCCCGCACCTACCTGCCCGCAGCTTGTCCCTGATGCGTCGCAACTCATCTGTTTGACGGCATTGCCGTCCAGCCGCGATCGTTGCGCACGAGCCGCGTCATCCAGGTGCTGCCCACGGCACTGTCTTCGCATACGGCGCTCAACGCGTCTTCGCCATCCCATTCGACTTTGCAGTCGTTGCTGCCGCACGGCATCTCGACCTTGGCTTCCATTTCCGGCCGATTGTCCGCGAATCTCACAACGCCGATTTCTGCCTCGCCCGTGTCCGTCGTTCCGTCCGGCGGAGAGCAGGCGGCATAGGCATAGCGAGTAGCCTTGGGGGAAGACACAGGCAGGCCGGGAATGGAGTAGACCTTTCCCGTGCTGCGCATGACCAGGGCATAGGAGTGCGCCTCGTATTGCCAGACATGCACCATGTGGAACCCTCCCGGCTCGTCGAAGTGCTCGTACTCGTAGTAGTGCGAATTGTCATCGAAGGAGCAATCGGCGAACGTCAGGACCTTGCCATCCGCGGTCGAGAGGTAGAGCCGGTCGTGCCAGCGCCAGACTTCCCTGTTGTTCGCGTAGCGCGACTTCTCTTCTGCCCAGTTGGCTGCCATCGGCGACCGGCTGTTCCAATCCCGCCACCTCTCGACATCGTTCCAACTATCGAGCTGACAGCCGCCGGGAATGTCATCCCAGGCATCCATGGCCAACGACATGCAGGGTACGATCAGCAGAACGGCCAGGCAGAGCAGACGCACCATCATTCGGCCTCTCGATTCGAGACTATCACAGGGTTGAGGTTCCGGACCGCGTTGGGCGGGCACCGCTCGCCTCTACTCATTCTCCATAAATGTGCGCCTCGGGTCGACCACTTGACAAAAGTCAGTGCGCGCCGGCAGATCCCCGCCAATTTTTGAGTATCAAGAAGGCGGTGCGGGGCTGCCTTTGAAGAGTTGCGACCTGGCACGCTCTCACGCGGGGAGCCTGGGATGAGAAGGAACGGCTTATCGGCGACTGCGCTGGCGCTATCGCTGCTTTGCAGTGCGCCGACGATGGCAGCAGACGCAGACCAGGCAACCGGCTGGACGACAACGGGTCTGTTTTCGCCATGTGCCGAGGACTGCGCGGTTACGGTGCTCACCGGTCAATCGGTCTCCCAGACCCCTATGACTTCTACCTTCCTTCACTTTGAATCGCCCTCCAATTGGAAGTGGGACTACGAGTTCATCGTGGCTATGGCGGCGTCTCGCTCCGTGCTTCGGTACAAGGGATTCTTCTCCCTCGACCCGGAAATCGGAGTCGCCAGACGGTTCGGCACCGCGGACGGAATGGAAGGCTGGGCTGCAATCTTTCTGAGATGGAAAGCCTTTCCTTGGAATGACTACGTCCGAACGAGCATCGCGATCGGCGTGGGTCCCAGCGTTTCGGGGAATATCGTGATTGAACCCGGCTATGTGAGGAACAGCGAAGGAGCGGGTGTCGCAAACTACTTCTCGCCGGAGCTTACGGTCGGACTTCCAAGTCAGACGAGATTTGATCTGGTCATTCGCTATCATCATCGGTCGCAAGTCTGGGGATTGATTCCTCAGACGACGGATACGACTCAATTCTGGACCGCCGGGTTTCGTGCTCGGTTCTGAGGCCGGGGTGCTTCCGAGGTACGCAGCAATGCCGACTTGATCGCCCCTCGACAGGCAACCTCATGCGCAGCAGTTGCGAGATGCATCCCTTGGACCTGCATCGAGTCATTGCGACCCATGGGAAGCTGTCCCATGATGCTGCTACCGGCGAGTTACGAGGGTAAAAACATGGCTTGGTACACGGGCGTGATTTATCGTGGCGTCGACTATCATGGGTTTTGGCCGGGCTGGCAGTCTAAGGGTGGCACGCAGACCGAGGATTCTGACTTCGCCACCGACGCCTTCGCATCGCTGTGGGGCAAGGGCTTCCAGCAGGCGTACCAGCCCAGCTTCAGCAAGCCGGCCGACAACGGCACCAACTACCGCGATGACCTGGGGACCCTCGCCCACGAGGGCTTCAACCTGATCCGGCTCTACGACTGGAACCCCGCCCGCGGCACTTCCCCGGGCGCGCCCTTCGAGGGGCTGGATCACATCAACTTCCTGAACTATGCCAAGAGCCTCGGCATGAAGGTCGTGGTGCCGGTGTCCAACTATTTCCTGAGCAACAACCAGTATGCCTGGAATAGTGTGACGCCCGACGCCAGCTACTCCTTCGACTCGGCGACCCAATTGATCCAGGAGGGCTTCAAGCGGTTCATCGCCAGCATCACTGATCCCACGACGGGCAAGATCCACGAGTCCGTCCTGATCAGCGTAGCCAACGAGCCGGACTACCTCACGGGGCCGCTCGCCGATGCACCTGTCACCGATGCGTCGCAGGCCCTCTCCCGCATGAACTGGTGGATCTACAACCTGCACAAGCAGATCAACGGCCCGGATGGCGCCACCGGTCCCGACGGCCTCCCCGTCGTCAACGGCTCGAGCGGGACGATCGTGCCGATAGGCGCCACCTTCGGCAATGGCGACGAGACTGGGCAGAATGGGAGTTGGTTCAAGGCGCTGGTCTCGGGCGCCCAGCAGGGCCAGGGCCTTCCCAGCGTATGGAACGATGCCACCACGTTCGGCGCGCCAGTGATCGGCCTCTCCCAGGTCGATCCGAGCTTCGAGAGCTACTACTTCAACAGCTTCAACATAGGCCAGAGCAACACGACACCGCCGTACATCAACGGAATCACCAGGACCCTGGAACTATTGGACAACGGCGCCTCACCGTGGCCAGGCGAAACGTTCAACGTGCCGATGATGTTGATGGAGGTGTTCACACCCAACCGGAATGAATACAGGTCGGACGCCGAAATGGCCAAGGCAGCCGTCAGGGAAGCCCAGGACATCGAGGCCTATCTCGCCCTGCACAATGCCGGCACGCCGCGCAGCACGACCAACGTAATGGGTTACAACTATTTCGAGTTCAACGATGAGACGGGCGCGCGGAGTAAATTGACCGGCCTCTATCTGTTTACGAACGAATCACGGGATGCCCACACGGGCGGCACCAGCTTGTACTCCGGCGGTTTCGGTGATCTAACTTTCCCGGTCGTCAAGCTCACGCCGTCCGTGGGGCCGGACGGCACGGGCACGCTGGCGGGGGCCTGGACCGCCCAGTTCCCGGACTTTCTGAGCTCACATAACGATGCCTTCGTAGTCTTGCAGGGAAGCTCGCTCGGCGTCGCCGCTTCAGCCAGTTCGCTGGCCGCCGCCACCACTCCAATTGGTGTGTTGACCAACGACGTGTCCGAAGCGGCCGCATCGGCGGCCCTGCGATTGGGAGTGGCGCACGGCCAATTGAATCTCGGTAGCGATGGCGTGGTTTCCTACAAAGCGAACGACGGATTCACCGGCATCGACAGCTTCAGTTACTATGCTCTGGGTGAGTACACTCGGGAGGATCACTCCGGGGTTGCGATCCACGTCGTCCCGGTCAGTGTCGGCGCGACGACGAATTTGAAGCTATTGTCGCTCACTTCCGGAGAGCTGATTGCCGCGACTTATGCCGCCTATCTCGGCCGCGCCGCCGATGCGGGAGGCTTCGAGTACTATGTTGGCGAGTTCAACAAGAACCTTCCTACGCAGGGTGCCGCGGCCGCGCTCGCCCCTCTCGCGCACTCGTTCGCAATTAGTGCCGAGGGCAAGGCGGTCTACCCGTTCCTGGCCTACCAGGCTGGCGCGAGCGACGCCCAGATCGTCGCCTTCCTCGGCAACGTCTACGACAACCTGTTCGACCGACCGATTGACGCGGGCGGATTGACCTATTGGGTCGGACAGATCAAGCAGGCGCTGCAGGCCGGCAAGTCGGTGGACGGCGTCTTGGTCGACATCATGAGTGGCGCGCAGGAGAGCGCGGTGGCCAAGGACATCACCACGCTGATGAGCCGGGTGGCGGTGAGCCAGGAATACGTATTCCAGCAGGAACTCCACGGAACCGCCTGGGCAGGCGCAAGCGACGTTGCCGCGGCGTCGACGCTGCTGCAGAGCGTGACGGCTGATCCGCTTAGCCTCCTGATCGGCGTCCGAAGCGCCGAGGAACTGATCATCAATCATCCGTAATCGAGGAAGACGCTGATCCCCGTCCAACACGCCGGATGAAACGCGCTGTGGAGGTATCCCGGTGTTACCCCGGCACCTGAGGCGACTTGGGCTCATACGACCCAAGTCTTTGATCCGGTTGGTGGAGCTGAGGGGGATCGAACCCCTGACCTCCTCATTGCGAACGAGGCGCTCTCCCAGCTGAGCTACAGCCCCCCATCAACCGAACCCGGGCAAGCAAAAGGCCCAAGGAAGGCGCGGATAATGGTTGGCGGGTCCCCTGTCAAGCAAGCGGGCCTATGTTAGCGTCCGTGTTGTTTTCAACGGAGTAACGAAGTGCGCGCCAGCAGCAAGAAAGTCGTCCAGTCCGATGCCGCCCCCAAGGCGCTTGGGCCCTATTCGCAGGCTATCGTCGCCAACGGCCTGGTGTTCTGTGCCGGCCAGATTCCGCTCGATCCCAAGACCGGCGATCTCGTGCCCGGAGGCATCGCCGAGCAGACGCACCAGGTGCTGAAGAACCTGCGCGCCGTGCTGCAGGCCGCCGGCAGCGATCTCGACCGCGCCGTCAAGACCACCGTGTTCCTGAAAAGCATGGACAGCTTCATGGCCATGAACGAGGTCTACGGCCGGCCGGAATATTTCGGCGCTGCAGCGCCGGCTCGTTCGACGGTCGAGGTGGCGCGCCTGCCGCGCGACGTGCTGGTCGAGATCGAAGTCGTGGCGCTCGCCTGAGCATCCGGCCATGGATCCCGTCTCCTGGCTGCTCGGTCTCGGCTCGCTGCTCGTGTTCGGCATCATCGTCGTGCATCTGCTGACGGCGCTGGTGCTGATCATCCCGACGTGGCGCATCTGCACGCGCGCCGGCTTCTCGGGCGCGCTGTCGTTGTTCCATCTCGTGCCGTTGCTCGGCCCCTTCATCGTCATGGCCGTGCTGGCTTTCAGCGATTGGCCAAGCGGCGAAGCATCGCCGAGGAAGCGCTGACATGGGCGTGGAGATCCTCGGCCTGCTCGGCCTGTCGAGTGTCTTCGGCCTGATCGGCCTGGTGCTGGCCGGATGGATGGCCTGGCGCATCGTCGAGAAGACAGGCATGCCCGGCTGGGCGGGCCTGGGCGCCATCCTGCTGACCCTGACCGGCGTCGGCACGATCGTGCCGCTGATCCTGCTGTGGGTCTTCGCTTTCATGCGCTGGCCGCGCGACGAGATGGCGAGTGCCGCGCCCGGCGCGCCATCGACCGCCCGGCCGGCATCGCCCACCGCCTTGCCAGCACCGCCAGCCGCGCTTGCCGATCGGCGCCCCTGGCGCCTGAGCGGCCTCGCGGCGAGCGGCCCCGTGGCGCTGTCGATCGACGGGACGCAGACGACCTATGTCCTGACCGCCGCCCCCGCCCGTCTGCCCAACGAGCTTTGCGTGGCCGATCCGACGGTCGGCCAGCCGCATGCGCGCTTGTTCGTGTCCGGCGGCCGGCTCGGACTGGAAGATCTCGGCACGCCGGGCGGCACCCGGATCGACGGGGCCCGGCTGCTGCCCGAGCACGGTCCCCGCGATATCAGCGCGGCGCGTGTCATCCACGTCGGTACGGTCGAATTGACCGTGTCGAGGGCGTGATCAGGGGCGGGAAATTGGCTTGTGATCGACATTACCCGCCGAGTAGGGTGCCCGGCCGGCGACCTGCCGGCAGCGATTCGGAGAGGCGATGATGTCGGCAGGCCAGCTGATCTTGAAAGTACTCGACATCTATTCGGCCATCATCATTGCCAGCGCCATCATGAGCTGGCTGGTCGCATTCGGCGTCGTCAACGTGCGCAACCAGTTCATCCGCGTGATCGTCGACTTCCTCTATCGCATTACCGAGCCGGTATTGCGGCCGATCCGCCGGCTCCTGCCGAACCTGGGCGGCATCGACATCTCGCCGGTCGTCGCCCTGCTGCTGATCATTGTCATCCAGCATTTCATCGCGAACTACATTCTGTACTAGCCTTGTGTCGGACGATCCGGTGTTCCTGCGTCGCACCGGCACGGGCGTGACGGTCGAAGTGCGCGCGCAGCCACGGGCACGCCGCACCGCGCTCACGTGCGTCGCCGGTGCGCTCAAGGCCGAGGTGACGGCGCCCGCGGAAGATGGTCGGGCGAATGCGGCCGTCATCGACCTGCTTGCTACGACCTGGCGTTTGCCGAAGTCGGCTTTTGCGCTGACGCGTGGTGCGACATCGCGCGACAAGGTCTTGAGCATTGCCGGCGAGCCCACGCTGCTCGCCGTCAGGATCGTGGAATGGACGAGGGATTCTGTGGGGAGAGATGGCTGAAGCGAAGCTCATGGACGGCAAGGCCTACGCAGCCGGCCTGCGCAAGCGCGTCGCCGCCGGCGTCGAAGGTCTGATCGCAGCGGGTGGACCCAAGCCCGGACTGGCAACGGTATTGATCGGCGAGGATCCGGCGAGCCAGGTCTATGTCCGGAGCAAGGGCAAGCTGGCGGCCGAGCTCGGCATGGCGAGCTTCGATCATCGCCTGCCCGAGAGCACCACCGAAGCCGGGCTGCTGGCGCTGATCGCCCGGCTGAATGCCGACAGCAGCGTGCACGGCATACTTGTGCAGCTGCCGCTGCCCAGGCACATCGACACCGCGAAAGTGCTTCTGGCCGTCGATCCGGCCAAGGACGTCGACGGCTTCCATCCGCTGAATGTCGGCCGGCTGGGCACGGTCGAATCCGGCGCACCGCTCGATTTCCCGGTGCCGTGCACGCCGCTTGGCATATTGATGCTTTTGCAGGACACGCTGGCCTCGCTCACGGGCCGGCATGCCGTTGTGATCGGCCGCTCGAATCTGGTCGGTCGCCCGGTGGCGCGTCTGCTGCTGCGCGCCGACTGCACGGTGACCATCGCCCACTCGCGTACCCGCGACCTGCCGGCAGTGAGTCGCCAGGCCGACATCGTCGTCGTCGCCATCGGCAAGCCGGAGATCGTGCGCGGCGACTGGATCAGGCCGGGCGCGACGGTGGTCGACGTCGGCATCAATCGGGTGCCGGCGGCCGACGGCAAGACGCGGCTGGTCGGCGACGTCGCCTTCGCCGAAGCCCTGCCTGTGGCCGGCCACATCACGCCGGTACCCGGCGGCGTGGGCCCGATGACGGTGGCATGCCTGATGTACAACACGCTGCAGGAAGCCAGGAAGTCGGCCGGTCTGCCGTTCGTGGCGATTTGAGCCGCCACTCCTCAGTTAGTTCTTCATCATCCCTGCGACCAGCGCCGCCACGTTGTGGCGCATCATTGCCTCGTAGGTCGGCGCCGGTCCGCCTGATCCCGACAACGCATCGCTGTACAGCCGGGGGCCGACCACGGCGCCCGATTCTCGGGCGATCTGGTCGATCAGGCCGGGGTTGCTCATGTTCTCGACGAACAGCGCCTTGATCTTCTGGTCGCGCACCAGGCGGATCAGCGCCGCCACGTCCCTGGCCGACGGCTCGCTTTCGGTGGTGAAGCCGCGCGGAGCGAAGAACTTCACGCCGTAGGCTGCCGTGAAATAGCCGAACGAATCGTGCGCCGTGATCGCGAGCCGCTGCGTCGGCGGCACCTTGGCGATCTCGTCCTTGATCCAGAGGTCGAGGGTCACGAGGCGCTTGTCGTAGGCCTGCCCGCGCTCGCGATAGAAGGCTGCGTTCGCGGCATCGACCATCGCCAACCCTTCGACGATATTGCCGACATAGCGCCGCACGCGGCCGACATCCTGCCAGCAATGCGGATCGGGGCCAGGGAGGTGGCGGTGGCCGGGTGCGGGTGCGCCGTCAAGCGTGGCTACCCCCGCGGTCAGCACGATGGCGCGGCCCTTGAACGGCGCAGCCTTGGCCAGGCGATCGATCCAACCTTCGTAGCCAAGCCCGTTGCTCACCAAGGCCTGCGCCGAGGCGAGCGCTCGCGCATCGGTCGGTTTGGGTTGATAGGTGTGGGCATCGATGTCGGCGCCGACCAGCACGGCAAGCTCGATGCGGTCCGAACCGACCTCGGTCACCAGGTCGCCCAGGATCGAGAACGTCGCCACGACCTTGGGCCTTGCCTGGGCATGTGCGGGCAGTACCGCGAGCGGCGCGGCGGCCGCCAGGAGTTGGCGCCTCGATATCATCGGTCGAGTGTTATATTATAACGGGAAGTCGAGCCAGCGCGGCGTATGACCGGTGGCTTCGAAGAAGCGCAGCAGGTCGGCCGGCGAGAGGGCCGTCGTCATGGTGTTGACCAGGGGATGGGCGTTGACCGGGCCACCCTCGGCCACGCCGCGGTCGAGCACCAGCCGCACGGCGTGGCTCTCGTCGTTCGCCAGGGCGAGGGGCGTCACCGATCCGGGATCGACGCCGAGATGGCGCTTCAGGCGTTCAGCGCTCCCGAAGGAGAGGCGGCCGGCCTCGAGGACGTCGCCGAGGCGCTTCAGGTCGACGGCGCGATCCTCCAGCGCCACGACCAGCCACATCTCTTGCTTCTTGTTGCGCAGGAAGAGGTTCTTGATGTGATGACCGGGCAGGTTGCCGCGCAATGCCTTGGCCTCATCGACGGTGAAGACGGGCGGATGCTCGACGGTGCGATGGCTTATGCCCAATTGGTCGAGGCGGGCGAAGAGTTGTTGCGGGTCGAGCATCAGGCTACATCGGCGTCATGAAAGGCATCGTCCTGTCCGGCGGCAGCGGCACGCGGCTTTACCCGATGACCAGGGCCGCCAACAAGCAGCTCCTGCCGGTCTACAACAAGCCGATGGTCTACTACCCGCTGACCACGCTGATGATGGCGGGTTGCCGCGAGATCCTGCTGGTCGTGAACCCGAGCGACGAGGAGTCCTATCGTCGCCTGTTCGACGACGGCAAGCAGTGGGGCCTGGAGATCCGATACGTCGTGCAGCCCAGGCCCGGCGGCATCGCCGAGGCGTTCCTCATCGGGCGCGAGTTCGTGGGCAACGACCGCGTCGGCCTGATCCTGGGCGACAACCTGTTCTACGGCGATGCCCTGCCGGCACTGGCCGAGCGCGGTGCCACGGGCAGTGGCGCCGTGGTGTATGCCTATTGGGTGAGCGACCCTTCGGCCTATGGTGTGGTCGAATTCGACCGGGCGGGCCGGCCGGTCTCGATCGTCGAGAAGCCCAAGGAACCAAAGTCGAACTGGGCGGTGACCGGGCTCTATTTCTATGATGCCGATGTTTGCGACGTGGCCGCGCATATTCCGCGCTCGGCGCGCGGCGAGCTCGAGATCACCGACGTCAACGCGCACTACCTCAGGCAGGGGCGGCTTCACGTCGAGAAGCTGGGCCGCGGCTATGCCTGGCTCGATACCGGCACGCCGTCGAGCCTGCTGCGCGCCGCCCAGTTCGTCGAGACGGTCGAGGACCGCCAGGGCCTGCAGATCGGCAGCCCCGAGGAGGTCGCCTGGCGCAGCGGTTATATCGACGATGCCGGCATGGAAAAGCTCATCCAGCCCATCCGGGACACCGAATACGGCAAGTATCTTCAGCGACTTCTCGCCCGCGGGTAGCCGACCACCCGCCGGAAGCCCTGGCGTCAGGCGCTTGCATTGGCGGCCGAAAACCCGTATCAACGCCGCCTTCCGGCACCTACCCGGCCGGATCGGAGCGCGGGCGTAGCTCAGGGGTAGAGCACGACCTTGCCAAGGTCGGGGTCGAGGGTTCGAATCCCTTCGCCCGCTCCAATTTTCTTCAAGTAAATCAGTGGCTGAGAAGGGTCCTTCGGGGTCTTCTTCTGCTTCCCCGCCTCTGGCACGAAAGCCGGGGAAGCATGGGGGAAGCAGATCGAGGCGAAACGTAGCGGGCTCCCGGTGGCCTTCTGCAAGTGCAGCCTCCTCAGACCACGATCCGTCAGCAGGACTCGCCGCGACAGAAGCGGCCGGGCTCGGCCACAAACGTCGGCTTTGGACACGTCAGTGCGACGCGGGAGCTGGGCATCCCGTTCGATCAAGTCCTTGATTGGCGTCTCGACGCTCAACCGAACCTCTGCGTTTTCGAAGCCCTTAACATACATTGCCATCGTGGCCGCTCGTTGCTCAACTCGCCAATTCGTCGAGACTAGAGCGCTAACGTTGCCTGCGTCTGCCGTGCGATCGCTCGCTCAATTCGGAACGCCCCGATCGGCAACGGCTTAAGCAGCTCGTGTTCTGGGCGCGAGAGATCCAACCAGTCCATCCGCTGCCGACGTCTCAATACGGCCATCTGCCGGTCACGGTAGGGCGCTACATCATCGTTCGCTTCGATGGTGACCACAGCGTAAGCCTCCGGCCAGCTTTGCGAGGCTGGTCGCCAGATCCCGGCGAAGTAGAACCAGTCGCCGTCGGCGAGCGAGAACGTCAAGCGCCGACCTCGATGGGTGAGCCGGAATTCCGACGCGGGGACAAGGCAGCGATGACTGGGAAATGTCCGGCCCTCGGCGCGCACAAGCGTGAACGGCCGGTCGCCCAGCTCCTTTGGCTGGAGGCCCCAAGGCAGCTCAACCATCTCCACGCCTTCGTCGCCGTACCGTACGATGATGCGGCGTTCGTCGACTGGGGCGTCCATGTCAAACGTGGTCGCCTTCATGGACGAGAACATAATAGGAACGAAGGTTTGGTGCAACTGCGTTGGAGACGAAAATGTGCAACGACTATCGCCTTCACGTGGGTGCTGGGACGATCGCCGACGACTTCTCCAACATCAAAATCAAGATCCGCTTCCCCGAGGGCGCACCGAACATCGAGCCGCGGGACGACATCAAGATCACCGACACCGCGCCGATCGTGCGCACGATCGAGGGCGATCGCGAAGCGGGCGAGCTCATTCAGCGCCGCTGGAGCTGGCCGGGGCAGAACCGCCGGCCGGTCTACAACTTTCGGTCCGAGAACCGCGAGTTCTCGTCCGGTCGATGCCTGATCATCGCCGATGGCTTCTACGAGTTTACCGATCCGAAAGATCCCAAGAAGAAGCGTAAGGATAAGTGGCTGTTCACCAAGCGCGGCGAACCCTGGTTCTGCATCGCCGGCATCTGGAGGAAGAATGCCGATGTCGGCGAGGCCTTCACGATGTTGACCATGCCGCCAGGTCCGGACATCGCGCCGTATCACGATCGCCAGATCGTGGTCCTCGATCGCGGCCAGTGGGCCGACTGGCTCGATCCCTCGGTGCCTGCTCGCTCGTTGCTGAAGCCGCTGCCGGCAGGTTCACTCGGCGTCGAACAAGTGGGGTGACAATCCGCTAGCACTCGCCCTCGAGCCCGCAGGCACACCCAGTGACGCCAGGCGCAGCGCACAACTTGCGCGAGGAGCGCCACGCACTATTTCCTGTGAATGAGTCCACCGAAAACGCCGCCTCAGCCTACCCGATGCATCTTCTGCGATAGCGAGCTGGGCCCCTCCAACAAGCCCGAGCATATCCTGCTCAATGCGCTCGGCGGTCGTAAGACTTCGCGAGGCCTCGTTTGCGATGAACACAACGCCGTTTTCGGCAGTTCGATCGACAAAGTGCTGACCGACCAGGTGTCAATCGTCCGGAACATGCTTCAGCTTGAATCCGGCTCCGGCAAACCACCGCCCATGCTGCGGCGCGTGCCAGCCGGGCAGGAGCTCTTCAACGTTCGGCAAGATGGCAAGTTCCAGCAGGTCGCGCAGCCCTTTGCGATGACGAAGCATGCCGATGGCGAGACGATCCTCCAGGTCAATGCGCGTTCGCCCGAGCACCTTGCCGAGCTGGTCCCGCATATTGCGGCCAAGCTGAACACCACGGAGGAGAAAGTCCGCGAACTGCTCAAGACAGGTCAGGGGACGATGGTCTGGAAGCGGCCGGATCCGATCCGCCACGACCTGCTGCTCGGCGGCCCCGATGCTGTTCGGTCGATGGCAAAGGCCTGCATTGAGCTTTGGGCAACACTCGCCGGCAACGACGAAGTGAGATCAGCGCCCTACGCCGCCGCCCGAGCTTTCGTGCTCCTGAATGACGACGATTTCCTGCGCGACAGAACAAGCCAGGATTACCGCTATGTTCCTGGTGCCGATGAGTTAGCTGCGCGTTTCGGCGATTTCTTCAACTTGATCTTCGTGCGAAGCGATGCACAAGGCCGCGTTGTTGCTCATTTCACGCTCTACAACATGATGGGCTGGCAGATTGTCCTTGCTGACCGGGGTGGTCGCCCGAATCTCAAGATCGGCTTGGTCTCGAACCCGCTCAAGCCAAGTCGGTGGTCCGAAAGCATCGCCGCTGACTTTGAAATTGAGTCTACCTGGCTGGAGGCGCCCGAGATCGATGATGACCGCACGCGCTTCCAAACGCGCGTGATCGCGATGATCGA
>CADECW010000053.1 GCA_902825855.1 uncultured Rhodospirillales bacterium | reverse complement strand
ATTTCCCGTCATCCCGAGCGAAGTCGCCCGAAGGGCGGCGCAGTCGAGGGACCTCTTCTTGTCGACGCAGCCACTGAAAAGGTCCCTCCACTTCGCCTCGCTTCGCTCGGCTCCGGTCGGGATGACGGGGATAGGATGCGATAGCCCTGACCTGCTAGCCGAGGCGAGATGCGGCTCGGCCCTTCACGATCACGGGACTTGCCGAGGCGCCCCGCATGACCCTGAATAGGCGTCCCGCTGCTGTCCGGGTTGCCGGACAGCACTTCCATATCTCCTTGGCGTGACGTGACCCTGAAGCGCTCTACCCTGCTGGGACTTGCCGGCGCCACCATGTTGGCGCCGGGGCGCGCGTCGACGCAGGCTGGAACCCGCATGCATCAACGCAAGATTCCCTCCTCCGGCGAGATGTTGCCGATCGTCGGTTGCGGCACCTGGCGGACCTTCGATGTCGGGCGTCGCCCCGAAGAGCGCACGCCGCTCGCCGAGGTCCTGAACATCCTGTTCGAGGCGGGCGGGTCGGTGATCGACACCTCGCCGATGTACGGCGCCGCCGAGGGCGTGGTCGGCGATCTGCTGGCCGCCGCCGGCACGCGCAACAAGGCCTTCATCGCCACCAAGGTGTGGACGTCGGGACGCGACAGCGGCGTCGAGCAGATGACGCGGTCATTGTCGCTACTCAGGACCGACCATGTCGAGCTGATGCAGATCCACAACCTGCTCGACTGGCGCGCCCACCTGCCGACGCTGCGCGCCTGGAAAGCCGACAAACGCATCCGTTATCTCGGCATCACACATTATACGCAGAGCGCCCACGACGAGCTGGAAGCGGTGATGCGTGCCGAGAAGTGGGACTTCGTGCAGCTCAACTACGCGCTCGACGACCGCGCCGTCGAACGCCGGCTGCTGCCGCTCGCGGCCGAACGCGGCATCGCCGTGATCGTCAACCAGCCCTTCGGCGGCGGCGGGCTTTTGCGCAAGCTCCTGGCGCGCAAGCTGCCGGATTGGGCGGGCGAGATCGGCTGCACGAGCTGGGCGCAATTGCTGCTGAAATTCGTGCTCGCCAACCCCGCCGTGACCTGCGTCATCCCCGGTACCGGCAAGCCCGACCACATGCGCGACAACGTGCAGGCGGGTCTGGGCGTGTATCCCGACGCCAGTCTCGTGAAAAAGATGGTGGCCGAAGTCGGTGCCTAGAGAGCGGCGAGGCCGCTCGCTTCTCAAAATTCCAACGTCATCTGCGGCTCGGCCACCGGCTCGCCGCGGATCTGCAGGTTGTGCAGGGAGACGCCGAGCAGGCGGATACGCTTCTCCAGCGGGAAGATCGAACGCACCAGCTCGACGCTGGTGCGCTCCAGCACCTCGCGGCTGGTGACGGGCTCGCTGAGTGTCCGGCTGCGGGTGACGATCTGGAAATCGGCGTACTTGATCTTCACCGTCACCGTGCGGCCCAGCACGCCGGTGCGCTCGCAGTACGACCACACATCGTCCAGCACCGAGGCGACGCCCTGCTCGACCTCGGCCTGCTGCGCAAGATCCTCCATGAAGGTCGTCTCAGAGCCGACAGATTTGCGCGGCCGGTTGGGCACGACGCGGCGATCGTCCTGGCCGCGGGCGATGGCGAAGTACCAGGTGCCGGCCCTGCCGAAATACTCCTCCAAGAACTCCATCGACTGCGCCCTGAGGTCGGCGCCGGTATGGATGCCGAGCCGATTCATCTTCTCCGCGGTCTTGGGACCGATACCGTGGAACTTGCCGACCGGCAGGTCCTCGACGAAGACCGCTCCCTTCTCGGGCGGGATCACGGTCTGGCCGTTGGGCTTGCGATAGTCCGACGCGAGCTTGGCCAGGAACTTGTTGTAGGAGATGCCAGCCGAGGCGGTGAGGCCGGTGCGCTCCAGGATGCGCGCGCGGATCTCGCGGGCGATGTCGCTCGCCAGCGGGATATTCTTGAGGTTGGTGGTGACGTCCAGATAGGCCTCGTCGAGCGACAGCGGCTCGACGAGCGGCGTGTATTCCAGGAAGATTTCGCGTATCTGGCGCGACACTTCCTTGTAGATGTCGAAGCGCGGCTTCACGAACACAAGCTCTGCACAGAGCCGCTTGGCGGTGACCGACGGCATGGCCGAGCGCACGCCGAATTTGCGCGCTTCGTAGGATGCGGCCATGACGACGCCGCGCTGACGGCCGCCGACAGCCACGGGCTTGCCGCGCAGTCCCGGATCGTCGCGCTGCTCCACGGACGCGTAGAAGGCGTCCATGTCGATATGGATGATCTTGCGGATCTCCAGGTCGGCCATGCCCGCCACACTATCCCTCTCCCATCGTGCGGGGGAGCCTGCGATGGCCAAGCCTAGTGCGACCAGAACCTCCACCACTCCTTGTCCGGCTTGAGGCTCTGCGGCGTCGGCATCGGCGGCTGCGGCTTCTGGTCGATGCCGCCGACCGCGTAGGGCGCCGGCAGGTCGGTGTCGCGCCAGCCGCCGCCCAGCGCCAGCACCAGGTTGGCGCTGGCCGTCAGCCGGTTGAGCCGGATCGTCAGCAGGGTCTGCTCGGCCGACAGCGCCGCGGTCTGGGTCTGGACGACCGTCGTGTAGGGCACCGTGCCCAGGCGATACTGGTTGAGCGACAGGCGCTCGGCATCGCTCGCCGCGGCGACGGCGGCACGCTGCACTTTCTCCTGCTGCTCCAGCACGCGCTGCTGCACCAGCGCATCCTCGACCTGCTGAAACGCCAGCAGGATGGTCTGGCGATACAGCGCGACCTGTGAATCGTAGCGCGCTCGCGCACCTTCGACCTGCGCCTTGAGCGCGCCGCCGTCGATCAGGGTGGCGGCCAACTGCGGCCCGACCGACCACACGGCGTTGCTCAGCGTCAGCAGCGCATTGAGGCTGCTGCCGATCAGGGTGATCGTGCTGGCGAGCGAGATGTTGGGATAATAGGCGGCGACCGCCACGCCGATCTGGGCGTTGGCCGCCGCCATCTGGCGCTCGGCCGAAGCGATGTCGGGCCGCCGCTCGAGCAGGGTCGAGGGCACGCCGGGTTCGACCGTCGGGACGACGGGCGGCAGCGGTCCGGGCTCGACGCTGAGCTCGGACGGCGCCTTGCCCACCAGCACGGCGACGGCATGCTCGAAGGTGGCACGGGTGATGTTCTCGGCGACGAGCTGGGCGCGCGTCTGCTCGAGCTGGGTCTGTGCCTGGGAAAGGTCGACGCGGCTCACGATGCCGGCGTCGAGCTGGTTCTGCACGATCTCGACCGAGCGCGTGTAAGCCGCCACCGATGCCTGGTAAACCCGCATGCGCTGCTCGGAGATGCGCATGGAAAAATAGTTGATCGCCATGTTGGCCTGCGCCGACAGCCGCGCATTGGCGAGGTCGGCGGCGGAGGCCTGCGCCGCCGCAGAATCGCTCTCGACCTGGCGTCGAATGCGGCCCCACAGGTCGATCTCCCAGTTGAGAGAGGGCCCGGCGCTGAACTGGCCGACGCTGCCGCTGCTGGCATTGACCACGGTGCCTTGCACCGCACGGCTCGTGCCCGATCCGCTGCCGCTCTGGGTGTAGCCGGCGCCGCCCGTCACCGTCGGGTAGAGACCGGACGCGTCCTGCCGTACCAGCGCGCGCGCCTGACGATAGGCCGCCTCGGCCTGGATCAGGGTCTGGTTGGAGATGTCGATCTGCGCCGCCAGCCGGTCGAGCGTCGCATCGTCGTACATGCCCCACCACGGACCGCGGTCGATGGCGTCGCGCGGCATGGCGGGCTGGAAGTTCGCCGCCGCGCCGACCACCGGTCCCGACGTCTCCTTGAAGGCGAGCGACGGCGGATCAGCCGGCGGCGGCCGCTTGTAGTCAGGGCCGACCGTGCAGGCGCTGGCGGCGAGGACCACGGCAAACGCCGGAACGTAACGCGACGACATCATGCCGTTGCCGAACCGGGCGTTCCCATGGCACGGGCAACGCGGCTCGGGTGGTCGCGGTCGCGCTTACGGAAGCGGTCGAGATAGAGGTAGATCACCGGCGTGGTGTATAGCGTCAGAATCTGGCTGACGAACAGGCCGCCGATGATCGAGATGCCGAGCGGCTGGCGCAACTCGGCGCCGTCGCCGAAGCCGATGGCGAGCGGCAGGGCGCCCAGGATCGCGGCCATGGTCGTCATCAGGATGGGACGGAAGCGCAGCACGGCGGCCTGATGGATCGCCTCGGCGGGATCGAGGCCGTCATTGCGTTCGCGGTCGAGCGCCACGTCGATCATCATGATCGCGTTCTTCTTGACGATGCCGATCAGGAGCAGCACGCCGATCATCGCGATCAAGCTGAACTCGACATTGGTGATCTTGAGCGCCAGCAAGGCGCCGATGCCGGCCGACGGCAGGGTCGACAGGATGGTGATGGGATGGATGTAGCTCTCGTAGAGGATGCCGAGCACGATATAGACGGCGGCCAGCGCCGCCAACACGAGCAGGAGCTGGCTGCTCAGATTCTGCTGGAAGGCTCGCGCCGTGCCCTGGAATGAGCCATGGATGGTGGCCGGCATGCCGATCTCGTGCATCGTGGCATTCACATAGGCGACGGCATCGGACAGCGTCTTGCCCGGCACCAGGTTGAACGACAGCGTGCTGGCGACGAACAGGCCCTGGTGATTGACGGCGAGCGGCGTCGTACCGAACTCGTACTTCACGAGCTGCGACAGCGGGATCATCGTCTCGGCCGTGGTGCTGACCGCCGCTCCAGTCGAGGCCGAGCCGCGGCCCGACACCGCGATCTGGTTGGTGCGCTGGTTGCGCACTGCGGCCGTCGGATCGACGGCGCCAACAGCGAGCGGCGTGGTCGCGACGGTGGCGGCGGTCGCCTGGGCGCCGCTGATCGCGCCGCCGGTGGTGCTGACATAGATGTCCTTCAGCCGCTCGGGATTGTCCCAGTACTCGGGCGCCACCTCCATGACGACGTGATACTGGTTGAGCGCATTGTAGATGGTCGAGACCTGGCGCTGGCCGAAGGCGTCGTACAAGGTCGAGGAGATCGAACGCGTCGACACACCGAGCCGCGCCGCCGCATCACGGTCGATCGTGAGGTCGACCTGCAGGCCGCGCTGCTGCTGGTCCGAATCGACGTCGGTGATGACCGACTGGTCCTGGCGCAGCGCCTCGGTGAGCTTCGGCGCCCAGGTGTAGAGATCGGGCAGCGAATCGGCCTGCAGGGTGAACTGGTACTGCGCGTTGCTTTGGCGGCCCCCGACCCGGATATCCTGGACCGCCGCCAGGAACAGGTTGGCGCCCGGCACCTGGGCGAGCTTGGGACGCAGGCGGGCGATCACCTGGTCGGCCGAGATCTTGCGCTCGGCCAGGGGCTTCAGCGTCGCGAACACGAAGCCCGAGTTGGTCGAGAAGCCGCCGGTGAAACCCGCCACGCTTTCGATCGCCGGATCCTGGCGCACGATCTCCATGAACTGCCGGAACTTGCGACGCATCGCCTGGAAGGAAATGCTCTGGTCGGCGCGGATGCCGCCGACGATGCGGCCGGTGTCCTGCTGCGGAAAGAAGCCCTTGGGAATGGTGACGTAGAGATCGATGTTCAGGATCACCGTAGCCAGGAACACCAGCATGGTCGCCAGCGGATGGCGCAGCACGAAACGCAGGCTCCCGCCATACCAGCGCTGCAGCGCGGCGAAGCCGCGTTCGCTCCAGCGGAAGAAACGGCCAGGCGGCCGCGTGGTGTCGTGCGGCCGCAGCACGTAGGCGCACATCATCGGCGTGGTAGTGAGCGACACCACCATCGAGATGAGGATGGCGAGCGACAGCGTGACGGCGAATTCGCGGAACAGGCGGCCGACAATGCCCTGCATCAGCAGGATGGGGATGAACACCGCGATCAGCGAAACGCTCATCGACACCACGGTGAAGCCGACCTCGCGCGCGCCCTGCAGGGCGGCATCGATGCGGCCCATGCCGGCCTCGATATGGCGCGAGACGTTCTCCAGCACGATGATGGCGTCGTCGACCACGAATCCCGCGGCGATCGCCATGGCCATCAGCGACAGGTTGTTGATGCTGTAGTCCAGCAGGTACATGCCGCCGAAGGTGGTGATCAGCGAGACCGGAACGGCCACGGCGGCGACGAAGCCGGCGCGCGCCGAGCGCAGGAAGGCAAAGGTCACCAGCACGACCAGGATGATGCTGATGAACAGCGCGTGCTCGACCTCCCTCAGCGACGCACGGATGGTGATGGTGCGGTCGCTGACCACCTGCAGGTCGACGTCGTTGGGCAATGCCGCCTGCAGTTCGGGCAGCAGGCCCCTCACCTCATCGACCGTCTCGATGACGTTGGCATTGGGCTGCAGGTAGATGATCACCAGCACCGAGCGCTTGCCGTTGGCCTGGCCTTCGTTGCGGATGTTCTCGGTGGCGTCGATCACCTCGGCCACTTCGGACAACCGGACCGGCGCGCCGTTGCGCCAGGCGATGATCAGCGGCCGGTACTCCGCCGCCGTGGTCGCCTGGTCGTTGGAATAGATCTGGAATCGCCGCTCGCCGTCCTCGAGCGCACCCTTGGGCGAGTTGGCGTTGGCGGCGGCCAGGGCGGCGCGCACGCTTTCGAGGCCGATCTGGTACTTGTTGAGCGCCGTCGGATTGATCTCCACGCGCACTGCCGGCAACGAACTGCCACCCAGCACCACCTGACCGACGCCGCTCACCTGGCTCAGCTTCTGCTGCAGGATGTTGGAGGCGGCGTCGAACAGGCGGCCCTGGCCCAGCGTGTCGGAGGTGACGGCGAGGACGACGGCCGGCGCGTCGGCCGGATTGATCTTGCGATACTGCGGATTGCTCGGCAGGTCGGTCGGCATCTCCATGCGGGCAGCGTTGATCGCCGCCTGCACGTCGCGCGCCGCCCCATCGATGCTTCTCGACAGGTCGAACTGCAGCGTGATGCGCGCATTGCCGACCGTGCTCATCGAGGTGATCTCGGTGACACCGGCAATCGCGCCCAGCGCCCGCTCGAGCGGCGTGGTCAGGCTGGTGGCGACGGTCTCGGGCGAGGCGCCGGGCAGGCTGGCCGAGACCTGGATGGTCGGGAAATCGACCTTGGGCAGCGGCGACACCGGCAGCTTCAGGAAGGCCACCAGCCCCGCCAGCGCAATGCCGATCGTCAGCAGCGTGGTGGCCACCGGCCGGGCAATGAAGGGCGCCGACAGGTTCACGTCAGCGGCCTTTCACCGACGGTCGGGCCCGGGTCCGTGCGTGCCAGCGGATTGGCCGGCGTATCAAGCGGTGCGCCGCGCAGGCGGCGGCCCAGGCGATCGAAGGCGAGGTAGATCACCGGCGTGGTGAAAAGCGTCAGCACCTGGCTGACGATCAGGCCGCCGACGATGGTGATGCCGAGCGGCGACCTCAGTTCGGACCCGGTGCCGCTGCCCAGCATGAGCGGTAGCGCGCCGACCAGCGCAGCCACGGTGGTCATCAGGATCGGCCGGAAGCGCAGCAGGCAGGCCTGGTGGATGGCCTCCTGCGGGGTCTTGCCTTCGTGTCGCTCCGCATCCAGTGCGAAGTCGATCATCATGATGGCATTCTTCTTGACGATGCCGATCAGCAGCACGATGCCGATGATGGCGACGACGCTGAGATCGGCGCTGGCCATCATCAGCGCGAGCAACGCGCCGATGCCGGCGGACGGCAGGGTCGACAGGATCGTGATGGGATGGATGTAGCTCTCGTAGAGCACGCCCAGCACGATGTAGACCGTGACGATGGCGGCCAGGATCAGCAGCAGCTGGCTGTCGAGCGACTTCTGGAAGGCGAGCGCCGCGCCCTGGAAGTGCGTGGTCATCGACAAGGGCATGCCGATCTCGCGCTGCGCCGCCTGTATGGCATCGACCGCCTGGCCGAGCGCATAGCCCGGCGCCAGGTTGAAAGAGATGGTGGTGGCCGGGAACTGGCCGAGCCGGTCCTGCCGCAACGGCGCCGAGCGTTCCTCGAAGCTGGCGATCGACGACATCGGCACCTGCTTGCCGCCGGCGCCGGGCAGATAGAGGTTGGCGAGCGAATCGATGGAACGGCCCATCGAGGGCTCGACCTCGTAGATCACGCGGTATTGGTTGGACTGTCCATACACCGTCGAGACGATGCGCTGGCCGAAGGCGTCGTACAGCACGTTGTTGACCGAGGCGGCGGTGATCCCGAAGCGCGCCGCCGCATCGCGATCGATCTTGATGAACAGCGACAGGCCCTTGGCCTGCATGTCGGTCGTGACGTCGATGATCTCGGGCAGGCGCTGCAGGCGATCCATCAGGCGCGGCACCCAGGCGTCGAAGTCCTCGGGCTTCGGGCTCTGCAGGACGAACTGGTACTGCGTGCGGCTCACCGTCGAATCGATCGTGAGGTCCTGCGCCGGCTGCATGAAGAGCGAGATGCCCGGCACGGACGCAGTGTCGCGCTGGATGCGGCGGATGATCTGGCTGGCCGTCAGCTTGCGCGCGCTGCGCGGCTTGAGGTTAATGAGCATGCGGCCCGAATTGAGGGTCGCATTGGTGCCGTCGACGCCGATGAAGGAGCTGAGGCTCTCGACGTCGGGATCCTCCAGGATGGCCACGGCCAGTGCGTTCTGTCGCTTGGCCATGGCATCGAAGGAGATCGACTGCGGCGCTTCGGTCACGGCCTGAATCAGGCCAGTGTCCTGCACCGGGAAAAAGCCTTTCGGGATCACGACATAAAGCAGCACGGTCAGCGCGATCGTGCCGACCGCGATCAGCAACGTCAGCGGCTGATGGCGAAACACGACGATCAGGCAGCGGTCGTAGAAGCCGATCAGGCGGCCGAACCAGCCCGCACCCAGCGCTTCCGCTTCGGGATGCGGATGTGCCGTCGTCGGGGCAGCGTGCGACGAGCGCTGGCGCAGGAGCTGGGCGCACATCATTGGCACGAGGCTCAGCGACACCACGGCCGAGATCAGGATGGTGACCGACAGCGTGACGGCGAATTCGCTGAACAGGCGACCGACCACGTCGCTCATGAACAGCAGCGGGATCAGCACGGCGATCAGCGACACGGTGAGCGAGACCACGGTGAAGGCGATCTGCCTGCTGCCGCGAAGCGAGGCTTCCTTGGGATCCTCGCCGCGCTCGATGTAGCGGGCGATGTTCTCGATCATGACGATGGCATCGTCGACCACGAAGCCGGTGGCGATGGTGAGCGCCATTATCGAGAGATTGTTGAGGCTGAAGCCTGCGAGATACATCACCGCCAGGGTGCCGACGAGCGACAATGGCACCGACAGGCTGGGGATCAGCGTCGCCCGCCAGTCGCCCAGGAACAGGAAGATCACGGCCACGACCAGGATCACCGCGAAGGCGAGCTCGATCTGCACGTCGCGCACCGAAGCGCGGATGGTGGTCGTGCGGTCGGTCAGTACGGCAATGTCGATCGAGGCAGGCAGCGTCTCGCGCAGTTGCGGCAGCAGCCGCTTGATGCTGTCGACCACCTCGATGACGTTGGCGCCGGGCTGGCGGCGAACGTTGATGATCACCGCCTGGGTGGTGTTCGTCCAGGCGGCCAGGCGATTGTTCTCCTGCGCTTCCTCGACCGTGGCGACGTCGCTCAGCCGCACCGGCGCGCCGTTGCGGTAGGCGACGACGACGTCCTTGAACAGCTTGGGATCGGTGATCTGGTCGTTGGCATTGATGGTATAGGCACGCGCCGGACCGTCGAAATTGCCCTTGGGCGTGTTGACGTTGGCGTTGGCGATGGTCGTGCGCAGGTCGTCTATGTTCAGACCATAGGCGGCGAGCGCCGTGGGATTGGCGCGGATGCGCACGCCGGGCTTCTGTCCGCCGTCGAGGCTGACCAGGCCGACCCCGGGGAGCTGCGAGATCTTCTGCGCCAGCCGCGTGTCGACATAGTCATAGACCTTGGTCAGCGGCTCTGTCTTGGAGGTGACGGCGAGCGTCAGCACCGGCGCGTCGGCCGGATTGATCTTGGCGTAGACGGGCGGCGACGGCAGGTCCGAGGGCAACAGGTTGCTGGCGGCGTTGATGGCGGCCTGCACCTGCTGCTCGGCGACGTCCAGGCCGAGCTTCAGGTCGAACTGCAGGGTGATCGACGAGGCCCCGGCCGAGCTTGTCGACATCATCTGGTTCAGGCCCGGCATCTGGCCGAACTGACGCTCGAGCGGCGCAGTGACCGACGAGGTCATGACCTCTGGGCTGGCCCCGGGATAGAGCGTCAGCACGCGGATGGTCGGGTAGTCGACCTGCGGCAGCGCCGACAACGGCAGGAAGCGGTAGGCGATCGCGCCAACGAGCATGATGGCGACCATCAGCAGCGAGGTCGCCACCGGACGTTCGATGAAGATCCGCGACGGATTCATGTCGCGGACGGGATTATTGGTTGGGCTGTGCGGCAGCCGCGCCGCCGGTGCCGCCGCCATTGGCCTGGCGGCGTCGCTGCTGCCGTTGCTGGTCGCCTCCTTGGGCTCCTCCGTGGGCAGGATCGGGTGCGTTGGCGATCGGCGGGCCTGATGCGGCGCGCGGCGGACCGCCACCGGGACGGCGGATCTTGGCGCCGTCACGCAGGCGGTCGGTGCCGTCGATCACGACCTCGTCGCCGGGCTGAAGGCCCTTCACGATCTGTACCTTGTCGCCGTCGGTGGCGCCGAGCTCGACGACGCGGATCTCGACCGTGTCGTCGGCCTTCACCAGGTAGACGAAGGTGCCGGGCTGGCCGCGCTGGATGGCAGCCACCGGAACGACCGTGGCATCCTTCACCGTGTCGACCAGCAGGCGGATATTGACGAACTGGTTAGGGAACAACGTGTCGTCCTTGTTGTCGAACACGGCGCGCAGCTTGACCGTCCCGGTCGTGATGTCGATCAGGTTGTCATGGGTGTCGAGCCGGCCCACGGCGAGCTCGTTCTTCTGCGCGCGGTCGAGCACGCGCACCTCGAGCTTGGCGCCGGCCTTCAGGCGGTCGCGGACCTGCGGCAGCGCGTCCTCCGGGATGGTGAACAGCACCGAGATCGGCTGGATCTGGATGATGATGCAGATCGAGGTGGCGTCGCTCATCGAGACGTAATTGCCCGGGTCGACGGTGCGCAGGCCTATGCGGCCGGTGAGCGGCGCCACGATCCGCGTGTAGGTGACGTTGAGCTTGGCGGCGTCGACCGCGGCCTGGTCGATCACCAAGGCGGCTTCGTACTGGCGGACCAGCGACTGCTGGGTGTCGAGCTGCTGACGGGCGATCGAGTCCTGGGCGACCAGCTTGCGGTAGCGCTCGAGATCGGTCTGGGCGTTCTTGAGCAGCGCCTCGTCCTTCTGCTGCTGGCCGATCGCCTGCTGCAGGGCGACGTCGTAGGGGCGCGGATCGACAAGCGCGAGCATGTCGCCCTGCTTCACCATCTGCCCTTCCTTGAAGTCGACCTTGAGGAGCTGTCCGGTGATCTGCGTCTTGACGTTGACGGTCTGCAGCGGCGTCACGGTGCCGAGGGCGCGAATCACCACTGGGACCTCGCCCTTCGTGACGGTCGAAATACCCACGGGTGTCGGCATGCCGGAGCCAAATCGGCCCGCCTGACGGGGCGCGGGCGAACTTCCGGTCTGCGAAATATACCACCCGGCGCCCGCAACAATGGCGAGCCCCAAGACGATCCCGATAAGGGTCCGCAGCCTCTTCATCGTGTCCTTGTGCCCCAAACGCTCGCCAACTGCTTACCAATACGGACCGATTCGCCGGAATCTCCCCCGACGGTCCACCGGGCGCAAGATAGCGGCCAATGACGGCCATTCGATGAAACGCTCGGGCGTCCGCAAAGGTCCCGTGGCGACCAGCAACCCTCCGATGCGCCCGGGCTTGATGCGCTCAAGATAACTTTGGTTATCGATCGTTGCAAGTGCGCATACCTTCCAGCACGGCATATGGTGTCCCCGACGTCTTGATGCACGCAACGATCCGTCAATGCCCGATCAATTCTTCCGCATCCCGCCAGAAAGGGCGCGCCCAATACTCTCATAAGGAATGATACCGATGGACACCAAAGCGCAGCGCGAACTCGCCCGCCTGCTTGCTGCGTTGCGCCGCGACGCTCACCAGCAGAGCGGCCTCGAGGCGCGCCTTGTGCCGGCCGACAGGGAGACCGCTTACCGCATCGCCCGCATGGTCGAAGAGGAGCTGGGCCTGGCGGTCGCGGGCTGGAAGATCGCGGCCGCGAAGGAAGAGATGCAGAAGGCACTGCGCACAGATGCGCCGATCTACGGCCGCGTCTTCGCCCCCTACGTCAGGCCCTCGCCGACGAGCGTCGAGCATGCCCGGCAATGCAGCCCGATCCCCGAAGTCGAGTACATGGCGCGGCTCGGAATCGACCTGCCATCGCGCGCGAAAGCGTACACGGTCGCGGAAGTGGCCGAGGCGGTGGCCTCCCTGCACCCTGGCATCGAGCTCGCGGAATGCCGCTTCGTCCATGACGCAGCCTTCCCGCCTCTGCCGGCAATCCTGGCCGACGGCGCGGGCGGCGGCACGATCTGCTACGGCGCCGCGATCGACGACTGGAGGAAGCGCGACATCGCCGGCCAGGAGGTCGTGCTGTCGTGCAACGGCGTTGCCCGCCGCAAGGGAACGGCCGCGGCCGCGCTCGACCATCCCATGGTGCCGTTGACCTGGCTCGCCAACGAGCTCTCGCGTACCGGCATCGGGCTCAAGGCCGGCCAGATCATCAGCACCGGCACGCTGACCGGTATGCTGCGCCCGAAGGCTGGCGAGACTTACGTCGCCGATTTCGGACCATTCGGAACGGTGACGGCGAGCTACACATGACTTGTCATCCTGGCGTTCATGCTCCTCTCCCCCGCCAGGGCCCTCAACAGGGGAAGAGGAACATGAAGAGCGCCGCCTGATCAGTCCGCCGCCTTGTCCGGCACGTAGAGCGCGTTTCCTCCGGCTTTGAACCTGGCGCTCATCTCGTCCATGCCCTTCCTGGCGTAGTCGCGGATGTCCTGGGTGATGCGCATGGAGCAGAACTTCGGCCCGCACATCGAGCAGAAGTGCGCCGTCTTGTGCGCCTCCTTGGGCATCGTCTCATCGTGGAACTTCTCGGCTGTCGCCGGATCGAGCGACAGGTTGAACTGGTCCTTCCAGCGGAATTCGAAACGCGCCTTTGAAAGCGCATCGTCGCGCAACCGCGCCGCGGGATGACCCTTGGCGAGATCCGCGGCGTGGGCGGCGATCTTGTAGGTGATGACGCCGACCTTCACGTCGTCACGGTCGGGCAGCCCGAGATGCTCCTTGGGCGTGACGTAGCAGAGCATCGCCGTGCCGAACCAGCCGATCATGGCGGCACCGATGCCCGAGGTGATGTGGTCGTAGCCCGGCGCTATGTCGGTGACGAGTGGCCCCAGCGTGTAGAACGGTGCCTCGCCGCATTCGCGCAACTGCTTGTCCATGTTGGCCTTGATCTTGTGCATGGGCACGTGGCCCGGGCCTTCGATCATGACTTGGCAGCCCTTCTCCCAGGCGACCTTGGTGAGCTCGCCCAGGGTCTCCAGCTCGGCGAACTGCGCGGCATCGTTGGCGTCGGCGTTGCAGCCGGGCCTGAGGCCGTCGCCCAGCGAGAACGACACGTCGTACTTGCGCATGATGTCGCAAATGTCGCCGAAGTGCTCGTAGAGGAAGCTCTCGCGATGTTCGGTGAGGCACCACTGCGCCATCATCGAGCCGCCACGGCTAACGATGCCGGTGACGCGCCGCGCCGTCAGCGGCACGTGAGCCAACCGCACCCCGGCATGGATGGTGAAGTAGTCGACGCCCTGCTCGCACTGCTCGATCAGCGTGTCGCGGTAGACTTCCCATGAGAGCCTGGTCGGATCGCCACCGACCTTCTCCAGCGCCTGATAGATCGGCACCGTTCCGATCGGCACCGGCGAATTGCGAACGATCCATTCGCGCGTGTCGTGGATGTTGCGGCCGGTCGAGAGGTCCATGACCGTATCGGCGCCCCAGCGGATCGCCCACACCATCTTCTCGACCTCTTCCTCCATCGAGGAAGACACGGCCGAGTTGCCGATATTGGCGTTGATCTTGACCAGGAAGTTGCGGCCGATCGCCATCGGCTCGAGCTCGCCATGATTGATGTTGGCCGGAATGATGGCGCGCCCCAACGCCACTTCCTGGCGCACGAACTCGGGCGTGATGAAGTCGGGCAAAGCCGCGCCGAAGCTCTCACCGTCGGCCAGGCGTTCCCTGGCGACTTCGAGCGCGACTTTGCGGCCGAGATTCTCGCGCTCAGCCACGTAGATCATCTCCTTGGTGACGACGCCGGCGCGCGCCCACTCGAACTGGGTGATCGGCGCGGCCCCGATCCCGCGCAACGGCCGCGGCGTGTTGGGAAACGGCTGCAGGGCTGCCGTCTTCACGTTGCCGTTGTCGATCGCCTGGATCGGCCGCCCGTCATATTCTTCGACGCCGCCGCGCTCGAGAACCCAGGCGCGACGCGTACGCGCCAGGCCCTGGCGCACGTCGATGACAGCGTCGGGATCGGTATAGGCGCCGGTCGTGTCGTAGACACGCACGCGCGGCTCGAGGGGTTCGCTGAGCGCGATCTCGCGCAGAGGCACGCGGAGATCGGGCGCGGCGTCGGGTATGACATAAACCTTGCCGGACGCCGGCAATGGTCCCGTGGTCACCTTGGGGGTTGCTGCTATGAGGTTGTCCATGACGAGGATCTCCCGTGGCAAGTGGCTAACGGAGATCCGGCGTGTAGCTGTGCAAAGGAGGCATCCAGTCCCTTCGCCGGCATGACCCGGATCAGGTTCAAAGGGTCACCGCGCTGCCAGCTCAGGCCGTCGGTATCTCAGCCCCTTGTCGGGACCCCCCTTGGACGGAGCCACTGTAGGCCTGAACCGGCCCGATGCAAACGTGAAGATCGCTTCAAGATCGGCGCATTTTCACTCGGTGCGCAGCCGTACGATCATCGAACGCTGCCCGCCGTGAATCGGCGGCGGCACTATGCAGGCTCAGGCGACCTTGTCCGCCCGCATGCCGGCGATATCGGCGTCCGAATAGCCAGCCTCACGCAGGATCTCGTCGGTATGCTGGCCGAGCGTCGCGGGCGGGCGATCGACCGAGCCGCCGCCATGCTCCATCCGGAATCCGGAGCCCACGACCTTGATCGGGCCATGCGGCGTGTCGACTTCCTGCAGGACGGTGCGGCGCGAAAAATGGTCGAGCTTCACCGTCTCGGGGATCGAGAGCACGCGGCCCGCCGGGACGTCGGCCTTGGCGAAGCGCTCGGCCCAGGTGGCCGAGGTCTCCTTGACGAGTTCGGCCTCGATGATGTCGTGCAGCGCCTTGTCGTTCTGGATGCGGGCGGGCCAATCGGGGAAGCGCGGATCGGCGAGCACATCGGCGCGGCCGATATCCTTCATGAGGCGCTGGAACTGCGGCTCGGTCATGACCGCCAGCACCATCCAGCCGTCCTTGGTCTTGTACAGGTCGCCCGTCGGCTTGCGCGTCACCGAGCGGTTAGCGGCCTGCTCGTGGACGCGGCCGGTCATCATGTGCTCGGTGAACTGCTGGGCGAGATAGCCCATCACCGCGTCGATCATGGCGACGTCGACCAGCTGGCCCTTGCCGGTGTGAGTGCGCTGGTAGAGCGCCGAGGCGACGCCCAGCGCCGCCGTGGCGCCCGACATGACGTCGGCACCGGCGAAGCCGACACGCGTCGGGCCGTTGGTCGGGAAGCCGGTGATCGACATCAGGCCGGACATCGCCTGGATCATGCCGTCGAACGCCGCAGTCCCGCGGTCGGGTCCGACCTGGCCGAAGCCCGACACCGCGCAATAGATCAGGCGCGGATTGATTTCCTTCAGGACGTCGTAGCCGATGCCGAGCTTGTCCATCACGCCCGGCCGGAAGTTCTCCGTCACCACGTCGGCTTTCGCCGCGAGACGCTTCACCACCTCGATCGCCTTGGGCTTCTTGAGGTCGAGGGTGATCGAGCGCTTGCCGGCATTGACCGAGACCCAGGGCGCGGCCAGTCCGCGCTTCTCCCAGTCGTTGGCGCGCGAGCCGAACCGCATGTCGTCGCCTTCGCGGCTTTCGATCTTGATCACGTCGGCGCCGAGAAGCGCCAGCTGGTAGGTGCCGTAGGGACCTGCCAGCACACGCGTGAAATCGAGGACTTTTACGCCAGAAAAAGGTTTGCCAGTCATTCAGTTGCGGACCTTGCAGCCCGCCTCCCGTCGCCCGTGCTTGCATCGACAACGTGCACTATGCGACGCCCGACTTCTGTCGCTGCTGCAGCGCGACCTGCTTCACCTTGTCGAATTCGGCGCGACGCCGGGCGACTTCCTCGGGCGGCATGCGCTCGAGGTTGTTGTAGTCGCGCTTCCAGTCGCCGTCGTCGTTCCAGCGTAACGGCGACTGCACCGTGGTGCGCGGGCCGATGGCGCTCTCCAGCACTTTCAACGCCAGGTCGAGGGTGAAGCGCTGCGTATCGGGCTCGTGCGGCTTGCCGCAGGAATTGCCCAGCGGGAAGTCGCTGAACAGGAAGCGCGGCACACCGGCATGCTCGACGATGTCCTTCGCCGCCCCCATGACCACCGTGGGGATGCCGTTCCTTTCCAGATAGCGGGCGACCAGACTCACGGTCTGGTGGCAAACGGGTCAAGTCGGCACAAGCAGAGCGGCGTCGACCTGGTCCTGTCGGCAGCGTGCCAGGATTTCCGGCGCGTCGGTTTCGAGCGTCACCCGCTGGCTGCGGTTGGTCGGCGCACCGTGGAAGTGCTTGGCGAGCTTGAAGCGACCCTGGCTGGCGAACTCGCGCATCAGCGGCAACGGGAACCAGGTGTTGGAATCCTCGGCTGTGGTGTGCTTGCGGTCGTAACCGATGTGGGAGATGCGCGTGTCGTGGTCGATCGCGGTGTCGCCAGAAAAGACGGTATAGAACTTGGCGCCGGCGTTATAGGCCGCACCCGGCCCCTGATCGCCCTTGTCGGGCTGGTAGGGCGCGGCCGTGCTGATCAGCGCCAGCGTCGACTCGTTCAGCGGCTTCTTCAGTGCCTGGAACGGTGCGTCGACATAGTGCGCCCAGCGATAGGGATTGTCGTAGCCCAGCGCGAGGTAGTACTCGCGGGTGCGGCGCATGTACTCGATCGGCGCGTCATAGTCGGGCGCGAATTGGGCGGTGTCGGCCATGCCTCAAAACTGCGACCGCGCCACGGTGATGTCAATTTTGGCCAGGATGACAATTTCGCACGCATCCCCTAGGTTTTCCTCCGCTTGAACAGGCTGACCCGCCGTACTGCCTTGGGCGCCGCCATCGCCATGGCCACGGGCCGGGCTGTAGCCCAGAACAAGCCACTTCATATCGTGCTGGGCGTCCCGCCAGGCGGCAGCGCCGACGCCATCACCCGCGTGATCGCCGAGAAGATGAGCAGGTCGCTCGGCCGGTCGGTCGTGGTCGAGAACAAGACCGGCGCTGGCGGCATCGTGGCCAACATGGCGGTGAAGCAGGCTGCGCCCGACGGCAACACGCTCCTGATGACACCGCTCGCCAACATGGTGGCGTTCCCGCATTCCTACAGCCAGCTCGCGTACGATCCTTTCCGCGACTACGTGGCCGTCGCGCACGTGGCGTCGTTCCAGCTGGCGTTGGCCGTTGGACCCAAGGTGCCGGCGACGACGCTCGCGGAGTACGTGGCGCTGGCGAAGCAGGGCGGCTACGGCGACTTCGCCTCGCCTGCCGCCGGCAGCCTGCCGCACTTCTTCGGGCTCCTGTTCGCCAAAGCGGCCGGCATCGAGCTGACGCACATTCCCTACAAGGGCGGCGGTCCGGCCATGCAGGCACTGATGTCGGGCGAGATCGCCGCGGCGGTCCTCACCCTCACCGATCTCGGCCAGCTGGCGCGCGCAGGCAAGGTGCACCTGCTCGCCTCATCGGGCGCCAGCCGCTCGCCACAGTATCCTGACGTGCCAACCTTCAAGGAGAGCGGCTACGCCATCGAAGGCTCAGGCTGGTACGCCCTGTTCGCGCCGGCCGGCACACCGCGCGACGTCGTCGACCGGCTGGCGGCGGCGGCGATCGAGGCCGCAAGAGGCGACGACGTGAAGCAGCGCTTCGATCCGATAGGGCTCGAGGCCTCGGGGCTTGGCCCGGCCGAACTCGCCGCTATCCTGCGTGCGGACTACGACAAGTGGGGCCCGATCATCCGGGCCTCGGGCTTCAAGGCGAACTGAAGAACCGCCGCTGGGAGGATGAATGAAGACCATCACTCGCCGGGGCGCGATCGGCAGCGCCGCCCTGTGGGCGGTTGCATCGCGTGCGATGGCGCAGGCTTTTCCCGTCAAACCGATGCGCATGCTGGTGCCGTTTCCGGTGGGCGGCATCGTCGACATCGTGACCCGCGCCGTGACGGAGCCGATGCAGGCCGATCTCGGCCAACCCGTTGTGGTCGAACCCAGGCCCGGCGCCAACGGCACGCTTGCCACGGCATTGATTCCGCAGGCACCGGCCGACGGCTACAGCTGGGTGATGGCCACGATCAGCCACGTCGTGGTGCCGCATCTGCAGCCGGTATCCTACGATGCGCTCGGCGACTTCCAGCCGGTAGCGCTGGTCGCGGTGGCGACATCGGTTGCGACGGTCAATCCCGCCCTGCCGGTGACGACCCTTAAGGAGCTGATCGACTATGCCCGCGCCAACCCCGGCAAACTCAACTACATGAACCCAGGCAACGGCACCTCGCTGCATCTCTCGGTCGAGCTGCTCAAGAACCGGTACAGGATCGACATGACCGGCGTTCCCTATCGTGGCGTGCCGCCGGCCATCCCCGACCTGCTTGAGGGTCGCCTGCAGGTCGGTTTCCTGCCGGGGCCGCTCAGCATTCAGCATGTCCAGAGCGGCAAACTGCGGGCTCTGGCCGTGCTGGCCGACAAGCGTATTCCCGCCATGCCCGACGTGCCGACCTTCGCCGAGGCAGGCTTTGCCGATGCCCAGGTCATGAGCTGGTACGTGATCGCGGTGCGCGCCGGCACGCCCGCGCCCGTCATCGAGCGCCTGCACGCCTCGGCCATGAAGGCGCTGGCCGGCCCGGAGACCCGCGACCGATTGGCCAAGGCCGGCTGCGAGGTGCCGCAACCTCGTTCGCCCGCCGACGTCATGGCCATGTGGAAGGCCGACTACACGCGCTACGGCAAGCTTGTGAAGGAAGCCGGAATCAAGGGCGAAACCTGACACCGAGTTGACCCGGCGGCCATAGTGCGGCCCAACTCGGGCACGCTATATATGAAGTGAAGGCTTGTTTCGGGGACCAGCATGGCGATCAAACGGCGCGGATTGTTGTTGGGCAGCACGGCGCTTTGGCTGGGCGCCCCGGCGATCGTACGGGCACAGAGCCAGCCGGCGTCACAGAAGATCAATGTCAGCCATGGCTTTGCCATGCACGGCACGCCGAAATATGCGGCCGACTCAGGCCCGCCGGACTATCTCAATCCCAATGCGCCCAAGGGCGGCTCGGTGCGCCTAGGGGCCCGCGGGACCTTCGATTCGCTGCATCCCTTCATCATCAAGAGCGTGCCGGCAGCCGGCATCACCGCGCTGTGGGACACGCTCTGCTGGTCCTCGCGCGACGAGGCCTCGACCGAGTACGGCCTGATCGCCGAGACCATCGAATGGCCCGAGGACCGCTCGTGGGTCGCCTTCACGCTGCGCCCGCAGGCGCGCTTCCATGACGGCTCGCCGATCACCGTCGAGGACGTGATCTGGACCTTCGATACGCTGAAGGCCAAGGGGCTGCCCAACTACGCCTTCTACTACGGCGACGTGCTGAAGGCCGAGAAGACCGGCGACCGCAAGGTGCTGTTCACCTTTCGCGACAGCACCAACAAGGAATTGCCGCTGATCATCGGCCAGCTCCCTGTCCTGCCCTCCAAGTGGTGGGCGACGCGCGACTTCGAGAAGGTCTCGCTCGAACCGGCGCTGGGCAGCGGCCCCTACAAGGTCGATTCCATGGACGTCGGCCGCTCGATCGCCTATCGCCGCGTCGACGACTGGTGGGCCAGGGACCTGTGGTTCAACCGCGGGCGCAGCAACTTCGACGTCCTGCGCTACGAGTATTACCGCGACGTCACCGTGCAGTTCGAGGCCTTCAAGGCAGGCGAGATCGACCTCCGCCAGGAGAACATCGCGCGCAACTGGGCAACCGCCTACGATATCCCGGCCGTGCGCGACGGCCGCATCCAGCGCGCCGAGATCCCGCACGAGCTGCCGACCGGCATGCAGTGCTTCGCCTTCAACACGCGGCGTGACTTCTTCAAGGACAAGCGGGTACGCGAGGCGATCGCCACCATGTTCGACTTCGCCTGGACCAACAAGAACCTGTTCTACGGGATGTACAAGCGCAACATCTCGTTCTTCGGCAACTCCGAGCTCGCCTCGTCGGGCCTGCCGACGCCGGCCGAGCTGAAATATCTCGAACCGTTGCGCGGCAAGATCCCCGAGGAAGTCTTCACCAAGGAGTTCAAGATCCCCGAGTCCGACGGCACCGGCAACGTGCGCGACCTGGCGCGGCGTGCGCTGGCGCTCCTGAAGGAGGCCGGCTGGGAGGTCAAGGACGGCAAGATGACCGAGACGAAGACGGGCAAGAAGCTCGCCTTCGAGATGCTGCTGAACGATGCGAGCTTCGAGCGCGTCGTGCTGCCTTACAAGCAGAACCTCGAGCGCATCGGCGTCGACATGAACGTGCGCACCATCGATACCGCGCAGTTCAAGCGCCGAGACGACGAGTTCGACTTCGACATGATGGTGACGGGCTTCGGCCAGTCGCTGTCGCCGGGCAACGAGCAGCGCGACTTCTGGGGCTCGAAGGCGGCCGACACCAAGGGCAGCCGCAATGCCATCGGCATCAAGGACGCCGCGATCGACAACCTGATCGAGACGCTGATCGGCGCACCCGACCGCGAGAGCCTGATAAACGCCACCCGTGCGCTCGACCGCGTGCTGCTATGGAGCCACTTCGTGGTGCCCAACTGGCACAGCAACACCGCCTACGTCGCCTACTGGAACCGCTTCGCCCGGCCGGTCAAGGCGGCCAAATACTCGCCCGTCGCCTTCGACACCTGGTGGATCGACGAGGCCAAGGACAAGGCGCTGCAGCGGGACAAGAAATGAGCATTTCGTCGGTCGTGACGACGGCGTAGCTCCTGATGGCTGCCTATATCCTGCGACGCCTGATGCTGGTGATTCCGACGCTGCTCGGCATCATGGTCATCAACTTCTTCGTCATCCAGGCCGCCCCCGGCGGGCCGGTCGAGCAGATGATATCGCAAATCCAGGGCACGGCGGTCGACGCCACCGAGCGCTTCTCGGGCAGCGCTACCGGCGGCGAGACGGTGCGCAGCGCCTCGGCCGACAGCTCGGGTGGCGGCGCCTATCGCGGCGCGCGCGGCCTGCCCAAGGAACTGATCGAGCGCATCGAGAAGATGTACGGCTTCGACAAGCCGATCGGCGAGCGCTTCCTCCTGATGATGAAGAACTACCTGTTCTTCGATTTCGGCGAGAGCTTCTTCCGCAACAAGAAGGTGGTCGACCTGGTGATCGAGAAGATGCCGGTGTCGATCTCGCTCGGCCTGTGGACGACGTTGCTGATCTACTTCATCTCGATCCCGCTCGGCATCGCCAAGGCGGTGCGCGACGGCTCGCGCTTCGACGTTTCGAGCTCGACGACGCTGATCGTGCTGAACGCCATTCCGGGTTTCCTGTTCGCGCTCCTGCTGGTCGTGCTGTTCGCGGGCGGCAGCTACCTCAAGATCTTCCCGCTGCGCGGCCTGGTATCCGACGACTGGAGCTCGCTGGGGCCGGTCGACAAGCTGCTCGACTACTTCTGGCACATGGCGCTGCCGATCGGCGCGATGGTGATCGGCGGCTTCGCCACGCTGACCTTCCTGACCAAGAACTCCTTCCTCGAGGAGATTCACAAGCAGTACGTGCTGACGGCGCGCGCCAAGGGGCTGGAGGAGCGCCGCGTGCTCTACGGCCACATCTTCCGCAACGCCATGCTGATCGTCATCGCGGGCTTCCCCGGCGCCTTCATCAGCATCCTGTTCACCGGCTCGCTCCTCATCGAGGTGATCTTCTCGCTCGACGGCATCGGGCTGCTCGGCTTCGAATCGGCACTGAACCGCGACTATCCGATCATGTTCGGAACGCTCTACTTCTTCGGCCTGATCGGCCTGGTCATGGGCATCCTGGGCGACATCATGTACACCATCGTCGACCCGCGCATCGACTTCGAGGCGCGCGGCTGATGACCCCGCTCAATCGCCGCCGGCTGGCCGCCTTCCGCTCGTCCAAACGCGGCGTCTATTCGCTGGCGGTGTTCGGGCTGCTGTTCTTCCTGTCGCTGTTCGCCGAAGTCCTGGCCAACGACCGACCGATCGTGGTCTGGTACGATGGCGCGCTCTACTCGCCGATGCTGCGCGACTACCCCGAGACGACGTTCGGCGGCGATTTCCCGACCAACACCGTCTACACCGACCCCGAGGTGAAGAAGCTGATCGAGGCCAAGGGCTGGATCCTGTGGCCGCCGATCCCCTACAGCTACAACACCGTCCTGAAGGGCGAGGAGCGCCGCGCCCTCCAGCCGCCGTCATGGCAACATCCGCTCGGCACCGACGACCAGGCACGCGACGTGCTGGCCCGCCTGATCTACGGCTTCCGCATCTCCGTGCTGTTCGGCCTGGCGCTGACCCTGCTCTCCTCGCTCGTCGGCGTCGTGGCGGGGGCCGTGCAGGGCTACTTCGGCGGCCTGACCGACCTCTCGATCCAGCGTTTCATGGAGGTCTGGTCGAGCATGCCGACACTCTACCTCCTGATCATCCTGGCGAGTTTCATCCAACCCGGCTTCTGGGTGCTCCTGGGCATCATGCTGTTGTTCAGCTGGATGGCCCTGGTCGGGCTGGTGCGGGCCGAGTTCCTGCGCGGACGCAATTTCGACTATGTCCGGGCCGCCCGGGCGCTGGGTATGATGGACGCGCGCATCATGTTCCGGCACATCCTTCCCAACGCCATGACTGCCAGCCTCACCTACCTGCCCTTCATCCTGGCGGGCTCCGTCACCACCCTGACGTCGCTCGACTTCCTGGGGTTCGGCCTGCCGGTCGGCTCGCCGTCGCTGGGCGAGCTCTTGCTGCAGGGCAAGAACAACCTCAACGCGCCGTGGCTTGCCTTCACCGGCTTCATCATCATCGCGCTCATGCTGTCGCTGCTGGTGTTCATCGGCGAGGCCGTGCGCGACGCCTTCAATCCGCGCAAGGTGCTGGCATGACCGACGCGGCGCTGCTCGAGGTCAAGAACCTCTCGGTCAATTTCGGCACCGGCGACGATGCCGTGCGCGCCGTCAAGAACGTGAGCTTCGACATCAGGCGTGGCGAGACCCTGGCGGTGGTGGGCGAATCGGGCTCGGGCAAATCGGTCACCGCGCTGTCGATCCTCCAGCTGTTGCCCTATCCGATGGCCAATCATCCCAACGGCAGCATCCGCTTCCAAGGCCGCGAGCTGGTCGGCGCGCCGCCGCGCGACCTTCTGGACGTGCGCGGCAACCGCATCTCGATGATCTTCCAGGAGCCGATGACCTCGCTCAACCCGCTGCACACGATCGAGCGGCAGGTCAACGAAGTGCTGATCCTGCACAAGGGCCTGACGCGCTCGGCCGCCCGCCGCCGCACGCTCGAGCTTCTGGAGCAGGTCGGCATCCCCGAGGCGGCGAACCGGCTCGACGCCTTTCCGCATCAGCTTTCGGGCGGCCAGCGCCAGCGCGTCATGATCGCCATGGCGCTCGCCAACGAGCCCGACCTGCTGATCGCCGACGAGCCGACGACGGCGCTCGACGTCACTATCCAGGCGCAGATCCTTAAGCTCTTGAAAACGCTGCAGGCGGAATACGGCATGGCGCTGCTGTTCATCACCCACGATCTCGGCATCGTGCGCAAGATGGCTGACCGCGTCTGCGTCATGACGAAGGGCCGCGTCGTCGAGCAGGGTCCGGTCGCCGAGGTGTTCGACAATCCGCAGCATTCCTACACGCAGCACCTTCTGTCGGCCGAGCCCAAGGGCCGGCCCGCACCCGCCGATCCCGCGGCGGCGGAGATCCTGAAGCTCGACGACGTGAAGGTGCATTTTCCGATCAAGCGTGGCGTCCTGCGCCGCACGGTCGGGTACATCCGCGCCGTCGACGGCGTCAGCCTGACCCTGCGCGAGGGCCACACGATCGGGCTGGTGGGCGAATCTGGATCGGGCAAGACGACGCTTGGCCTCGCCCTGCTGCGTCTCGAAGGCAGCAAGGGCGGCATCCAGTTCGACAAGCGCGATCTTCAGGCACTGAGCCAGCGCGAGCTGCGGCCGTTGCGCCGCCAGATGCAGATCGTCTTCCAGGATCCCTTCAGCTCGCTCAGCCCGCGCATGTCGGTGGGCGAGATCGTCGGCGAAGGCCTGCAGGTCCACAAGATCGGCAGCGAGGCCGAGCGCAGCCGCATGATCGACCAGGCACTGACCGAGGTCGGGCTCGATGCCGCCACGCGCGAGCGCTATCCGCACGAATTCTCCGGCGGCCAGCGCCAGCGCATCGCCATCGCCCGTGCCCTGGTGCTCAAGCCGCGCCTGATCGTGCTCGACGAGCCGACCTCGGCGCTCGACATGAGCGTGCAGGCGCAGATCGTCGACCTGCTGCGCGATCTGCAAACCCGGCACAAACTTGCCTATCTGTTCATCAGCCACGACCTCAAGGTCGTGCGCGCGCTCGCCGACGAGGTTCTGGTGCTGCGCCACGGCAAGGTCGTGGAACGCGGGTCGGCCCGGCAGATTTTCGAGCAGCCGCAGACGCCCTACACGCAGGCCCTGATTGCCGCGGCCTTCAATCTCGAGGCCATCGGTGCCGACAAGGGCGCTGTCGCGACGTGATCTGCGTCCGGCTCGACCCGCGGGCGCTGTCGAAGTAATGTGAGACGTGCCACACGCAATCGCCTACATCAGCCGCGATACCGACGGCTTGCACTGGAAGAAGGTTCTCGAAGAGGCGTTCGGTCCGATCGACTACCGCACCCTCGGCAACCTCGGAAACACCGACGATATCGAAATCGCCCTGGCCTGGAAGCCGGACCGCGGGCTGATCGCCTCGTTCAAGAACATCAAGCTGATCGTGTCGCTCGGCATGGGCGTCGACCATCTGCTGGCCGACGACAAATTGCCCGCCGATGTGCCGATCGTGCGCATCATGGACGACGGGCTGGTCGGCCAGATGAGCGAATACGCGATCTTCTGGGCGCTGCGCCATCATCGCGACATCGACAAGTACGCCGCGAGCCAGCGCGTGAAAGAGTGGAAGCCGCTAGACTTCGTCGACACCATCCATCGCCGCGTCGGCGTGATGGGCCTGGGCACGATCGGCCAGGACACCGCCAGGAAGTTCGCAACGCTGGGCTTTCCGACGGCGGGCTGGAGCCGCACGGCCCGGACGCTGCCCAATATCGAGACCTTCCACGGCAAGGACGGCTTCGAGGAGTTCCTGGCGCGCACCGACATCCTGGTCGATGTCCTGCCCTTGACGCGCGACACGCGCGGCATTCTCGATGCCGCGGCCTTCGCGCGGCTGCCCAAGGATGCTTATTTCATCAACATGGCGCGCGGCGGCCACGTCGTCGACGAGGCACTGCTGGCGGCGCTCGATTCGGGCCATCTCGCCGGCGCAACGCTCGACGTGTTCAACACCGAGCCGCTGCCGGCCGACCATCGCTACTGGACCCATCCCAAGGTCCAGGTGACACCGCACATCGCCGGCGCCACCAACCCGCGCACGGCCTCGCCGGGGATCATCGAGAACATCAAGCGCCTGCGCAGCGGCCGGCCGCTGATCAACACGGTCGATCCGAAGACCGGATATTAGTTTAGTTCGCGATCCGCTTCTCGATTGCCGCGAAGATCGCCCGGGCCGCCTGCGCCTCGCCGCCTTCGGGGCGACCGGGGCGAGTGGCGTTGTTCCAAGCCATCATGTCGAAATGTGCCCACGGCACGTCGTCGGGAACGAACTCCTGCAGGTAGAGCGCCGCCGTGATGGCGCCGCCAAAGGCCACGCCCGGCGCGTTGTTGATGTCGGCGACCTTGCTGTCGAGCAGGCGACGGTAGCCCGCGAACAAAGGCATGCGCCACATCGGGTCGGTCACCGCCTTGCCTGCCTCCAGGAGATCGTCGGCCAGGGCATCGTCGTTGCAGAACAGCGCCGGCAGATCGGTGCCCAGCGCCACGCGCGCCGCGCCTGTAAGCGTGGCGCAATCGACCATCATGGTGGGCTTCTCCGACGCGCCCTCGTGCAGGGCATCGCACAGGATGAGGCGGCCCTCGGCGTCGGTGTTGCCGATCTCGACGGTGATGCCCTTGCGCGTCGGCACTACGTCCATCGGCCGGAAGGCGTTTCCCGAGACGCTGTTCTCGACCGCCGGCACCAGAAGCCTGAGCCGCACCGGCAAGTTCGCAGCCATCACCATCGCCGCCACCGCCATCATGGTTGCAGCCCCGCCCATGTCTTTCTTCATCATCAGCATGCCGCTCGCCGGCTTGAGGTCGAGGCCGCCGGTGTCGAAACAGACGCCCTTGCCGACCAGCGTCACCTTGGGGTCGCCGTCCTTTCCCCACGTCAGGTCGATCAGGCGCGGCGCACGCGTGCTGGCGCGGCCGACCGCGTGCACCATCGGATAGTTCTGCTTCAGGAGATCGTCGCCCACGATCACCTTGATCCTGGCCTTGTGCGTCTTGGCAAGTTCCTGCGCGGCGGCGGCGAGCTCGGCCGGACCCATGTCGGATGACGGCGTGGTGATGAGATCGCGCGCCATCGAGATCGCCTCGATCATCGCTGTAGCGCGCGCCTTGTCGGCGCCCTGCGGCCACAGGACCTTGACCGCGCCCGACCTGCCCTTGTTGGTCCGATAGCGGTCGAAGCGCCAGGCGCCGAGTCCGATCGCCACGGCGGCATCGGTCGGCGAGACCGGTGCGGTGTCGGAGGCGAGCCGCCACGTGCCCGCAGGCAGCCGGGTCGCGAGCGCGCCGAAGTCCCAGAGGCTGGGCCGGGCTGACAGCACAAGCACTGCACCCGCGGCTTTGCCGTCTCGGCCCGGCAGCACGGCGAGATCGCCCGCCTTGCCGGTGACGCCCGTCGATTCGAGCCAGCCGCGGCGCGCCGCGCTCTGCTCCTTGAGCCACTTACGCCATGACGATTGTCCGACAATCTGTATGGGCAATGAAGAAGATGACCGGTCGACGAAAGGCAGCGCCATGGACATGCTCACGAATCTGTAGTGGAACGGTTAACATTGCCGGCCAAAGTGCTGCGCTGGCAAGGAGGGCGTATGGCCGACTTCACGCTGGTGATCGGCAACAAGAACTATTCTTCATGGTCGTTGCGCGGCTGGCTGATGGCCAAGGCCGCCGGCATCGAGTTCGACGAGATCGTCGTGCCGCTCGATCTGCCGGAAACGCAGCCGACCATCCGCAAGCACTCGCCCTCGGGCCGCGTGCCGGTGCTGCTGCATCGCGGCCTGGCGGTGTGGGAATCGCTCGCCATCGGGGAATACCTCAACGACCTCAAGCCCGAAGCGGTGTTGTGGCCGGCCGCCGTGGCGGCGCGCGCTCATGCCCGCTCGATCTCGACCGAGATGCATGCGGGCTTTCTCGAACTGCGCAACAACATGCCGATGAACATCCGTGCGTCGTACCCGGGCAAGGGCATGACGTCCGCTGTGCGCTCCGAGATCGAGCGCATCACCTCGATGTGGCGCGACTGCCGCAAGCGCTTTGCCGGCGCCGCCCCCAAGGACGACGGCTTCCTGTTCGGTCAGTTCACCGCCGCCGACGCCATGTATGCGCCGGTGGTGACGCGGCTCAAGACCTACGCCGTGCCGATGGATTCCGACACCGACGCCTACTGCAAGGCGATTCTCGGCCACGCGCCGATGAAGGAATGGGTCGACGCCGCCAAGAACGAGCCCTGGCTGATCGAAGGCTACGAGATGAAGTAGCGTCAGCGCCGGCTGTCGAACGCCAGCCGGACCGCGAGGCCAGCGAACACCGTCGCCAGCAGCATCTGCGGCAGGCGCCGCCAGCGGCCCCGGCCGGAGAACAGGCGGCCGAGGCGACTCGCCGTCAGGATGACGACGCCGTTCACCACCAGGCCGATCGCGTTCAGCACCGTCGCCAGCACCAGGATCTGCAGGGCAACCGAGCCCGACTCCGGCCGGACGAATTGCTGGAACAGCGCCAGCACGAACAGCGCCATCTTCGGGTTCAGCAGGTTCGTGAACAGACCCTGACGAAACATGACGCCGATCGGACGATGGCGCAGGCCAGCGGTCGGCGCGGCCACCGTGCCATCCGAACGGAAGGTCTTCCAGGCGAGCCACAGCAGATAGGCCGCGCCGGCGTAGCGCACGACGTCGTAGGCGACCGGCACGACAAGAAAGAGTTGCGACAGGCCAAGTGCCGCCGCCAGCGCGTGGCAATAAGTGCCGGCCTGGATGCCGGCCAGGGTGGCAAAGCCCGAGACGCGGCCCTGACTGGCACTGCGTGATGCGATCAGCAGCATGTCGGGACCCGGGCTCATCGTCAGCGCCAACGCGGCGACGCCGAAGAGCGCCAGGGTCGAGAGATCGACCACGCGTCTAGAACGCCTTGTCGCTCAGGAACTTCAGGAACGTCGTCAGGTCAGGCTTCGCCTTGGTCTTCTCGCAGTACGTCTTGAACTCGGCCGGCGTGACGTCGACCATCTTCACGGCATGCCGGCGCGCCTTCCAGTCGGCCATCTTCTTGGCCTCGCGGAAATGCCATTCCTCGAAGCTGCACGACGGATAGTGCCGAACGATCCGCTGAAAAGCTTCGTGGTCCTCAGCGGATTTCACGCGCGCAAAATACTGGATCGTCATCGTGTCTTCAGTTCAGTCCGTAAAGTCTCGCCACGTTGTCGTGGACGATCTTCTTCTGCACGCTGTCGGAGAAGCCTGCAAGGTTCTCGCGCAGGGTCTCGCGCGACTTCGGCCAGATGCAGTCAGGATGCGGGTAGTCCGCACCCCAGATGATGTTGTCCTCTCCGATCAAGGGCACGATCGGCTCCAGATACTTGTCCTGCTGGTACGTGACGTAGCCCTGACGGCGGAAATAGTCCGACGGCTTCATCTTGAAGCCGAGCGCGCGCGCACGGTCGTGGTACTCGGTGTCGAGGCGGTCGAACACATATGGCAACCAGGTTACACCCGATTCGCCCAGCACGAAGTTGAAGTCCGGGTACTTCTCGCAGGCGCCCGAGGCCAGCAGCGAGACCAGCACTTCCATCGTGTCGAGCTGGAACAGCGCCGAGCGCACCAGCCGGTGCTGCACGAAGTACTCCTTTTCCATCTCCGGCGTGTCGGGCGCGCGGATGGCCTTGAAGCCGGTCGAATGGAAGGAGATCGGGAACTTGCACTCGGCCGCGGCCTCCCACAGCGCATACCAGCCATGGTGATAGAGCGGCAGGCTCATGCGCTTGAAGGCGAGGTCGCCGCCCTTCAGGCCCATCTTGGCGCAGCGCCGCACCTCGTCCGCGGCAGCCTTGGGATCGGTGTTGGGGATGATGGCCAGCGGGAAGACGCGATTGGGATCGGAACGCCTGGCGAAGTCGGCCGCCCAGTCGTTGTAGCGGGCATTGACCCAGACGCGCAGCTCGGGATCGTCGATCAGATCGTTGACCATCAAGCAGCCGTAGATGATCTCCTTGTCGAGACCGTCGCGGTCGAGATCGGCGATGCGCAGCTCGGGCGTCGTCGGACGCGGCTGGGCGCCGGGATAGTTGTCCCATTCGAAGCCCGCATCCTTCATCTCGTCGACATGGCCGAACGAGCCCTTGGTGTAAGGCAGGAAGCCCGGCCCGACGCCGTTCCACATGCCGCGGTCCTTGTCGTCGACGAACCAGTGCCCGCCGTCGTTGCGCTCTTCCACGCGCGGCGCGTTCTTCTTCCATTTGGCCGGCGCCTGGGACGACCAGAGATCGGGCGGGCAATAGGTGAGATCGATGTGGTTGTCGCCGGAAATCAGCTTGTGGTGCATGGCGCGCGCTCCGTCGGTTCGGAAGACGATCTATCAGGCTTGCACTGACTACCGGCATGGTACGGGCGACCTCACGCGGCCGCCACGTCGTTTTTCCGCTGAGCGGTCAGGCGAGCCGCAGAGGATTCTCCCGCGCGAGCCTGATCGCGTTCTCTCCCCCGCTCGGTCTATCCTGCCGGTCTCTAACCAAGAGGTAGCCGTGACCTTGCCACTGGAAGGCGTACGCGTGATCGAAGTGGGCCAGGCGCTGGCCGGGCCGCTGGCCGGCGTGCTGATGGCCGACATGGGCGCCGACGTGATCAAAATCGAGAAGCCCGACGGCGGCGACGATGCGCGCATCTGGGGCCCTCCGTTCGGGCCTGACGGCGTGACCTCGCTCTACTTCTACAGCCAGAACCGCAACAAGCGCTCGGTCGCCCTCGACCTGAAATCACCAGCCGACATCGACAAGCTCCACAAGCTCTGCGAGACGGCCGACATCCTGATCCAGAACCTGCGGCCGGGCGTGGTCGACGAGATCGGCATCGGGCCCGAGGCCATGCTGAAGCGCCATCCACGCCTGATCTACTGCTCGATCTGGGCGTTCGGTTACCAGGGCCCGCTCAAGATGAAGCCGGGCTTCGATCCGCTGCTGCAGGCGTACGGCGGCATGATGTCGGTCACCGGCCGGGCCGAGGATCCGCCGACCTTCGCCGGCGCGTCGATCAATGACAAGGCGACGGGCATGTTCTGCACCATCGGGGCGCTGGCGGCGCTGAGGATGCGCGAAAAGACGGGCCGGGGCTGCCTGGTCGACACCTCGCTGTTCGATTCGGCGGTCCACTGGGTCGAAGGCCAGGTCAACAACTACATCGCCAGCGGCGCCATCCCGCAGCGCCACGGCACAGGCGGCGCGGTGATCGTGCCCTACCAGACCTTCGACACGGCCGACGGCAAGCCGTTGTGCCTGGCGCCGGGAAACGACCGGCTATGGGCGCGCTGCGCCCAGGTGCTGGGCTATCCCGAGTGGGCGACCGATCCCAAGTACGCCAAGAGCGCCGCGCGTGTGAAACACAAAGACGAGCTGCTGCCGATGATCGCAAAGGCGATGCTCGGCAAGTCGCGCGCCGACTGGATCGAGGCCTTCGAGAAGGCGGGCGTGCCGTGCGCACCGGTCAACGATATCGGCGAGCTCGCCGGCACGCCGCAGTTCGCCGCCGCCGAGATCGTTCAGGAGCTGCCCGGCGGCGGGCCGAAGGTGGTCGGCCTGCCCATCACCTTCGACCGCCTGCGGCCGCGCTCGGCACGGCCCTCGCCCAAGCTCGGCGAGCACACCGACGAGGTCCTGCGCGACCTGCCGTAGCGGCCCGTCATCGTCTCTTCAGGCAGCCATCACCGGATCGCGCCCGACGATCGTCGTGCGGTGCATGACGCGACGCTCGTTGGGATCGTGCGGCGTCACGGCGTGCACGGTGCAGCGGTTGTCCCACATCAGCACGTCGTGCGGCTCCCATTCGTGGCGATACATGTATTTCGGCTGGGCGGCGAAGGTCGACAGCTCCTCGATCAGCCGGCGCGCCGGTCCGTCTTCCAGGCCCTCGACGGCGTCGTTGTAGATCGAGCTGATGTAGAGGCACTTGCGGCCCGTCACCGGATGCTTGCGCACCAAGGGATGCCACACCGGCGGCATGGCGGCCTTCTCCTCGGCAGTTGGCGGCGGCGAGCCGACCAGCCGGCTCAGCATGCTGAAATCGTGCCGCGCCTTGCGGCCTTCGATCTGCTTGCGCAAGCTTTCCGGCAGCTCGTCGTAGACCATGTACATGTTGATGAACTGGGTGATGCCGCCGGTGCGGCTGATCTCGATGCCATGGAGCAGCGAGCCCATCGACGGCAGCGGCCGGTAGCTCGAATCGGTATGCCACTGCTGCGACGACGAAAGCTGCTTCTGCCCCGGCTCGCTGGGCGGCAGCAGGTGGTTCTGCTCGTCGACGTTGGAGACCAGGAAGATCTCGCGCACCCGGTCGGAGCGCAGGTGCAGCGAGGTCTGATGGAAGATCTCCGCCTCGCCGAAGTTGCGGGTGAAGACAACGTGCTGCTGGTCGGTGATCTGCTGGTCGGGGAAGACCACGACCAGGTGCTTCATCCAGGCGTCGTGAACCTGCCTGATGGTCTCGGCGTCGACCGGCTTCGTCATGTCGACGCCACGGATCTCGGCACCCAGAGCAGGGTGTCTTGGCTTGACCGTGATAGCCATCGTTTTCCTCCTCAGCCGTTCTTGATCTCGTAGCGCAGCCAGAGCGCGTCGCCCTCCAGCCTCTCGCAGCTCTTCAATGTCATGCCCGTGACCGGTGCGGTCGGCCCGCTCATCTCGGACTCGGAATCGAACACATAGGGCCCGCCCCTGGCGCCATCGACGGTCGGCACGATGGCGAGGCTGAGTTCGTCGACAAGCCCGGCGCGCAGGAACGAGCCGTTGGCCTTGCCGCCGCCCTCGATCAGCAGGCGCTCGATGCCAAGCTCCCTGTTCAGAATCTCCACCAGCAGCGCAAGGTCGAGTTCCCGTTCGCCCGCAAAGATATAGGACACGCCCTCGCCGCGCAGCGCTTCGAGATGGGAATCCGGGACCTGCTCGGTGAGCACGACAACGATCGGATCGCCGCCGATGTCGGAGCGGCCCCAGGCGATCTTGCCGTGGGCGTCGAGCACGATGCCGTAGACGTTGGCATCCCTGGTCGCAAACCACGGTGTGCGCGGATAGGTCTGGCTCGCGGCCTTAGCGGGATAGGCGTCCTTCTTGGCGAACTCGCGGCCGGTGACGCGACCGACCAGCCAGGCATCACCGTCGAGCTTGTCGTGGAGGATCTCGAAAAGGTTGCCCGACTTCTCGCGCGCCGGCCGCTGGCGGCTTTGCCAGGTGCGTCCATCGACGCTCGAGACCATGTGACAGATGATGTGGGGCTTCATGGTCCGCCGAGGCTATCAAGGACCGTCGACCACTGCATCCGGGCGATCCGCGCTCTGCGGAACAGGTCCCGCTTGACCGGCTCCGCTCCGGACGACGAACATCGGTCGGGGGAATGAAGGGACTTCACGATGCGTCATCTCATGCGCCGCACCGTTCTCGCGTCTGCCATGGCCGCGCCTGCGATCGCGCGGGCGCAGAGCGACTTCCCCAATCGGCCGATCAAACTGGTGATCCCGTGGCCGCCGGGCGCGTCGGCCGACGCCTTCCTGCGCACCATCGCCGACCAGGCCGGCAAGCGGCTGGGCCAGAACGTGGTGCCCGACAACAAGCCCGGCGCCAACGGCACCTTCGGCGCCATCGCGCTGAAGGACGCCAGGCCTGACGGCTACACGCTGGCGCAGGTCCACACCGGCGTGGTGCGCGCGCAGCTCATGGCGGAGCAGCCGGCCTACAACGCCCAGACCGACTTCACCTACATCATCCAGCTCTCGGGTTCGGCCCACGGCATCGTGGTGCGCGCCGACAGCCCGTGGCAGACGCTGGAGGATCTGATCGCCGCCGCGAAGGCCAAACCAGGCAAGCTGAACTACGGCACGTTTGGACCGTCCTCGGTCCAGAACATGACCATGGTCGACCTGCAGCAGCGCTTGGGCATCGAACTGACACACGTTCCCTATCGCGGCGGCAGCGAGCTCTACCAGGGCCTTTTGGGTAATCAGATCGAGATCATCGCCGACGCCAGCGGCTGGATCCCGCTGGTGCAGAGCGGCCAGTTCCGCCTGCTCGTCGTCTGGGGATCCAATCGCATGAAGCTCTTCCCCGAGGTGCGCACGCTGAAGGAGGCCGGCATAGATCTCGTGGTGAACTCGCCGTACGGCATCTGTGGCCCTAAGGGCATGGAGCCGGCAATCGTCAAGAAACTCCACGACGCGTTCAAGGAGGCGCTGTACGACGCCGCCACGCAGGCGGTCATGGAAAAATTCAGCATGCCGACGCTCTACCAGGACGCCGCTGCCTACCAGGCCGACTACAAGGAGTTGGAAGGGATCGAGCGCGAGAACCTGAAGCGCGTCGGACTGCTTGCCAAACAAGGCTGACACGAAAGAGTCACCGATGCGTGCTTGATCGGGACTCGCAAGAGGAATGCCGTGGATCAGCCGCTCACCCAGTCCCACGCCATCGCGGTCCGTCCCTCGACCGAGGAAGACGTGCCGGCCATGCTGGCGATCTATGCTCATCACGTCCGCAACGGCGTCAATGTCGAGGATCCCGAGCCGCTGCACGACGAGGACATCAAGCGCCGGCGCAAGAACATGCTGCGGCGCAGGCTGCCGCATCTCGTGGCCGAACGGGCCGGGACGATCGTGGGCTACGCCTACGCCGTGCCCTTCCGCAAACGGCCGGCCTACCGCTATGCCGTGAAGCATTCGATCTACGTCCATCCCGACCATCTGCATTCCGGGGTCGGCCGGGCTCTGCTGCCGGCGCTGATCGAAGCCTGCGGCACCGCCGGCTTTCGCCAGATGATCGCCTATGTCGACGCCGAGAACGTGGCGTCGCAGAACCTGCACGAGGCTTTTGGCTTCCGCCGCGTCGGCCTGCTGGAGGGCGTCGGCTACAAGTTCGGGCGCTGGACGGACAGCCTCCTGATGCAGCGCGTGCTCGAGCCGGGCAGCGCCGAGCCGCCGGGCTTCTGAGCACCGCGGGCGCGCGATCCCGGAAGACTACTCGCGCACCACGTAGGTATAAAAACGCACGCGGCCGTCGGGCTCTACCTCGCGATAGATCCCCTGGATCTCCACATCGAAGCCCGGGAACAGGTTCGCGCTCTTCTCGAACATCAGCAGGTAGTCCAGCACCGGTCGCGCCCGCTCGTCGAGGCGTTCGCCCGGCACGACGCTGGCGATGCCCGGCGGATAGACCACGAACAAGGTCGTGGCGATGCGGCCGAACGCCTTGTCGATCGGCACGTAGTCGACGTTGTTGCGCACCAGCTGACGCACCGCCTCGTGCGGCAGCATCGCCGGCGTCGGCAGGTGCTCGGGAGCGAACTGCGCGCGCTGCAGGTCGCTGACCCGGCTGTCACGGAAGAAGGCATGCATCTCGCCGCACAGGTCGCGCAGCCGCACCCCGGAGTAGCGCGCCGGTCGGCGGCGCACGAACTCGCCGATGACGTCGTCGAGACGCACATTGTCGTCGTGCAGGCGCTTGAAGGCGACCAGGCTGCTCAGGAGCGTGCCGGCCTTGCTCGATTCGACGCCCGGCGTCAGCAGGAACAGCATCGAATTGAGGTCGTTCTTCTCCGGCACGACCTGGTTCTCGCGCAGATACTGCGCCACCACGGGGGCGGGGATGCCGGACGCGGCGTAGGCGCCGGACGCACGGTCGAAGCCCGGCGTGAGCAGGGTGAGCTTGTTGGGATCGGTCACAGAATAACCCGGCGCGACCCGCTTGAAGCCATGCCAGCGCTCCCCCGGCGCGAACTCCCAGAAGCGCGTGCTGGCGGCGAGCTCGTCCGTCGGCACGTCCTCCCACGCCCGGTTGCCGACGCGGTCGGGCACGAAAGCCTCGAAGAACCAGCGCCGTGCCGGATCCTGCTCGCGCTCCTCGAATTCACGGCGGATCGCCCTGAGCTTCTTGCGCAGCTCGATGCCGAGCCGAATGGTGTCGTCCCACAGCACCTCGCCCGATTTGCCCTTCATCATCTGCGCGCCGACATCGAGCGAGGCGAACAGCGGATAGAACGGCGAGGTCGAGGCGTGCAGCATGAAGAACTCGTTGAAGCGGCGATGCTCGATGCGCCGCCGCTGGCCGGCGATGTGGCTGTCCTTGACGTGGATCTGCGAGGCCTGGCTGAACGAGGCAAGCTGCTTGTGCGTCGATTGCGTGGCGATGATGCCCGGCGCGTCGCTGCCGAGCCCGTTCAAACCCATGGCGAAGCGGCCGGCATAGAGCGGGTGGAACTTCATGAAGCCCGCCCACGCCTCGTCGAACAGGATGTAGTCGCAGAGATGACCGAGCTTCTCGACGATCAGGTGCGCATCGTAGATCGTGCCGTCGTAGGTGCATTGCTCGATGACGGCGACGCGAAACGGGCGCTCGCGCTTCCACGCCTCGGTATCCGCAACCAGCGGATGACGGCGGATCTTTTCGCGGATCGCCGCCTCGTCGAGCGCCTCGTACCAGATCGGGCCGATGAGGCCATGCGCGTTGCGGTCGGTCTCGAGATAGATCGGAATGCCGCCGCCCAGGAACAGTGCGCCATGATGCGCGGCCTTGTGGTTGTTGCGGTCGAACAACACCAGGTCGCCCTGCGCCACCAATGCCGAAAGCACGATCTTGTTGGATGACGAGGTGCCGTTAAGGACGAAGTAGGTTTTTTCGGCGCCGAAGATCTGGGCCGCCTCCTGCTGCGCCTTCAGGGCCGGGCCCTCGTGGACCAGCAGGTCACCGAGCTCGAGCACGGAGTTGTCGAGATCGTCGCGGAACACCGCCTCGCCCAGATGCTCGACGAAGATGCGGCCGATCGGGCTGCGATTGTAGAAGATGCCACCATTGTGGCCGGGGCAGGTCCACAGCTGGTTGCCTTCCTCGGCATAGTCGATCAATGCGCCGAAGAACGGCGTCTTCAGCGTCTCGGCATAGCGCTTGAGCCGGCTCACCAGGTTCTTGGCGATGAACTCCGGCGTCTCCTCGGCGAGGAAGATGTAGCCGTCGATATAGTCCAGCACCTCGACCGGGATGTCCTCGAGGCGCTTGCGGCGCACCAGGATGACGATCGGCATCTCGAGCCCGCGCTTGCGCATCAGGTTGATCAGCGCCGCCGTCTTGCCTTCCAGTCCCTTCTTGCCCCAGTCGACGACCATGCAGCCGATCGCGGCATCGGTCTGCACCGAGATCTCGGCATCCTCGATGCGCCGCGCGCGCACCACCTGGAAGCCCATCCTGTCGATGGCGTGAATGATCTCGTCGAGCCGATGGCCCTCGAGTTCGTCGGCATCGAAGGCCGGGGCGCAGAACAGGAAAGTGAAGCGACGGAAGAAATCCATCGCCTCACAACAGTACAGTTCGGTTACGGTTGCGTGATTGCCCGCCGCCGATCAGCCCTTCTCGACCTCGCCGCCGGCATCGACCCAGCCCTTGAAGCCGCCGAGGTTCAGCACCTTGGCGTAGCCCATGTCCTTCAGAGTCTTGCCGACCAGCGCCGAGCGGCCCCCCGAGGCGCAGTACGCCACCACCGTCTTGGAACGGTCGAATGCCTTGTCGTGCATGGCCGAGCCGGGATCCGCGCGGAACTCGACCAGGCCGCGGGGCACGGCGACGGCGCCCGGCACCTTGCCCGAGGTCGCGACCTCGGGCGGCTCGCGCACGTCGAGGAACAGCACGTCGGGCTTGCCGACGAGCTTCTTCGCGTCATCCGGACTGATGCGCGGCACCGCGGCATTGGCCTCGTCGAGCATCGATTGGACGGTCTTCATGAGGATCCTCCGTCAGTGAGCCAGCAGGAGCGGAATCGGGCAGGAGGCGATCACCTTGGCGGTGGCGCCACCCAGTCCCAGGAAGTTGGACAACTCGCCGTGTCCGTAGGCGCCCATTACCAGAAGATCGGCGCCCTTGTCCCTGGCATAGCCGATCAGCTTGCGGCCGCGGCCGCGACCGGTCAGGGCGCCGAGCCTGGCAGAATCGACCGTGGCGGTGATGCCATGGCGGCCGAGGCGACGCATGAGCAGCGGAGCTGCGACATCATCGGGATCGGCGTCGGCCACCATCACCGTCACCTTGCCGGCCTGCTTGAGGAAAGGCATCGCCGCTGCGACGGCACGTGCGGCCTGAACGCTGCCGTTCCAGGCGATGACGACGGACGAGACCGAGCCGCGCTGAGGGTCGGGCGGCGCGATCACCACCGGGCGGGCGCACTCGTAGATCGCCGCCTTGACCGTCTCCGGCGCGATATTCTCGTCATCGGCTCCCGGCCGGCCGATCACGACGAGGCTGGCGAAGCGACCCAGCCGGACGAGCCCGCCACGCGTCATGGCCTCGTCGCCCGTGAAGGTTGCGCCCGCGATGGGAGCGATCAGCTCTCGGAAGCGGCGCAGCGATTCCTCGGCCCGCGCCTTCACGCGATCGTCGGACAGGCCCTTGAGGTAGGGCATGGACTGCACGGCGATGTCGGCGTCGTGCAAGTGGTGCTCGGCAAAGTGCACCGCATCCACCGTCCCGTTGAACAGGCTCGCGAAGCGCGCAGCCAGGCGAAAGGACATCTCGGCGTCCGGACCCCCTTCCGAGATCGCAAGAATGGATTTGTACAAGCTTCCCCCTGCCGCGTTGCCGCATCACTACTGCCACTTCCAGTGGGGATTTTCCATCGGGCGATGCGCGCGAGCCGCGCACCTCCGGCAGGCTATAGAAGCTCCGCCAGCATCCGTGCGGCACGCGCCGCGCCGTCGGCTTCGACCGGCTCGAAGGCGGGCCGTCGCGCCAGCTCGGCGCTCATGGCCGCGGCGATCGCCTCGGGCGTTGCCGTCGCGAAGTCCATGCGCCGCCCGGCGCCGTAGCGCTCCAGGCGATGGGCGACGTGGACATTCTGCTCGAAGTGGTTCTTCAGCGGGAAATAGATGAACGGCGTGCCCGCCGCCGTCAGCTCCATGCAGGTCGTCAGTCCACCCTGCACCAGGGCAAGGTCGCAGGCGGCGAGATGACGATCGAGGTCGGGCACGAAGGCGTGCGTCTCCACGCCCGCGGGCACATGGAGCGACGCGGGATCGATGCGCGGGCCCGCCACGAGGATCATCCGCAGGCCCGGCATCCGGTGATGGACCAGTGGCCAGGCCTGCAGGATGCGGCCGATGAGATGAGTGCCGACGCTCGAGCCGCCGACCGTAACGATGCAGACGCGCTCATCGGGCCCATAGCCGAGTCGCCGGCGCAATTCCTCGCGCGATCCGAAGTCGTCAGGGTGCTGGCCGAGGACATAGCCCGAGAAGTCGAAGTGGCGCGGAATCCAATCGCGCATGTCCGGCAGATCCCTGCCGAAGGACAACGGCACGATGTCCCGAGCCCGGCCGACGAAGATCGCGCGATCGCGCACGCCGGGATGGCGTTCGACATGCTCGATCATCTCGGCATTGTAGTCGGCGGTCAGGAATGCCTCGCGCTCGCCGCCCGACGGCATGGGGACGAAGCCAACGAAGTCGGTGAGCCAGGCGAGCCTCGCCTTCTTCAGCTCGGGATGCTCATGCCAGAAATGGTCGATATCCCAGGCCTCGTCGGCGATGACCAGGTCGTAGTCGCCGCCATCGACGGCGTCCTGGAAGGTCATGAAGTTCTTGATCAGCAACTCGTCCATGCAGCGCAGCGCCTGGAAGGCATTGAGATCGTGCTCGCCCGACTCCTCCTCGATGTGCCGGGATTCGCTGGCAAGCCGTGCGCTCAGCGGGTGGATGGCCTCGCCGTTGGCGAGCAGCAGCCGTGTTACCGGATCCTGGGCCAGCCAGTCGACCTTGAGATCGGGATGGAGCTTGCGCAATTCGCGGGCGATGGCGATGTCGCGGCGGCCATGGCCGAGCCCGATCGGCGATGACAGGTAGAGCGCGCGGGGCTCGCGAGACGCGCGACGCGGCGCCGGCTTGGGCGTCGCACGCGCGAGGCGACGATCGAGGAAGTCGTTGATCGCGGCATTGCACTTGGCGGGATAGCGGCCGAGCGGATTGTGGCCACCGCCCGAAAAGGTCAGGAGTTCGGCGCCGGTGAGCTCCGCGATGAGCTTGCCGCGGCCGTAGGGCTGGATGCGATCGTCGTCGCCGTGGATCGCCAGCACCGGGCAGCGGATGCGGCGGTACATCGATTCGCTGACATCGAACTTCGGCAGGACGGACCGCGCCTCGACGGTCTTGACGATAACCGGGCCAGTGGTCTCGTTGGCCCAGGCGACGCCGTCTTCGATCTGCCTGGTCGAATGCGGCTCCGAAAAGATGCTCGAGATGAAGTGCTGGGCGAAATCGGGGTAGTTCGTCAGCCAGTAGGCGCGATTGTACTTGTCCCAGCCCTCGAAGGTCTCGCGCGGCGTCAGGAAGTGCTTCGCCGTCATGTGCAAATGGGTCGGACCCACGACCCCCGCCACGCCCGCCAGGATGGCCGCCTTCACGCGCTCCGGGTGGTAGGCCGCCAGACAGCAGGCAAGCAGGCCGCCGAATGACAATCCGACCAGGATCGCCTCGCCGGCGTCGGTCGCGTCCATGACGGCGAGCGCGTCCGCGACGCAGTTGTCGAGCGCATAGGCCGTCGTGTCGTCGGGCCGGTCGCTCAGGCCGTTACCCAATGCGTCGTAGGCAATGCAGCGGAATCGCTCGCTGAAGTATGGAATCTGCGCCTTGTAGACGCGGGAATGGACGATGCTCCAGGGCGGCAGGAACACCATCGTCTGCAGCCCCTGGCCGTAGACTTCGTAGTGGATGCGACTGCCGTTACGCTCGGCAAAGCCCTCGCTCTCGGGGAGCTTGGCGCGCATGGATCACCTCTTGGATGCCTTGCTCTCGGCCATGCGGATGGCGTCGCCGACGCGACGCAGCGATTGACGCACCGGCGCGCCTTTCTTCTCGGCGCCCAGAAGGAAGAGGCTTTCGGCCCCGATGAAGGCCGAGCTGACGAGGGCCGCGATTTCTTCCGCCGAGAATGGGCCCAATTCCCCCAGGTCCTTCTCGGCCTGCCGGGTGGCTTCGGCGATCAGGTCGAACCAGCCCATCAGGCCGCCACGCACGACCTTGGCGACCTCGGGATCTGACCAGCTCGCGGCGACGAGCTCCTGCAGGACGCGGACGTAGCCCGAGGCGATGTCCTCGTCGAGATAGTCGCAGGCGCGATCCCAGCGCTGCGACAGCGAGAGCGTCGCGTCGTGGAACATCGCGTTCTGGCGATCGAGAAGCTGGGCGTTGAGGTAGTCGAACAGCGCCAGCATCAGCCCCTGCTTGGAGCCGAAGTGGTAGTGGATCTGGCTCAGCGGCACGCCGGCCGCAGCCGCCACGTCGCGCGTGGAGAGACCGGAATGGCCGTTCTGGCGCAGCACCTTCTTGGCCGCTTCCAAGAGCGAAGTGCTGGTTTCGACTTTCTTCGCCAGAGCGCGCGCCATTCAGAGCCTCCCCACGAACTTCGAGCGAACGTCTACTCGGCCGGCCGCGGATGCTGAATCTCAGGCTCCGGCTTGACCTTGCGCCCCGGCCACGGGATCAGCATCGACACCTGCTGGCGATAGCGCCGATATTGGTCGCCGAACAGGTCGACCAGATCGCGCTCCTCGAGCCAGATGCCGATCAGGATATAGCCGGTGGTCGCCACCGCGAACAGCAAGTGACCGGCAGTCATGCTGGGGGTCGCCCAGAAAGCCAGCAGGAAGCCGAGATAGATGGGATGGCGCACACGCTTGTAGATGAAAGGCGTGCGGAACCGCGGCTCAGGCAAGGTATGGCCGCGCAGGCGCGCCCACACCTGGCGCAGGCCGAACAGCTCGAAGTGGTTGATCAGGAAGGTGCTCAAAAGCACCAGGAACCAGCCGAGCCAGAAGACGACCTGCAGGATCATGACGCCTGCCGGATTGGTCACCGTCCAGACCGGCGCCAGGATCGGACGCCAGTGCACGAACAGCGCCACCAGGGCGAGGCTCGCCAGCAGCACGTAGGTCGTGCGCTCCACCGCCTGGGGCACGAAGCGCGTCCACCAGCGCTTGAAGGCGGGCCGCGCCATGACGCTGTGCTGGATGGCGAACAGGCCAAGCAGCAACGTGTTGACGAGCAACGCAGGGATCAGCGGACCCTCGACGCCGCTGTCGATGGTCTTGGGAGCGACGGGGAGGTTGCCGACGAAGGCCACGGCATAGAGAAAAGTGACGAAGAACAGCGCATAGACGACGGCGCCGTACAGCACCGAAGCGATACCACCCATGGGGAGCCTCCGGGGTTCGAGCACAGTTCGGTCGACCGACCGAATTATAGATCGATAATTCGGTCGACCGACCAAGTCAAGGACAAACGGGATCGGGTGTCGAGCGTGTCCGCAGGGCTATCGCATACGGCTGTGCATCCCCGTCATCCCGACCGGAGCCGAGCGCAGCGAGGCGAAGTGGAGGGACCTTTTCTGTTGATGTGTCGACAAGACGAGGTCCCTCGACTGCGCCGCCCTTCGGGCGGCTTCGCTCGGGATGACGGCAAGATTGGTCCCTGCGTTCTTATCACCATACGCCGAAGTAGATGCCGTGCTTCTTGTGGGTGGCCGTGCGGGCTTCGACGTAGGCGTCATCGACGGTGACCCGAGTCTTGCGTCCCTTCAGCCAGGCCGCGATCCGATCCTCCATTTCGCGGCGGATCGGCGCGTGGGAGTCGTCGGCGCCGAGGTCGCGCAGTTCCTTCGGGTCGTTGGCGAGGTCGAACAGCATCGGCCTGAAATCCTGCCACCAGACATATTTCCAGCGATCGGTGCGCACCATGATGGCGCGGCAGTCGCGCGGGCCGCGTTTCAGGATCTTGCGCGCCTCGCGGAAGGAGTAGTCGAGCTCGGAGAATACCGCGTCGCGCCAGTCCCCAGCCTTGCCGTCGCGCAGCAGCGGCAGCAGCGAGCGGCCTTCGACCAAATGATCGTTCGCGGGCTGCTTCAAGGCGGCAAGACAGGTCGGCACGACATCGACCGCCTCGACGAAGCGCTGGTCCACCGTCCCGCGCGTGGTGTCGGCAGCCGGATCGGGATCGTAGACGATGAAGGGCACGCGCTGCGCCTCCTCATAGAACATCTCCTTTTCGCCGAGCCAATGGTCGCCCAGGAAGTCGCCGTGGTCGGCGGTGAACAGAATCAGCGTGTCGTCGAAACGGCCGAGCTTCTCGAGATGGCCGAACAGCCGGCCGAGCCAATCGTCGATCTGCCTGATCAGGCCCATATAGGCCGGCCGCACGATGGCCGAAGCGTCGGCCCGCTGGAACGACCGTGACTCCTCGTGCTGGCGATAGGCCGCGAGCACGGGATGTTGATCGACAAGCTCGCTCTCATCGCGATTGAGCGGCAGGCAATCCCCGGCGCCGTACATGTCGTGGTAGGGCGCGGGCACCATGTAGGGCCAGTGCGGCTTGACGTAGCTGAGATGCAGGAACCACGGCCTGTCATCCATCTCCTCGACGAAGCGCATGGCCTCGCGCGTCATGTAGGCGGTCTCGGAATGCTCCTCGGCGACGCGCGCTGGCAGATGCACATTGCGCATGTGCCAGCCAGACACCGGCCCGTCCGGGCCATCGGCCGATATCACGTAGTCGCTCCACGGATCGTCGGAATTGTAGCCCTGCCTGCGCAGATAGGCGGCATAGCCGCTCTCCTCGCCTGGCGGAGAGTGGCCGTCGTAACGGTCGAGCTCCTCGAAGCGGCCGGCCCGCATCAGCGCCGCGAGCGCCGAGCCACCTTCGATCCCATAGCGCTCCAGCCCGTCGAGGTCGGGCAGCACGTGCGTCTTGCCGGCCAGCGCCACGCGGAAGCCCGCCGGCCGCAGATAGTCGGCGATGGTCTTCTCGCGCACCGACAGCGGCACGCGGTTCCAGGTCGCGCCGTGCGAGAACATGTAGCGACCGGTGTAGAAGCTCATGCGCGAGGGGCCGCAGACGCCCGACTGCACATAGGCGCGTGGGAACAATACTCCCCTGGCCGCCAGTGAATCGATCGCGGGCGTCGCGAGATGCGGATGACCGGCGCACGACAGATGATCGGCGCGCAGCTGATCGCACATGATGAACAGGACGTTGCGGACCTTGGCCACTTGCTGCGTTCCCCTGGTTTGCCGTCACTATGCCCCCATCGCTAGGATGAGGCGATGGATTCCAACAGCTTCTCCAGCCGCGAGATCGTCGAGGACATCATGCGCTGGGCCGCGGTCGAAAGCCCGTCGGTCACGCCGGACGCCGTGTCACGCATGTTCGACCTCGCCGAAAGCGACTTCCGCAAGGCTGGCGCCAACATCGAACGCATGTCGGCCGTATCGGGTGCACCGGTGCTGCGCGCAAGTTTTGCCGGGCGCCGCGGCGGCCCGGGCATCCTGGTGCTGGGCCATCTCGACACGGTCCATCCGGTCGGCACGATCGAGGGCGGACTGAAGCTGCGCATCGACGGCGACCGGCTCTATGGACCGGGCGTGCTCGACATGAAGGGCGGCATTTGCCTGGCGCTGCATGCCCTGCGACGGCTGCGCGCCGAAAGCGGCGACACGCCGCTCCCCGTTACCTTCCTGATGATTCCCGACGAGGAGATCGGCAGTCCGGGAACGCGCACCCTGATCGAGGACGAAGCGCGTCGTCATCGCTGCGTGCTGGTGCCCGAACCGGCGCGGCAGGGCAAGGTGATCACCGGTCGTCATGCCTTCGCGCGCTACCGCATCATCACGCGCGGCCGTCCCGCGCATGCCGGCGCCGACAATCGCGCCGGCCGCAGTGCCATCCGCGCGATGGCGCGCCTGGTCGAGACGATCGAAAGCGCCACCGACATGGACCGGCTGGTCTCCTTCAGCGTCGGCGTGATCCAGGGCGGCCTGTTCGTGAACGTGATCCCCACTGAATGCACCGCCGAGGTTTTGTGCGTGGCGTCGTCGCGCGACAATCTCGCGTTCGTCCATGACTTCATGGCGGGGCTGGCGGCGCCGGTCGAGGGCGTGACGCTCACTGTCGAAAGAGGGCCCGAGCGGCCGCTGTTCGGGCCGTCGGAAGGAACGATGCGGCTGTTCTCGCACGCTGCCGCCACGGCCAGCGAGATCGGCATCAGCCTGGAGCACGGCACCTTCGGCGGCGGAAGCGACGGCAACTTTACCGGCGCGCTCGGCATCCCCACGCTCGACGGGCTGGGCGCGGTCGGCGCGGGCGTGCATACGCTGGAGGAGCATGTACTGATCTCCGAATTGGCGCCGCGGGCGCGCCTGTTCGCCGGGCTGCTGGCCGGACTGAACGAGGACGGCCGATGAACGCATCGACCATCCGCGACGTTCTCGATTTCTGGTTCCTGCCGCTCGACCATCCCGACCACGGCAAGCCGCGCGAGATCTGGTGGAGCTGTCCGCCCGAGTTCGATGCCGAGGTCCGCGCGCGCTTCTCAGCTTCCTTCGAGCGGGCAATCGAAGATGGCCTGGACCACTGGCGCCAGTCGCCCGACGGCGCTCTGGCGCTGATCCTTTTATGCGATCAGTTTCCGCGCAACATGCACCGTCGCTCGCCTCACGCCTTCGCCGGTGACGCCAAGGCGACCGAGACGGCACGCCTCGCGCTGGCGCGTTTCTATCCGGCGGCCTTCAACGCCACCATGCGGGCGTTCTTCTACATGCCGTTCCAGCACAGCGAATCGCTGGTGGACCAGGAGATGTGCTGCGCCCTGTTCGCTCCGTTCAACGATCCGGAGATGACGAAGTATGCCGTCGAGCACCGCGACATCATCGCCCGCTTCGGCCGCTTCCCCCATCGCAACGACGTTCTGGGACGGACCTGCACGGACGACGAACTGGAGTATTTGAAGACGGCTAACCGGTTCGGGCAGTGACATCGACTTCCGTGATAGCGCGATGCCCCTCGACTTAAATTCTACGAAAGCACGCATCTTTCGAATTACCCACCGCGACAACGTGCCGTGGTTGTTGGAGAATGGCTTGCACTCCAAAAACTCCAAGGTCTTGGACCCAGGCTTTGTGAGCATTGGCAATGACGAGCTGATCAGCAAGCGGGACACTCGCGCCGTCGAGTGTGCGCCGGGGGGAGTGCTGAGTGACTATGTACCCTTCTACTTCACACCCTTTTCACCAATGCTACTTAACATTAGAAGCGGATTGGGCGTCAAACAGCGTGTTAACGACGAAATCGTGATCCTTGTTTCGTCACTTCACAAATTGCTGGATGCACAGGTTCCATTCGTCTTCGCCGATCGTCATGCCTATCTGGCCACAGCTCAGTTCTCATCTGATCTGGACGACTTGAACAGAATCGACTGGGCTATTCTCAATGCTCGTGATTTCAAAAAGGATCCGGACGATCGCTCGAAGTTTGAACGCTATCAAGCTGAGGCGCTGGCATACCGACACGTACCAGTATCTGCTATGCTAGGCATTGTATGTCATAGCGCCAAAGTTGAAGAGCGCCTCACGGACCAGATCAGCAACCGTCGCATCAAGCTGCCTACTGCAACAAGACCGAATTGGTACTTCTAATGATCACCTTTACCGAAGGTAACCTGCTGGAAGCTAGGGTTGACGCGCTCGTTAACACCGTCAACACAGTCGGAGTAATGGGCAAGGGCGTCGCATTGATGTTCAAGGAAGCGTTCCCTGCGAACTTTGCGGCCTATGAGGCGGCATGCAAACGAGAGGAAGTTCAGGTCGGGCGTATGTTTGTAACTGAGCGAAACCAGTTCCTTGCCCCGAAATGGATCATCAACTTCCCTACCAAGATGCACTGGCGTAATCCGTCGAAGGTCGAATGGATTGAACAAGGTCTTGAGGACCTTCGACGAGTAATCGTTGAGCATGACATTCGATCGATAGCTATTCCTCCACTCGGCAGCGGCAATGGTGGCCTAGACTGGAAGGACGTCCGAAGCCGAATCGTTGAAGCACTCGATTCGTTGGATGAAGTCCAGATTCTGGTCTATGAGCCAAGTCCCAGGTATCAAAACGTGTCTAAGCGTTCCGGCGTAGAGAAGCTTACTCCGCCGCGTGCGCTCGTCGCTGAACTCGTTCGTAGATACTGGGTTCTAGGAATTGAATGCACCCTTCTAGAGATCCAGAAACTTGCGTACTTTCTTGAGCGCAGCGTCATTGATGTCGGCCTGCCGAATGATCTTGACCTGCGTTTTGTCGCCAACAAGTTTGGTCCGTACTCCACACGGCTGACCCACCTTCTCAATGGCCTTGATGGAAGCTACCTCCATTGTGACAAGCGGTTGGCTGATGCTGGACCGCTCGACACAATTTGGTTTGAGGATACGAAGAAAGACAAGGTCACGGCTTACCTTACAACTCCGGAAGCGAAAGCCTATCGCCCTGCTCTAGAAGCTACGTCAAAGCTGATCGATGGCTTTGAATCGCCCTTGGGCATGGAACTTTTGGGAACTGTGGATTGGCTCCTTCAGAAGGAGGGCGTGGATCCGTCAGTCGAAGCAGTGCGTACCAAGCTGAGCAAATGGCCAGGTGGAGAGAAATCGGCTCAGCGCAAGCTAAAGCTTTTTGATGACCGCTTATTGGGTATTGCGCTCAATAGACTTGCTGCTTCGGCAGCGCGCAGTGTTGCCAAAAGCGCTGGACGGGAACTATAGCCAGCTCAGCCGGCAAACTGGGCCAGAATCGAGCGATACAGGTCTGCTGTGCCTCTATCGAAGCAGCAAAAGATTGCGTCTTTGTCGCGCGCGTGCTCACGCACCTCGCGCACCGCGATTCGCGTAGCTGCCTCTTTTGGATAGCCATAGACACCGGTTGAAATCGCCGGAAAGGCGATGCTTCCAAGCCGGTGCTGCTCGGCCAGCGCCAGGC